>JAUSCR010000080.1 GCA_030651175.1 Dehalococcoidia bacterium
CCCTATGAAAATCTGGCCGAAGTTGTTCTTGGCCCCGGTGAATGTGCCAATGGTTAGGCGGGTAATCAGAGGTACATCACCCTTCATCTGCTGGATCACACTAAGCATTGGCGGCAGGGCCACCACCATCAGCACGCCCATGGTTACCAACGAGAGCCCAACAATGGCCAAGGGATACATGAGCGTGCGCATGGCCTTTTTCTTCGCCTCTTGCTCCCGTTCCACAATGTCCGCCAACTGCTCCAGGGACGGCGCCAAGCGCCCCGAGTACTCGCCCACCTCCACAACGCTAATGAATAATGGGTCGAAGGCCTGGGGATGCTCCTTCAACGCAGCTGCCAGGCTACCACCCTCATCCAGTGTCTTGTGTATGGACAGCAAGACGCCCCGCATAACTTTGCTGCGCGATTCTTGCTCCATCATCTCTAAAGCTCGCAGAAGATTACCGCCGCTGCCCAGGATGGACGCCAGGTGCCGGGCGAAGCGCACCAGGTCTCCAGGCTTGACCCTGAACAGGGATGGGAACAGGCTCTCTATCCCCGGCATACCCTTGGACGGCCTCACTGAGAGGGGCTTGTACCCCCTCTGCCGCAACTCGCCCTGGGCGTCTGCGGCCATTCTGGCCTCCAGGTGCCCCTTTACCACGCCCTGGGCTAGGTTATACGCCAAGTAGCTGAATCTCACGGCCACCTCGCCTATTGCAGAGTGATGGAATAGTCCTTCGACCATCCCCCTGGCCCCCTTCCTTCGAGGAAGGGGGTAAAGAAGAGAAAAGACATGGGGGGACACCCCCCATGTCCCCCGCCAAAGGGGCTTCGCCCCTCTGGACTCTCTTTTGCTAGCAGCTTTCTATTGCAGAGTGAACAGCACACGCATGACCTCGTAGGGTGTAGTATCACCCTCCTTGACTTTGAGCATGGCATCCCTGCGCAGCGGCACCATGCCCTCCGCCAGGGCCTGCTCCAGGAGCTTGGCGCGGGGCGCGTCGGATAGGAAGAGTTGCCGAATCTGGTCCGAGAGAGTCAAAAGCTCGAAGACACCTGTGCGGCCCCGGTAGCCCGTCTGAGCACACATATTGCACCCCGTTCCGAAGGCAAACTGGCTCCGGTTCTCCCCCAGCTCCTCGGCATACGCCCGCTGCTCTGGGGGTGGCCTATCGGCTATGGTGCGGCAGCCACTACACACCATGCGCACCATGCGCTGAGACAAGATGCCTGCAACAGAGGAGGCGATAAGATAGGGCGCTACACCCAGGTCCTTAAGCCGCAGCAGTGCTGAAACCGCATCATTGGCGTGAAGGGAAGTCAGCACCAGGTGGCCTGTCAGGGCTGCCTGGTTGGCTATGACAGCCGTTTCCTGGTCTCGGATCTCTCCCACCAGCACTATGTCGGGGTCCAGGCGCAGTGTGCTCCTCAGCAGCGTGGCGAATGTAATCCCTGCCTCCCCATGAACCTGCATTTGGTTGGCGTCTGCTATGTGGTACTCCACCGGGTCCTCCAGGGAGACCACATTCTGTTCTACCCGGTTCATCTCCAAGATCGAGGCATACAGCGTTGTGCTCTTGCCTGCTCCCGTGGGCCCGCAGACAATAATCATTCCATAGGATAGCCGGCACAGTTTGCGAAACCGCTCCAAAACCCCTGGGTTCATGCCAATGTGATCCAGCCCCAGCAGAGTGAACCGTTTGTCCAGCAGCCTCAACACTGCCATCTCTCCGTTAACCGTGTTGCTCACCGCCACCCGTATGTCAATCCGGCGGTCCTGGACCTCCGTGGTGAACTGGCCGTCCTGGGGCCGCCGCCGCTCGGCGATATTCATTCCTGAGATTATCTTCAGGCGCGATACCAGGATTGGGTGCATCTCCATGGGCAGGCTCATGACGTCGTGGAGTATGCCGTCAATGCGGAACCGTATCCTTAGCCGCGACTCGGAAGGCTCAATGTGTATATCGGAAGCCCTGTCCTGGATGGCTTGTTTCAGCAGCAGCTCAAAAACCTTGGCAGGGGGTGCTTCTCTCAACACTCTGGCTGTCACCTTGCCCCCATGGTCTCCTTGGCCACCAGGCGCATCCATCTCTTGGTTCTCCGTGAGCCTGTAGCTTACGGATATGTGGTCCAAGATGTCTTCCGGAGTGGCGATGATTGCTTCCACAGGCATGTTTGCAAACGCCTCTACATCCTGCAACGATGCGTAGTCCGTGGGGTCGCTCATGGCCAGCACCAGGCGGCCCGCCTCCAATCTAATGGGAAGCACCATGTATCGCCTGGCCATCTCCTCCGGCAACAACTTCAGCGCCTCAGGCTCTATGCTCTCGCTGCGGAGGTCCACCATGAGCAGTCCGGTATGGATAGCCATAATGGTTGCAAGTGTCTTGGAGCCTACCAAGCCGTCCCGCACCAGCACACGGCTCAGAGGCATCCGCTCACGATTTGCCGTCTCTCGCGCCTGGCGCAATTGCTCCAGCGACAGGATGCCAGCCTCTACCAGCGCTCTTGGCCATGCCCCGCGGACTCCGGCGAGGGACGCACTAGCTGGCATAGACTGCACCTGGCTCCTTCAAACGCACTTCCAGATAAACTCCAGTGTCTTGGGGGCCTTCAGCGGGAATGGTGTTCACCTGTGATACTACCTCCATCCCCAGCAACGCCTCCTTCAGGTGGATTGGCTCCCGTAGCAGTACCCATATGTCCAGCCGTCCCTTTGCGGTGCCCAGCAGTCGCTGGAGTCTCATTGAAGGGTGCCGGCACAGCTCATCAACAAATTGCAGCGCCTGGATGGCCGCCTCCTCCACGGGCACCACGAGCTGCACCGTGCCAGAGTATGCTTCACCACTGCCTGGGGTGGAGCCGTTGCTGGCTACCTCCAAAAGAGTCGCTTCATGGTCTTCCACACCGTTCCGCGTCCCCGCATGACTTCTCGTAAGCTCCAGGGGGGTAACCAACTCAGCCAGACTCTCCCTTGTTTGCGATGTTGGCGACGATTTATGGCCGTTCAAAGGTGCCGCGGCTTCCCATTTCTCATGTCCATTGGAATGGACCTCTGGCGCCAATATAGGTGCTTCTCTCGCCTCCCGGGCCTGAGGCAAAAGCTCAGGGTCAGTCGTCTCCGACAGCCTTGCCAAACTCTCCCGTAGCATCCCGCGCATCTCTTCGTCCACGGCCCTGAAAAGCCTCTGGCGGCTGGCGGCCACCAGCGCCTTTATCTCCTCCTCTACAGCCTTCACCTCCTGGGCAAACCCCGTCCACCACCGGACATCTTGCCCAATAGCACGAACCTCTATGCCCAATCCATTGTTGCCTGCCATCATTTGCCTCCCTGCAGAGCAAGAATCGCCCTTGTTCATGGGTATCCGCAGCGCTTCCAGGCTATCACCGGCCTGTAAAGGTTGAGTTAACTAAACGTTAAGAAGGAGTAAGAGTTTTCCTTGAGCAGTTGCGAACCGATAAATATACCTGTACGATGACTGTTAGCCGAAATCGGCGGGGAGCATGGCAATGAAAGAAAGAATCCTTCTTGTGGAAGACGAGGGCAGCATCAGGGAGATGATGCAATATGTCCTGGAGACGGAGGGCTACGATGTGGTGGTGGCCAGGAATGGGCAAGAGGGCGTCAAGAGTTTCTTCAATCACCGGCCTTCCCTGGTAACGCTGGACCTGCGCATGCCTGTGATGGACGGATGGACCGTATTGGAGCGCATACGCGAGGTATCCCAGGTCCCCGTCATCATCCTTACGGCAATGGGCCAAGAGCAAGACGCTGTCAGGGGATTGCGTAGCGGCGCCGACGACTATGTGGTTAAGCCCGTGCGGCTCAAAGAGTTCATTGCCCGCGTACAGGCGCATCTAAGGAAGGCCAATCCCATCGTATCCATCAATGATCAGTACAGCGACTCTCTCCTTCGCGTGGATTTCGCCCGCCACGATGTGTACCTCAAAAGCGCCAAGCTGGACCTTACGCCTCAGGAGTTCCGCCTGCTGGCGGCCCTGGTTAGGCACGCCGGCACCGTCCTTAGCAACGACCGACTTATTGATGCCTGCTGGGGAGAGGTGGGAGGGCCGGAGAACGTCCGTGTGTACATAGGCTACCTGCGGCGGAAGTTGGGCGAAGACCCTGCCCAACCTCGTTTAATCCAGACTGTTCGGGAGTTTGGGTACCGCTACTGCCCACCAGACAAGTAAATCTAAACGGCTGTCCTGCACCCCAGACATCGGTCTGGCCGGTTGACTTTCTCTCCACCGTCGTTGCGAGCCCCGATTCGCAAACTCATCGGCTTGCAACGACGAGGGATTAGCCTTGCCACCCATTGGTGCGCTTCAAGAATCAAAGTGGCTCCACCCCGAACTGAGGGGCTATCCAGGCAGTCCCTTTATAGTTAATAGTACGGCGTGATTATGGACTCTGGTGTCCCGCCAGCCAGGACACGCCGGATGTTCTCAAAGGCGAAGGCGGCGCTCCGGTATATGGTCTCCTCAGTGGAGCCAGCCATGTGCGGGGTGACTACAACGTTGTCCAGGTCCAGAAGGGGGTTGTTGACCGGCGTAGGCTCCTGTTCCAACACGTCCAGGCCGGCGGCGGCGATTCGCCCTGCCTTCAACGAATCGTACAGGGCCTTCTCGTCCACAACAGGGCCACGGCAGGTGTTGATGATAATGGCGCTCGGCTTCATCATTCCCAACTCGGAGTTGCCAATCATGTGCCGGGTCAAAGGAGTCAGGGGCACGTGCAAAGTAACAATGTCGGATGTCCGCAAAAGCTCCTCAAAGGGGACACGGGTCACGGCAAGCTCCTTCTCCAATTCATGGGGGAAGGACAGGACATCGTGGTAGACAACCTTGCAATCGAAACCCTTGAGCAGGCGGGCAACCTGCTTGCCGATGCGGCCCAGCCCGACGATTCCAACTGATTTGCCTGTAATATCGTGCAGGCCAATTGCCGAAAAGCTGCCCCGCCACTTCCGCTCCTTGGACGTGGTGTACCAAAGCTGGGGCAGTTTCTTTGAGACCATGAGCATTAGACCAATCGCATGCTCGGCAACAGGGATAGCATTGGCCCCGCCATTGTTGGCGACGGGGATGCCAAGTTCGCCCATGGCTTTCAGGTCCAGTCGGTCATAGCCGGCGCTGAGTGTTTGGATGAGTTTGAGCCTGGGGCAAGCCCTGGCCACTTTCACTGGCAGATCGGCGGGGAGAAGGATGACAGCGTCAACATCCTTGCAGATGGCAATTTTGTCTTCCTCAGACAGCCGGCCGTCTACGGAGGTGACGTCCATGTCAGGTGGCGCCAGGCTCAGGAGCACGTCTATTTGCTCCTGAGGGTGGGTCGAAACAATCGCTATCTTCGGTTTTGCCATTACTCTCTCCTCAGGCAAATTAGTGGCTGCCAGCGTACTCTGAGTATGAATCGCGGGGCGTCATCCCGCGGCACAGTATGTCATTGCGCAACTTGGAGGTCAAGCTGGGCTTTGCCGCAAAAGTGATTGCCTTCCTGTCACCCTGAGTCCCGATAAAGCGGGACGAAGGGTCTGGGGGGTGGTGGGGCTATCTATGCGGCACTAGCCCCACCCCAGATTCTTCGTCGTCCCGATGCCAGCGGGACTCCTCAGAATGACGTTTTGAGGCAAGCCCGTCAAGCTGGTAGGGCTGCAAATGCTCCTGGCAGGCTGCTGAAAAAGGGGAGTCCAGAGGGGCACAGCCCCTCTGGCGGGGGCACTGGGGGTGTCCCCCAGAATTCTTCTGTCCCCCTTCCAGGAAAGGAAGGGGGACACAGGGGGATGGTTCGTTGGCCAAGCGTGCGACATCCAGCCAGCGCCGCGCTATACTACTGTTGAGCAACACGTTGTCCCAATCTAGCGGAAGCCAGGGAGGTCCTCATGACACAGATGACGGCTGGCCAAGCGGTCGTTGAAGCACTGCGCGCCGAGGGTGTGAAGTATGTTTTTGGCATAGTTGGGGGTACCGTCCTGGAAATCATGGATGCTCTATTTGATCAACCGGACATCAGATTTCTCAGCGTGCGCCATGAGCAGGGTGCTGCGCTCATGGCAGATGGCTTTGCCCGGGCTTCCGGCATCCCCGGCGTCTGTCTGGTGACCAACGGCCCAGGGGCTACCAACCTCATAACCGGCGTGTACGCCGCCTATGCGGGCCATTCGCCTGTCATCGCCATCGCCGGCGCGCCTGACCGGGAGGTGGTATACCGGGACGCCTTCCAAGAGACCGACCATATTCCTATGTTCCGGCCAGTGACCAAGCACGCAATGACTGTGAACAAAGCGGAGCGCATCCCTGAGCTTTTCCGCCACGCATTCCGGCTGGCCATGTCCGGCAAGAAAGGCCCTGTGTTCATAGACATCCCCAGGGACCTGCTGGGCACCAAGGCCATCGAGGCTGAGTTTCCGTCGCCTGAGGCCTATCGTGTTCACCATCGCCCCGCGGGCGATCCTGAACTGGTGCGCAAGGCGGCTCAACTCCTCAAAGGGGCGCGGCGTCCAGTCATCATTGCTGGCGGCGGCATTAACGAAAGCGAGGCCACCCAGCAGATCGTGGAGCTGGCGGACCTGCTCTCAATTCCATTGATCACTAGCTACGGACGCAACGACGCTGTCCCCAACGGTCACCCGTTGTACGTGGGCCCCTTGGGTCGGGCGGGATCTCCCGAGGCAGGAGAGTTGTGCGCCAAGGCGGATGTCATCCTGGCGGCAGGGACGCGTCTGTCTAACTTCACCAGCTTCTACGACAATCGGTATATCACCAGGGAAGCCAGGATCATTCAGATCGAGATTGATGAGATTGAAATTGGCCGCAACTACCCGGTGGCCGTAGGTATCCAGGGCGATGCCAGGGAGGTGCTCCAATCCATGCTGTCGTTGCTGAGGCGGGAAGGCGCCGAGGGCGGCGATCCGGCTTGGAAGAGAGAGGCAGAGGCATTGAAGGCCAGGCGACGACGACGGCTGGATGCCGAAGGGACTCGTGGCGGCACGCCAGTCAAACCGCAGCGAGTGTACGCAGAGATGCGAAAGGTCATTCCTCCGGAGGCTATCATGGTGCTGGACGCTGGGGCGTGTCCTGCCTTCGGGTACGACCGCCTGGAGTTTCGCAGGCCACGGACGTTCATTACCCCGATGGACCAGGGCGGACTGGGTTTCGCCTTTCCAGAGGCCCTGGGCGCAAAGCTGGCCCGGCCGGAGGCTCCAGTGATTGCCGTCCATGGTGATGGCGGGTTCCTGTTCAATGTCCAGGAGCTGGAGACAGCGGTGAGGGAGAAGATTGCCACAGTGACAATCATCATGAACAACAACGAATGGGGATCGGAGAAGGCATACCAACGCGCCTTGTTCCCCAACCGGCCAGTGGGTGCGGATATCACGAACCCGCGCTTTGACAAGTTGGCGGAGGTTTTCGGTGCTCGGGGATTCTACGTGGAGCGTGCGGAAGAGATGGGTGACGCTTTGAAGGAGGCGTTGGCCTGCGGCTTGCCGAGCATCATAGAGGTGCCGGTGGACCCGGAAGAGCTGCCGGTGCCGGCCAGAATGGTAGAGGCACAGACGAAAAAGACCAACTAGCCGCGCTGAACAAAGCGCCATAAGGTGGGCAACAATGGTGGGCCTAACAGGACAAAAAGAAGGACTTTTTCGGCAACCTTTTCATTGAGTCTCCCGTGAGCGGAATGAGTTGTCAAATCTATCTTTCCTTGGAACCATGCCGCAAGACTGGATTGGGATGGCAACAACATGGGTCCAAGCTACCCGGCCAGCAACGCAGCGGCAGGGATGGGAGTTCAAGTCTTCCATCCCCGACCACATTTTTGGGAAGCAATCCGCTGCCAGCGGTGTGCTTCCCAAGCTAGCAAAAGTTCTGATTCTCGTCCAGTTGTCGAGTCACCAGATTGCCTTGTGGGAAAGTCCCTGATGGGTGGGCATGAGGAGGACAACCTCGCCAAGGGAATCCCTCGGCTTGCCTGATTACCGCAGCTCGCGCTGGTGGAACTCACCAGGTAATTGGCGACCCGTCCACAGGACGATGGCCCTGCTCAATGGCTGGCACTTCAGGACTCGGCATGTCCCTACATCGCATGTAATTGGCTCCCACGGAAACACACCACATTGGAGCCTCATCCCAGTGGTCGCATTGGCAGCAATTGAAGAAGCTTAGCATGGCCCAGGGCAGCTCTTCTTCCTGTTGCCAACGCTGGCAGGAGGGACTGGTCTGGATGGCCTGGGTACCGACCAGTTCATCGAGCCCCAGTATTCCAATGCCACCCCCAACGTCCCGTCGAAGTTCCCCATGTGAAGGTGCATAAGAGAACATGGCGTGGTTCAGTCTGCGCCAAAACCCTCTGCCCTTGCACCCTAGCCACCTTCGTGCTAAAACAGGAGCGTCCAGAAGGGCTTCCTTGTTGCAGCACGTCTGCTCCGCTCATTTGAAGCAGGCGTTACGTCGCTCAATCCTGTTCGACACAAGCCGAAGATGAGCGCCTGGCAGACTAAGCGAGTTCATCGAATAGTTCATTGAGGACCGCGAGGAAGCCGGGAGGATGGAACAACTGAAACTGGACAGGGCAAATCCATGGGAATCACTCACACCTGCACTAAGCTTGTGTGGCCGGGCAAGCATACTCAAATGGACCGCTTAGCCTTTCCTTTCCAAGCCATTCTCTACTCCCTGGAAGGATACGCCCCTCTCTATTTACATACGAAACGTTACACTACCCACCGGGATCTTCGCTTGCTGTAGAAGCGCAATGCAGCTACAATCGTCACCACAAGAAGAGTCTGGATTTCCGCTCCACGCGGGGAGCCGTGTCTCGACGACGCATTCGTGGAGTTCTCTTACTGCATCTGGGAGGCCAAGGAGGGTGATACCTTCGAAGAAGCGTGGCTGCAAGTATGCTGGACCGACTTGGACTCCAAAAGCGCATCACGGTCTATGTGACCACCGGCATGGTGGTCCTGTTTGGAGCGTTTGCCTATTTGGGCATACAGGCCGTTGACAGAAGTACAGAGATGGTGTTTCAGGACCGCCTTGCCATTGCCCAAGGTGCGGCCGCTAGCGTGAGTCGAGACATTATCCATGTCATAGAGAACGTGCAAGAGCAGACAAGTGGTCTCACCACCAGCAATGATAGGGCTGCCTTGGAAACAGCGGCGTTCGAGACCTTTGCTCATCTGACGGCAACTGGGCACTTTTCATTCTTCACGGTGACTAGCGTATGGCTGCTGGACATCAGTGGGCAATTCTTAGCTGCTGCGCCGGCAGAGTCCGCCGGAGCTGACCAACAGATGCTCGCAGCCAATTTGGCCCAGGCATTGGCTGCCCACCCCGGCGCTTGGGCTCTCTCGGTGGATGGTGGACGGCCAGGGCAATTCGCCTCCATCGGTGCCCCTCTGCTTGATGCCCAGGGAAACACATGGGGGTGGGTTGTAGCCAACACAGAGCCTGTTAGCAGCTCTGAGCCTTATGTGCCCTATGGCCCGCTTGGCCTGGTATCAGCGGAGTGGCCACTCCAGACGGAGCAGTCGCCCCAATATGCCCAATACCACCTGGAGGTGTTGGGATCGTCAGGGATCGCCATCCTCGGCATCGGTCCCGACGAACTCGTCGGGTTCCGGAGCTTGCACCATTCGCTGGTCAAGTCCGCAATGGATGCCAGGGGAAATGTTATCCTGCTGCATGAGCCCGCCGCAGATCTCGGAATTGCGCCCCACGTAATAGCCGGGGTGCCGGTTCCTATGTCGGACATGTATCTCATCTTGGAGCAGGACAAGGACGTAGCCCTGGCATTGCCGGACCAACTCCGCCGTAACCTGATTGTCGTTGGAAGCCTTGGGTTTGTGTTGACACTGCTGATGGCGTGGGTGATCACACGTAGCATTGTCAAGCCTACTGAAGAGCTCACGGCAGCGGCCGTACAAATGGCCAGCGGGGAGCTATCCGTTCCAATACAGGTTCATGCCCGGGACGAGATTGGCGTCCTGGCAGAGAACCTGGAAACCATGCGCCAGCAGCTAAAGGACGCACTGGATAGGGTGGAGGGAGTAAACAGAGATCTGGAACTCCGGGTGAAAGAGCGCACCCGCCAGCTCCAGGAGTTAGTCGGGCGTGTCCTCACTGCCCAGGAGGAGGAACGCCGCCGTGTTGCGCGTGAGCTGCACGACGAGACGGCGCAAGCTCTCACAGCCCTGACTCTTACGCTGGATTCCGTGGTGCGAAGGCCCGACCGCGTTGCGCCCGAAACCGCTGCCAGGTTGCAGGAGGCCCGTCAAATGGCAGCAAACATGCTGGAGGGGATCAGGAGACTGATATATGCCCTCCGCCCGGCTGCTCTGGATGATGTGGGGTTGGCTGCCGCCCTTCGAGGGTATACAGTGGACTCTTTGGAACGATCGGGGGTAACGATCCACGTAGCGGAACAAGGACCAGCCAAAAAGATGCCAGAACACGTGGAGCTTACCCTGTACCGCATTGGGCAGGAGGCTTTGAACAATGTCGCCAGGCATGCCAGGGCCAACAACGTATGGATCACCATCACCCACTACGATACAATCACCCACCAAGGTACAGTCGTACGCCTGATCATTCGGGACGACGGCATTGGCTTTGACCCAGCTACCATTGCCGGAGCGGTACCTCGCGCAAGAGGGATAGGACTGGCCGGCATGCGAGAGCGGGCCAATCTGATAGGGGGCCAGGTGATTATACAGTCGGCGCCAGGCAACGGTACAACTGTGGAAGTGGAGGTACCCATATAGATCATGACTCAACCACAAGAAGGCCGAAAGATCCGTGTGTATTTGACCGATGACCACACCATTGTGCGCAGGGGTATCGCCCGGCTGCTTAACGAGGAGGCAGACATGGAGGTGGTGGGCGAGGCGGGTGACGGCGCCGAAGCCGTACAGGGCGTGCAGCAACTCCGGCCAGACGTGGTCCTTATGGACATCGGCATGCCTGGCCTTTCAGGCATAGAGGCCACCAGGCAGATTGTTCTGGCTGTCCCCGGTGTACAGGTACTCATCCTCACCGTTTACGACCAGGCTGACCTACTATTCAGAGCACTTCAGGCAGGTGCGGCAGGATACATACTCAAGGGTGCGGAAATGGACGATTTGCTGAGGGCCATCAGGACCGTCCGTTCCGGTGAGGTGTTCATCCACCCTCAGATGGCGACGAGGCTCGTTCAGGACTATTTGAACCGATTGAAGGGTGGCGAGGGGCAGGACGAATACGAAAAGCTAAGCGGACGGGAAAGGGAGATACTCCCCATGCTGGCTGACGACCGCATGAATCAGGAGATAGCCGAGGCGCTTCACATCAGCCCGTACACGGTACAGACCTACCGCCAGCGCCTCATGCAAAAACTCAACCTGCACAGCAAAAGTGAGCTCATGAAGTACGCTCTGCGGAAGGGGCTCATTCGCTTGGATCAGTAACCCCCCATCCCTGTACTGCGTTTGCAGTACAGGGACTATACTGCAACTTCATTACCCCAATGTATGGCAACAGGGGATGCAACCACATCCCCTGTTGTGTTGTGATGTTATTCACAAGGACGTGTCGGTGTAAGCGCCGTGTAAGCAAGGAAACGAGAGAGAGCAACAGTAGGCTAAATAGAGAGCGGAACGCACTGCCTCCTAGATCCGAGATTCGGCGGGAGCAACTTTGGCCAGCGTGCCAGGTTGCTCCCTTTTTGTTGGCGCCCCTGCTCGGAAAGGGGCGTGTAAGCAAGGAAAATAGGCGCACGCGCGACAGGAGAGACAAGATGAAACGGTTCGCATTCATCTCTATTGGCTTGGCAATTGTGGCAGGGGTCCTTATCAGTGCCTGCACCGGCTCCGAGGGGAAGCAAGGCCCCAAGGGCGACCAGGGGGTAGCAGGCTCCGCCGGCGCGCTAGGCAAAGATGCCCCAGTCCCGCCTGGCGCTGGCGTGAATCTGGCCGTAACCAAAGTCGAGGTCCCAGCCGACCGTAAACCGGTTGTCACCTTCACCATGACCGACGCCGTCGGAAAGCCTTTGAAACTGTCTGATGTGGATGACCTCTCCCATGAGGTCCCCGTCCCGGGGGTGATGAATGTTCGCTTCACCATCGCCCGTCTCCAACAGGACTCCCAGACGAAACTCACCCAGTGGCAGACCTACATTCTGGCCCCAGCGCAAGGCCAGCCCTATACCTTCAAGGGAGCGCAAAAACAGCCCGCCATTGCCCAGGGCACTCAGCCCAACATCCTTATGGACATGGGTGGCAGCTACAAGGAAGTTAGCAGCGGCACCTATACCTATACCTTTGGTACCGCGCTCCCCGATGGCTATGACAGGAACGCCACACACCGGGTAGGCGGCGAGACCTCAAGAGAGGGGCGAAAGTACGTAGCCAACGCTACCTTCGACTTTGTCCCCTCCGGCGCAGCGGTCACGGTGACCCGCCAGGTGGTGGCCGTCCAGTCCTGCAACCAGTGCCACGACCCCCTGGCCCTCCACGGCGGCCTGCGCCAGGAGACCAAGCTTTGCGTGATATGCCACACCTCCCAGAACATAGACTCGGAGTCGGGCAATGTGCTCCAGTTCAACCAGATGGTGCACCGGATCCACTACGGCGCGAACTCCCCGGCCGTCAAGGCTGGCACGCCATACATCATCAAAGGCTTCCCGCCGCAGCCGGTTGACTTCAGCACGGTGGTCTTTCCCCAATTCGGCGGTCCCGGCGGCTCCACTATTGGCGACGTCCGGACGTGCACCGTCTGCCACGGAGCGCCTCCGAAGGCGGGTTCTGACGCCGCCAGCTATCCGGCAGTCCAATTCCCTTCGCCGACCATGAGCGACGCAGACTATGCCAAGCTGGCGCCCAACGCAGATAACTACAAGACAGCCCCCAGCCGGGCCGCTTGCGGCTCCTGCCACAACCAGATCGATTTTGCTACTGGCAAGGCCCTGTTCAATGGCCCTGCGGGGACCAAGCGGGACCACCCGGGTGGCGCCCAGGCCAACGACCAGGCCTGCGCCCTGTGCCACCAGGCCGACACGGGCCAGGAGTTTGACGTATCGGTGGTCGGTGCCCACACCCTTCCTGCGCGATCCAAGCAGCTTGGCGGAGTGAATGTAGAGATAGTTCGCGTCACCGACACCAAGCCGGGCAATAAGCCCACCGTGGTCTTTAAAGCCACAGACAATGCAGGGAAGGTGCTCCCGCTATCAGCCATTACCAGTGTGGCTTTTAACGTGAAGGGGCCAACGACCGATTACGTGAGCGCTCCAACCGCCGCCCAGGCGAAGGCGACCGAGAGCATCCCCGCGGCCAACATCCCGACCAGTATAAAAACTGACGCTGACGGTAACTTCACCTATACCCTGGCTAATGCCATCCCCGCTGATGCCAAGGGCACCTGGGCCATTGCCATGGAGGTGGGCCGCTCGCAGGTTATCAAAGGGAACGAGGGTGCGGACCTGACCGTGAACCAACGCACCTATAACCCGGTGGCCTACGTGCCGGTCACGGACGAGGTGGCAGTTCCCAGAAGACAGGTAGTGGCGACCTCGAAATGTAACGTGTGTCACGGTGAGATAGCCTTCCACGGCGGCTCACGAAAGAGCCCTAGTGAAGTCTGTGTGCTTTGTCACAACCCGTCGAACGTCGACAACCCAGCGGGGGTGACTGCGGCCAACGGTGGCCCTATCGATGCGCCTGCGCAGTCCATCAACTTCAAGCTGCTGATCCACCGTGTTCACACCGGTGAGGACCTGACCCGTGACTTCACCATCTACCGGAGTAACGGGGTATTCAACTTCAATGAGGTCCGTTTTCCCGGCGACCGCAGGAACTGCGAGAAGTGCCATATCCCTGGCTCCAATCTGTTGCCGCTGCCTGCAACGGCGGCGAACACTGTGGCTCCTCGCGAGCTCTACTCGCCCTTGGGTCCGGCCGCGGCGGCCTGCTTGGGCTGCCATGACAGTACGAAGGCAAGCGCTCACGCCTCCACTATGACCACGCCTTTCGGCGAGGCTTGTGCCGTGTGCCACGGGGAGGGTAGAGATTTTGCGGTGACGAAAGTGCACGACCGCTCGAAGTTGCTTCAGGAAGTGCCTACCGCAGTGCAGCGGGCGACCGGCGTTGGCTCCTACGTCGCCGATAACGGTGACACCTTCGGCTTCGCATTCACAGCTATGCAACTTGATGGGAAGGGCAATGCCGTAGGTGAGTACCAGCACCGCAATACCACCAAGGCTACTCTCATTGTGGTAAAGGTTCTGTACATGAAGCTGGTGGGGAATGAGTTGTGGCTGGGCGGCACTATCACCAAGGCCGAGGGCGGCACGGAAGGACAGCCTGGTGAGGACCGAGTGATAAGGTTCCAGGACAATTTCCCAGGGACCGACCAGAGAACAAGGATGCAGAAGCTCAACGCTGGTGAAGCTCTTAACTCCCCCAAGACGGGCAATCTTGCCGACGCCAACCTGCGACCTCTGGTAAGCGGCAACATCGCGGTACATTGATGGGTTTGGATATGGCTGACGTGCGCGCTCGATAGCCAAAGGCCGACCTGCGGGATAGGCTTGACAGGTAGGTTTGCTGGGCTAAGGATACAGAACAGGGGGGGCCGGCGGCACCGGCCTCCCTTTGCGCTCAGAGGCTAGGGGAGGGAGACCTGTACTATAGGTAAGTACAAAGCACATACTGAAAACTCAGTCGGCCAAATGTATGTCAGCAGGGGATGCATCCGCATCCCCTACTTTGTTATAAAGGTCTGGACAATCAGAGACCCAGAGAGGGGAGCAGAGTTATGACGTCCGGCAGCAGGCAGAGCCAGGTGCGTCCTGAAGGGGCGGCAGGGCTTGAAGCGCAAGAGAAAGGCGGGTGGCCCAATTGCGCTCCCCTGGGCGGTACATGCGTGGTCTACGAGGTGGGCCAGCACGTGGGGGCGGAGGTCAGCTCAGCCCTGTTCGGTTTTATCGCCAACGCTGAAGAAGGCGCGCGCCTGATCCTCCAGAAGAACCCCAAGGGCTTCACAGTCCAAGTAACCAATGCCGTGCAGAGAGGGACCGCGCAGTCCGTTGGGCTGCCGGAGTTGAGGGCGCTGCGGAACCAACTGAATATAGCAAGGAACGAGAGAGAAAAACAGTCACCTATTGGCGCTGAGGCACGGCACGGCCCCCATAAGCTGGGTTGATACCCTGAAGAAAAAAGGTGCTTCGATGCACCAACGTGGACTTCGGTAGTTCAGTGAACAAAAGAGAGGGTAGACATGGATAAGACAACAGTGCTGGTTGCTTCTGAATACCCCAGGGTTCGTTCGGCGCTAAGGGAAATAGCAGCGCGGGAAAATGGGATTGTCGTCGGTGAGGCGGAGAATGCCACGCAGGCAGTGAAGTTGGCAAAGGGGCTCGGACCCGACGTTGCCATTTTGGATTTTGGGCTGCCATACAGAATTGGGTTGCAGGAAGTCGCTTTGTCGAGAGCCAGCGGGCTTGAAGCGAGCCGAATGATACTGGCCAATGCGCCCCAGTCGCGGGTAATCCTGGTTACCAAGGTGAGCGACGAGTTCTACCAAGACGAGGCCACGGCTTGGGGGTCTACCATACGCCTCACCAAGCAGACTGGGACTGGCGTCATGCCTTTCGCTATCCGTGACTTGCTTGCAGGGGCTGAGTCGTCCATTGTTTTCGCAAGCCTTGCGCCTCAGGGGAAGCCACTCCTGAGTGAAAGAGTTGCCTGGGTGTCGCTGAAAGGCACGACCTTCGGCCCTCTTTTGATGATCGCGGGGGTCTGCCTCCTCTTTACCGGCGTCCTAGCCCCGGCAGGCGTCTTCTTGGGGGCGTTGGGCGTTCTTGGCCTTTTGGGAGGCATTGCAGGCCTCCTGGTTTCTTCTCTCTGGTCCAAACTATCGCGCAGCGTCCGCTGAAAGGCCCGGGATGGACAGAAGCTGGCCTGACCGCAAAAGGTGGCCAGTAGGCTAAATAGAGAGCAGGGCGTACAGTCTCCCATATCCGAAATCCGGAGGGAGCAACTTTGACGAATGTGTCAGGTTGCTCCCTTTTTGTTGGCGACCCTGATCGGAAATGGGCGTGAGATATGAGATAGAGGAGAAAGCTGGGGACACAGACGGGCGTGCATATGCAAGTATAGGAGGTCCGCAGTGGGAATTTTATTTGCGTCTATAGCTGGGATGGGGGTAGTGGGGGCAGTGGTGGTCTTGCTGAGCTTTGCCATTAAAGTCGTCAAGCAGTGGGAGCGGGGGGTGGTGTTCCGATTGGGGAGACTGGTTGGGGTTAGAGAAGCCGGTCTTCGGCTGATCATTCCATTCATTGAGCGGATGATCAAAGTAGACATGAGGATAGTGACGTACGTGCTTGAACCGCAGGAGCTGATCACCAAGGACAACGTCACTATCAAGGTGAATGCGGTGGTGTACTTCAGGGTGGAGGACCCCGCGGCAGCCGTTATCTCAGTGGAAGACTACGTTGGGGCAACCGTTCAGATTGCCTTGACCACTTTGCGCAGTGTCTTGGGGCAGTCCGAACTGGACGAGGTATTGGCGCACCGGGACGAGATCAATTCGAAGCTGCGGCAAATTATAGACGAGCAAACCGAAAAGCCTTGGGGGGTACTGGTCACCGTGGCTGAGGTGAAGGATGTTCTTCTCCCCGAGCATATGCAAAGGGCCATGGCCAGGCAGGCCGAGGCGGAGAGGGATAGGCGAGCCAAGGTCGTCCATGCCCATGGAGAGTATCAGGCGGCACAGACCCTTGCAGAGGCGGCTGACATTATTGCCGCGCACCCGGTAGCTCTGCAGTTGCGCTACCTCCAGACCATGGTGGAGATGGCCAGCGAAAAGACAACCACCATCATACCGATACCCATACCCATAGACGTACTCAGCTTGTTCCGCGACCTGCAAAAGTCTGCTGATCGTTAGGTCAGGGAAAGGTCCTGGTGGGGCCGCTATCAGTTGAGGCTGGTCACATAGACGACGAGATGCGAAGAGTATGAACAAAGACGAGAACGACCGCAAGTGGCAGGTGAGCCGTCGGCGGGTGCTGAAGCTCATGGGGGCCGCTGGGGCCGCTGCTATAGCCATACCGCTAGTGCCAGCACTCCTGCGCAAAGCCAGCGCCCACTCCTCTGATGCAACCAACGGTAGCAATCCCCAACGGTTGCGCCGCTGGTCAATGGTGATTGACCTGCGCCACTGCGACGGCTGTCAGAGCATTGGCAAGCCTCCCCAGTGCACCCAGGGATGTATTGATGGGCATTTCGTCCCTGAGCCTATGGAGTGGATCCAGGTTTTTGAGTATGAACTGCCTGGGGGAGGCACCCAGTTCATCCCTGTCCCCTGTCAGCAATGCCAGAGCCCACCCTGCACCAACGTATGCCCGGTGGGTGCCACCTGGTCCACGCCCGAGGGCCCCGTGCTCATTGACCAGGGGCGGTGCATTGGGTGCCGAATATGCATGGCCGCCTGCCCCTATGACCGCCGATTCTTTACCTGGGGCCAGCCCCCCGTTCCTCCAGAGTCACTGCTGGCGGACTACCATCCGGAGCGGCAGTTTCCCCTCCCGGTTGGCGTTGTCACCAAATGTGACTTCTGCCCTGACATGGCCCGGGCAGGCCGGCTGCCCTACTGTGCCCAAAGCTGCCCCCAGAATGCGATCTACTACGGCGACCTGGAGGAGGACCTGGCAACCAACGGCGTGGAAGTGGTGAAGCTCTCCAAATTCCTGACCGAGAACCAGGCATATCGCTTGAAGGCGGAACTAAACACAAAGCCTCGCGTCTACTACATTCCAGGCCATGGTGAAAACGTGGGCGTGGGTAGGGACCCCTACAACAAGGGTCGCCTTGCCACTCGGTGGCCTTGGATTGAAAGGATCAAGGGAGCGAAGACATGGAGCCGGTCGGGCAGATAGAAGAGTTCCGCCAGCGGCTGGAAGAGCGGTTGCTCTTGCCACTCACCAGAGCCAGCAGGGGATACTACCTGCTGGTGGGAGCCCTCTTGCTTGTTGTTGCCTGGGGCGTTTACGCCTACTCCACCCAGTTTCGGGAAGGGCTTTATGTAACGGGCATGAGGGACCGCATCCTATGGGGCCTGTATATCATCAATTTCGTTTTCTTCATCGGCATCAGCCACGCAGGGACACTCATCTCTGCCATCCTTCGCGTGTCCAAAGCCGGGTGGCGCGTGCCCATCACACGCATGGCGGAGTTCATCACTCTGGTGGCCCTCATGATAGGCGCCCAATTCCCAATCATTGACATGGGACGCCCAGACCGGGTTCAGAACATATTCCTATTTGGCCGCTGGCAATCACCCGTCGTCTGGGACGTTTTCGCCATCACCACATACATCACTGGCAGCTTCATCTACCTGTATCTGCCGCTAATCCCGGACCTGGCCCTGGCCCGGGACAGGATTGGACACCTGGTATCTCCGTTGAAGCGGATGTTCTACCAGGTCTTCTCGCTGGGATGGCATGGGACGGTGGGCCAGAAGCGATACCTTGGCATTGCCCTGGGCATAATGATGATACTCATTATCCCGGTAGCTGTTTCTGTGCACACCGTGGTCTCCTGGGTATTCGCCATGCAACTGCGCGAGCCCTGGAACAACCCCATGTTCGGGGCCTTCTTTGTGGCTGGCGCCATCTACTCCGGCATCGGCACCATCGTCATCGTCATGGCCGTCCTGAGAAAGGCATACCGGCTGGAGGAGTACATTACTCCACAGCACTTTATCAATCTGGGCTACATGCTGGCCGGCTTCAGCCTAATCATGATCTATTTCAATGTGCTGGAGTTTGTCACCACGGGGTACAAGCTGGCGGGAGAAGGGGAAATGCACTTCAACCAGCTCTTCACCGGAGCATTAGCTCCCTACTTCTGGTTTTACATGCTGGGCGGCATGATTGCGCCTGGCTTGATAATCCTTATGCCCTGGACCCGAAACATCGCCGGCGTTGTCACGGCCTCTGTGCTGGTGGACATAGGAATGTGGATGGAGCGGTACTTCATCGTCGTGGGTGGCACCCGTGTCCCACTAATGCCTTATGATCCCCCTACATACGCCCCCACGTGGGTGGAGTGGTCCATTCAGGCTGCGGCCTTCGCCGGCTTCTCCCTCATCATCGCAATCGCCATAAAGCTGGTGCCTGTCATCGCTATATGGGAAGTGGCGGAGCACTACGAAGAGGAAAAGGTGGTCTCTCGGAGAGAAGCCGTCGCCGGGGGCTACGAGCCTGAGCCACCCCCAGAGCCGGTCTTGACCAGCCCCGGTTTCCGGGCAACGGGGAGAAGGCGCACATGAGCATTCTGCGTGTTCAGCGAATAGCTTCACCAATTCTAGGGGCCGCGCTGGCATGGCTGCTCTTGGCAGGCATCGCCGGCGCGCAAGGCCTTGACGCCACAGCACTCGAACTCCGTCTGCCGCCGGAAGGCACCGTGGGCCAGGAGATGACGTTGAGCGCACGCCTCACCAACGAGACGGGGGTGGCTGTGGTGGGTGCGGAGGTAGTGTTCCTCCGGGCGGTTAGATTCATGAATGTGGGCAGTGATCTGGAGTTGGGACGGACCGTCACCGACGAGCAAGGGACGGCCACCCTTTCCGTGGTTCACCGCGGCGAAGGGGAGATGATGGTAACGGCCCGATTCGACGGGAACACCCAGTACGGCCCCGCCTCCGCTAGCGGCTCGGTGCACATCCAGCCCGGCCCCCCGCAGTATGTGGAAAAGGCTGGGGTGCGGATCCCCGGCATCAATGTATATCTTCTTGCTGGCATTCTCGGCACTGTGTGGACCCTCTACTTTGTCGTAATGACATTGATCTTGCTCATCGCCCGGGAGGGAAGCGGCCTTGCGGACATCTAGGCGGCAGTCGGTAGATAGGTTTGCCGCCTCGATGGGCGGCTCTAGGCAGCGTGGCTTACGCCCAGCCAGGCGCAGGCCCGGTTGGTTCATTGTGCCGCTGGGTGGCTTCGCTGTTCTTATGCTGTTGTCCTTCACACTCATCGGGGCCATCATGATCCGCCCGTGGGCAGGCCCTGACAAAACGTGGCGAACTCACATGAACCTTACTACAGATCCGTATTCTAACTACAGCCGGAGTGTGCAGACTTTTGTATCCGCCGGAGGCTCTGCACCCATACAGGTCTGGCGTTTGGCCCGGTGTGGCCAGGGCGTGGAAGCCCCCACGCTTCTCCAGCAACAGTTCCTGCACGACTCCTGGGATGTGGACAGCTCTTCGTGTAGCCAACAGGGCCGTGCCGAATTCGTAGCCCACGGGTGTGCTAGCTGCCACGGCCTGAATGCCCAAGGCGGCACGGTTGCCCCACCCATAGCGGGACAGAAGGAGACGGTGGTGAAGTTCGTCGCTCGGAGGGGGACACCAGGCCGCATGCCTGCCTTCAGCGAGGAGGATCTCACTCCTGAGCATCTGGCACTGATCGCCGCATATCTCGGTTCGCTTGAGCCGATTGCAGTGGCGGCTGGGACCACCCCCACGCCGACCCCTGCGTCCGCTCCGGGAGCTACCCCCATACCTACGTCTCCGGCACCTCCTCTGGTGCCTCTGGCCCAGATCGCCTATGACCCCACCTGGCCCCAGTGGTACCTCACGCAAGGCGCACAGATATACCAGAGCAAATGCTCTGCCTGCCACGCTTTGCCCACGGAGCGCGTCAAGGCCTTTGCCAGCGATAAAGACATGGTCGAGATGGAAGTCATCATGACCACCGGGATGGCCCGCCTGAGCGACGAGGATGCCGCCAAGGTGATCCGCTACCTGCTGGCGCTGAGGCACGGCATGGCCCCATAAATTGGGTTGATACCCTGAAGAAAAAAGGAGGCAAGGAACATGGCAACACACAGGAAGTCCGCTACCTGTTGGGGCTGAGGCACGGTATGGACACATAAACTGGGTTGATACCCTGAAGAAAAAAGGAGCAAGAAACATGGTAAAGCATAGCAGGATTACGCTGGTGAGCCTTTTGATAGCCGTAGCCCTGTTGGTGACGGCTTGCGCAGGCGAACAAGGACCGCAGGGCCCAGCAGGCGCCGCTGGACCCGCAGGAGCGGCAGGTGCAGCAGGCGCAGCGCCATCAGAGGCCCAGCTCAAAGCCCTCATCAGTGAGCAACTGAGAGGGGCACCAGCAACTGTTGCCGCCATCGCCAGGGGAGGCAGGCTCTACGATAACTGGGTAAAGGAAACCAAGGCTGCTGTCCCTGCCGGCAACCAGGTGCTGTGGGCCCTCCAGACCACCAACACTCGCACCGGTGTCGACACCTTCCGGTGCAAGGAGTGCCACGGCTGGGACTACAAGGGCGTGGGCGGTGCCTATGGCTCTGGGTCTCACAAGACCGGGTTTGTTGGAGTCTATGATGCTGGCAGCACTAAGACTCAAGAACAGCTTCTGGAGATTCTGAAGGGTGCCACTAATGCCCGCCATGATTTCTCCAAAGTGCTCGATGCGCAATCTCTCAACGAGCTGGCCGCCTTTCTAAGCCAAAGCCTGATAAACGAGACTCCGTACATAGACTATGCTACCAAGAAGCCCATCGGGGCGGATGCCGCTCGCGGGAAGATTCGGTTTGACGGCACCTGTGCCGCCTGCCATGGTGCCGACGGCAAAGTGCTCAACTTCGGCGACGCCGCCGCGCCTGAATACGTGGGGACGCTGGCTGCCGACAACCCGTGGGAGTTCATGCACAAGGTACGCTTTGGCCAGGCAGGCGCCGGTATGCCATCGGGGCTGGTAAGTAACTGGAGCATACAGGACGTCGTGGATGTCATGGCCTACGCCCAGAGCCTGCCTACAAAATAAGGGCTGCTCGTATGGTTCAGATGGAAGGGTAGCCGTGGAAGTGGTCACAGGTGCTTCGATGCACCTCCGGAGTTCGGTAGTTCGGTGAAAAAGGAGAGTGGACATGGATAAGACAACGGTGCTGGTTGCTTCTGAATACCCCAGGGTGCGTTCGCTGCTAAAGGAAATAGCGGCGCAGGGAAATGGCGTTGTCGTCGGTGAGGCGGAGAATGCCATGCAGGCAGTGAAGTTGGCAAAGGGGCTCGGACCGGATGTTGCCCTTTTGGATTTTGGGTTGCCATACAGGATTGGGTTGCCGGACATCGCTCTGTCAAGAGCAAGCGGGCTTGAAGCGAGCCGAATGATACTGGCCAATGCGCCCCAGGCGCGGGTGATCCTGGTTACCGAGGTGAGCGATGATCTCTATCAAGATAGGTCCGCAGCTTGGGGGTCTACCATACGCCTTACCAAGCAGACTGGGACCGACGTCATGCCTTTCGCTCTCCGTGACTTGCTTGCAGGGGGTGAGTCATCCCTTGTTTTCGCAAGCCTTGCGCCTCAGGGAAAGCCACTTCTGAGTGAAAGAGTTGCCTGGGTGTCGCTGAAAGGCACGACCTTCGGCCCTCTTTTGATGATCGCGGGGGTCTGCCTCCTCTTTGCCGGCGTCCTAGCCCCGGCAGGCGTCTTCTTGGGGGCGTTGGGCGTTCTTGGCCTTTTGGGAGGCATTGCAGGCCTCCTGGTTTCTTCTCTCTGGTCCAAACTATCGCGCAGCGTCCGACAAAAGGCCCTGGATGGGCAGAAGCTGGCCTGACCGCAAAAGGTGGCCAGGCGCGGAGGTGGAAAATGGAATTGCATGAGGCTTTGAGTAAAAGCAAGCTGTTCGCAGGTCTTAGCCAGGCAGAGCTTGACCGCGTGGTGAAGCTTTGTACTGGGAGAGAGTACCAACCGCAGACGATGGTGTTTGACGAGGGAGGGGCTGCCAAGGAAGTCTATCTGCTGGAGCAGGGAAGAGTAGCCTTGGAGATGAAGGTTCCCTCTATTTCCTCCGCGGCACACAGACGCGCAACGGTCGACATTGCCAGCGAGGGCGATGTATTCGGCTGGTCCGCGCTTGTCGAACCCTATACCTACACGTTGTCCGCCATATGTTTGGAAAAGGTAAAGGCCATTGCTCTTGATGCCGCTGGGCTGCGGGATCTCCTTGAGCAGAACGAACGGATCGGGTACCAGGTGTCCAAGGGGCTGGTGCGTGTTGTCTCTTCCAGGCTCACGTCCGCTCTTCATTTGTTGATAGGCGAGAGGGCTTGGCCTGGGTAGAGAGCCAATTCGTGAGCCAAGAATGAGGCTCCATGAGGGCACTGTTTGGCAGGCCCGCTTCGCCACCATGTCCGGCAAGAAGATCTTCATCTCTGGCGGCGGGCGCTGCAACTTAATCAACCTATACGCCACGCCAGACAGCTATTAGTCCCAAAACCAAAGCCTGCTCCGTCTGCGTTGGCTCGAGCAGCTAGAGGCGGGGCAGGGCATCACCAAGATCGCCAAGAGCGCCCGTCGGGACATCCGAATAGTGAAGCGGCATGTTGAGATTGCACGCTAGGAGCGTGAATCTGGCCTGGCGCGCCGCGATTTCCTGCGAGGGCGCTACGAGGAACATCAACAAGACCTGTTGGATGAAGCGGAGCGCATTCGAAAAGTCGTTCAGTCCTTTCCTCCCTGGTCACCGGTAGCTCCGTCGGAGGGAGTCCCCAGGAAGGTGCATGAGGCGTTCCGGGAGCACATCCGCAGGACTGACCTCTGGGGGCAACTGCACCAGTACCAGACGGAACTGGCGACCTACCTCCAAATGCGCCAGGAAATCCAGCAAGCGCTAAAGGTGCCAGCCGAGACACTGGCCAAACAGATGCATCCCACGATCCGGCTTCACGACTGGAGCCAGACGGCTGACAGGCTGTTGGAGGCACGCCTGCGATCACCCTCGCCCGGCCCTTTGCCGAAGGCCGAGTTGCGTAGCGCCCCTGACCAGTACTGGGTCCACGCAGAGAGCTATGTGCTCATACCGGACCCCGTTCCTGAGGCGCTCACCCACGACGTACAAAATGCCTTTGTTGACTTCTGGCCCTCAGCCAAGGCAATGCTGCCAAGCTGGCAAGGGGCGTACAACAGCCCGTGGCGCATCCCCAGACCATAAGCCTGGTAGGTGTGGTTACAGACAAGAACCAGGTGGAGTGCGACGTCTACATCCAGAACGCTCACGGAGACCGCCTGGTGGGTGGCAAGGCCACCGTGGTGTTACCCCGTCGTGAATGAGGAGAGGCCGCTGGGCCTGTCTTGGATGACGCCGCAGCCTTTCAAGACCCTCAACTGATAAACCGAGGGTACTTTGTGGAAGAGTCCCAGGAGGAGGTGGACACCTAATGGACTATGCTCCCCACATCCGGTAGGGCCCACTCCCCGTATGAGGGGCCTCCACGATAGGGAACCTTGCTGCCTCTCTCTGAGAGGCTTGCATTAGGAGATTTGCTGCGCTAAGCTCCGCGTACAGATTCCAAAGGATCAGCTTCTGGAGGAGAGAGTTGTATCCTGAAGATGCGGGAGTCTGTAGCTACCGGCCGGGAGACGGTGATCAGTAGATAGAGGGGTTAACATCCCTGAGGCAAAGGGATAGGGCCGTATATTGAGAAGGAGGGATCAAGATATGGTAGAGGAAAAGCAGGTATTGCGTCCCCGGGGGAACCCGAAATACACGTGGGATGATACCATCGCCGCCATTGGCCAGGACTTCTCGGAGGGGAGGGAGCTTGTAGCACAGGAGGCCATCGCTTACAACGATGTGGTCAGGTACTGCGAGCCCTGGGAGATCGGCAACCTCCTCTACTGGGATGAGAAGGTGGCAAAGCAGGTCGGCTACCGGGGTGTGGTGGTTCCCTGGAGCGCCATCAAACAGACCTTCTCCTATGGAGGGTTCTGGAGGCCAGGGGAACCAACGCGCTTCCTGGTCCAGGATAACCTCAACGCAGCGGCGAATACGGGCGTATTCTCACCAGAGGCAAGAGAGATTCCCATGCCGCTGAGTGCCCAAGGCTTTTATACGGATATGAAGATCGAGTTCTTCGAGCCGGTGGTCGTCGGCGACCAGCTTACCAGAAGGGGGAACAAGCTGGTCAATGTGAGGCCGAGGAAGACCGCCGTCGGCGATGGCGCCTTCACCAACAGGGAGAGTGAATGGTACAACCAGCGCGGCGAGCTGGTGGCGAGGGGTGTTGAGGGGGCCTACGCTTTTAACCCTATCCCACAGAAGGACAGAGAACCAAGGCCAGTCCGGAAAGAGTCTACGGCACCCCCACCGCCAACAACGGTACGAACGAAGTCACCAGAGGCATTCAAGACCCAGCAACTGTACTACGAAGATGTGCGGGTGGGGGATGAGCCGCCACCGGTTACCTTCAACATGACCATCCAGCGCATGGTCATGTCCGCTGGGGCCAATCGCGACTTCGCCATCATCCACCACAACACTGCGGCAGGGCGATCCTCCGGGGCTCCAAATATGTACCTCAATAACGTCTCCACTCTGGCTATGTGGGAGCGGGTGATTTCCGATTGGATCGGCATCCGCGGTCGGGTCAAGACGGTGGAGTTTCGGATCACCACTTTCCATGCTGCAGGCGATGTTGTGACAGTCAAGGGGCAGGTGAAGAAGAAGTGGCAGGAGAATGGGCAGAACCTCATTAACCTGGATATGAACTCGGAGCACAGCCGGGGAAGCTGCATGGTAGGCTCGGTGGTAATAGCATTGCCTTCACGGCCTTCGTAGTGGGCCATTCGTGTGGATGGCAGGTGCAGCGAGCCTTTTGGCAGACTTCTTGCCGTTTGCAAAAACAAGTGGTGGAGCTGAGGGGACTCGAACCCCTGACCCCCTCCTTGCAAAGGAGGTGCTCTCCCAACTGAGCTACAGCCCCACGCAAACCCAGTATAGGTACAGTCCAGGATGGGCGTCAAGGAATGTACCCTCGACTTGCCCCGTGGCGGGTTCAGGGGTATGATGAACCCAATAGTAGATTCAGGGAGGAGTCTGTCATGCCACGCATAGGGGCGCCGGAGCTAATCATCATCCTGGTTATCGTTCTAGTCATCTTCGGCGCGGGCCGCCTCCCTGAGATAGGTGGCGCCATAGGGAAAGGGATCCGCGCATTCAGGCGAAACGCGGCTGGCGAGGACGAAGACAAAGGGGACGGAAAGGACACGCCAGCAGCAAAAGAGACAGAGGACTCGAAGACCAACAGCATGAGCCATTAGTCACTGGCGTTCAAAGCGGCCTCCACCTTCTGGTGGGGGCCGCTTTTTTGTTGCCCGGCTAGTACTTAGTTGTGTTAGTCCCGATACGAAAGGCTACTAGATCTCGCATGGCGTCGCACACTCGGCCAACGAACCATCCACCTGTGTCCCCCTTCCTTTCCGGGAAGGGGGAGGAGAAACGTTCTGGGGGGCACCCCCAGACCCCCGTCAGAGGGGACGTGCCCCCTCTGAACTATCCTTTTCCCACACCCTGCTAGGGTTCTGAGTCCGAAGTTCGTTGGGAAATTTCCCCTTGGGGGTGCAGGGGGCACAGCCCCCTGCCGGGGTAGCAGGGGTGTCCCCTGGTCTCTGTTTATCTTCCCCCTTCTCCTGTAGGAGAAGGGGGATCAAGGGGGATGAGGTATCTGTGGATGGCAGAGCAAGAGCCTGCTAGCCGCGCCGACTTTTCAGCGGACTCGCAATTCAGCCCGCTAGCGGGCATCAGCCCCAGGCGCAGCCGGCGGTTTTTCTTTCGGGCGCGCCAGCCACGCCAGCCAGATGCCTATTTCGTATAGCAACACGATTGGAGCAGACACCAGCGTCTGGTTTACTGGGTCAAAGGTGGGCGTGATCACAGCGCCCAGGACGAATGCAAGAACGATGGCAAACTTGCGCCATTGGGCGAATCGCTTGTAGCTGACGACGCGCAGTCTGGCCAGGACGTACATGATGACCGGGATCTCGAACACCAATCCCATCCAGAACAACAGCGTCAATATCAGGCTGATATAGTTGCCTATGCGGATCATGGGCTGGGCGATGTCGGCATTGAATGTGAGCAGGAACCCCATCGCTGGTGGAATCAGCACCAAGTAGCCAAACGCGACGCCGCCTATGAATGCGATTGTGATGGCCGGCAGGAAAAGGAGCACGTATCGCCGCTCTCGCGGAGTCAACCCCGGCGATACAAACATCACCAACTCGTATGCCACCACCGGCAGGGCCAGAATCAGCCCGCCCATCAGAGAGACTTTCATGGAGACCCCAAGCATCTCCGTTACCTCGGTGAAGATGAGGGGGGTGTCCGTTTTGGTAGCAGGCCGAATGAGAAACTGGATAACCTCGCGGTGGAACACGAAGACGATGACTGTGCCTATTGCTACTGCCAGCGCGGCGATGAATAGCCTACGGCGCAGCTCCTCCAGATGGACGCGAAGCGGCTGTTCCTTTGGTAGTTGTGACATGCAGGCTATTCTCTGGCAACCGGTCCCTGGGGCGTGGGGGCTGGTGGTTCATCAGGCGGCTGCTCAGAGACCTGCTGCCTCTGGGGTAGCGCCGGGGGTTGATCGTCCTCCAGGGATAAGAGCCTGGGCACTTCCGAGGCGGCACGCTGAAAGTCCCGGACGTGCTTCCCCATGTCACGAGCCATCTCGACCATCTTGCCGGGCCCCAGGACCAACAAGGCGATTACAAGTACAAAGACTAGCTCCAGGGGGCCTATGCCAAAGATGTCCATTGGGACTCACTTTCCAGCGGGCAGCGCTGGCACTCCTTGGGTGGTGCAGGTGTTTCCAGGGCCGCGCCTAGCTGCCGCAGCAGTCGCATCGTAAGACACATGGGTAGTCCTACTACGTTGACATAACACCCGTCCACAGAGGCCGCGGGCCGGAACGTAGGATCCTGAACGGCATAGGCTCCCGCCTTGTCCGTTGCCCTGCCCGAAGCTACAAAGGCCCGGGCCTCGGCATCGGTGTAATGCCGCATCGTGACCAGGCTGGTCTCAACGCCCCCAATGCTTTCTCCAGTGGTGGCGTCCACCACGGCCACGCCCGTAATCACACGATGCTGCTTTCCCCGCAGACGCTCCAGCATCTCCAGGGCATGGCCCTCGTCCCGGGGCTTGCCGAGTATAGTCTCGCCGTCCACCACCACCGTGTCGGCGGCCAGGACCAGGCCTCGGCGCAATGACGGGGCTACGCTGCGGGCCTTGGCCAGGGCTAGAGCCCGCACGTGCGCCTCGGGTGTCCCATGCAAGAGGGTTTCATCAGCCTGCGGGGCCACCACTCGGAATGGGATGCCAGCTTCATCCAGGATTTGTCTGCGGCGTGGCGAAGCCGAGGCCAGGGTAATTGGATGGCCGGCCTTGAGGCGGAGGATAGCCACGCACTCCACGTGATGGGTCTGTGGAAACATGTCCACCGGCTGCACGGCCTCTATGGTGTACGGCCCAGCGGCCAGCACCTTCAGGTCGCGGGCCAGCGTCTCCGGATCGCATGAGACGTAGGCGATGCTCGTGGGAGCCAGCTTCATCAGGGAATCCAGGGCTTGCCTCTGGCAACCGGCGCGCGGAGGGTCCAGCACCACGGCGTCTACCTGTTCATCCAACTCTCCCAGCACCGCTTCAGTTTTGCCCTGGCGCATCTCCACGTTGGCAAATCGGGCCAGGTTCTCTCTCGCGTCCTTTATGGCCGAAGCCGACTCCTCGATGGCGGTGACCTTGGCAGCATGGGGCGACAGCAGAGCGGCGAAGGTGCCTACTCCGGCATAGGCGTCCACCAACGTCTCGCGGCCTGAAAGCCGCAGGGATTCGCGCAACAGTTTCACCAAGGCCTCTGCCTGGGGAACATTCACTTGGAAGAAGGAGGATGCGGCAACGCGGAACGAAACGCCGCCCATTACCTCCTGGTAATGTTTCTGTCCCGACTCCAGCGGGATCTCTGGGTTTGCCAGAGCAGGCTGTATGAGCCAGCTTCCACCGTTGGGGCTGTAGCGGACCGACAGTTGCGTTGTCTCGGCGCAGCGGCCCTGGAGTTGGTCGAGGGCATTATTGATCCAGGGGTCCATGAGCATGCAACTACCTATATCCACGAAGCGGCGCCGTTCGCGGTGCACGAAGCCGAGGCGTCCCTGGGAGCTGATAGTGAAGCGGGCGTGGTTCCTGTACCCGTACTGCTGAGGCGAGGGTAAGGTGGGTAGGACATGCACGTTATTGATGCCACCAACTCGCGTTAGGGCGTCTTCAACCGTGTGGCGTTTCAGCTCCAACTGGTGCGAGTAGTCCAAGTGCTGCCACTGGCACCCGGTGCAAGGGCCGAAGAAGGCGCATGGGGCCTGTACCCGGTGCGGCGATGCCTTAGCCACCTCTATTACCTGGGCAGCTATGTAATGCCGCCGCTCCCGGATAACCTCTACAACCACCACTTCACCAGGAATGCCACCAAGGACGAAAACAGGCTTATCATCCAGCATGGCCATTGCCTCTCCAAGCCTACCCATGCCCTCCAGTGTTAGCTTCAGGCGCTGGCCCCGTTCCACCAATGTGGCCATCAGACCACCGCCTTCCTGCGCTGGAACACCACCAGCGCGGCGGCGAAACAGACGGCAGTAACGCCCAGATAGACCAGGACGCTGGAAATGGAGAGATTGCCTCGGACTATGATTTCCATGGGCCGGTAGTAGTAGAAGAGCGATAGCTTTTGTACCCAGGCGAAGGAGTCGAGCAGAGGGCCAAGCAAGCTGACGATGTACTGGATGGCCATGACGCCTCCAGCCAGGGCCATGGCCTTCCTGGGGTCAAGGGTAATGCATGAAATGAGCATGGAGTAGGCGGCAATGGCGACAACCGCCATGCCTCCCTGGAGCGTCACCAGGAACACGCGGACCATGTCCAGGCTTTCGTCAATAAGGAGTACCCCTAGCGCAATGCCTGCTACAGATGCACTGACCAGCAGGCCGGCAATGGACAGGAAGGCGAGAAACTTGCTCGTCACCACCTGGGCACGGGAGATGGGATGCGACAGCAGCAGTTCCATGGTGCCGCGCTCCACCTCTCTGGCCACAGCTCCAGACCCGAACATAAATGCGTAAATGCCGGCCATCACCGGCCACCAAGCCAGGTACTCGGTTCCCAGGAAACCACTTATGGTGAAGCCTCCCTCTACCAAGATTTTGTCCAGCACTTCTTGGGTCATGCCCATGGCGTTCAGCATCGCCTCTGGCAAAGTTCTCAGGTAGTCATCTAACACTGCGCCAGAGCTTTCCTGGATAACCGGGTACAACAGCAGTATCAGCATGCCGTAGAGGATAAGCAGCACTGCCCATGCCGCTATGGCCCACTGGCTTAGCTTGAGTGTTGTCCAGAAGAGCGCCCGGCTCATACCAGCGACTCCACAGCGTGAGGTTGGTAGAACTCCAAAAACGCCTCCTCCAGCGTCGGCTCCGGGAAGACAATGTCCTGCACAGGCAGCTTGGCTACCTCCTTCAGCAATGCCGCAACTTCACCGCTTACCAGGTACTCCAACCTCATGCCGTCTCTTCTGACTAGCTGCGCTCCCGGAAGACGCAGCATGGCCTCAGAGGGTTCTTCCTTCAGCACCAGATCCATCTTCCGGAGTTTCTTCCGCTTCAGCGACTCCACCTCCTCCACAGCCACCAGACGTCCCTCTCGTATGATGCCAACGCGGTCGCATACGCGCTCCACCTCTGGGAGGATGTGGGACGAAAGAAAAACAGTCTTGCCTCTGGCTTTCTCTTCCATCACCAGACTGTAGAACTCGTGCTGCATCAGTGGGTCCAACCCCAGAGTCGGCTCGTCCAGTATCAGAAGCTCCGGGTCGTGCATGAATGCCTGGATAATTGCCAGCTTCTGCTTCATTCCGTGCGAATAAGCACGGACTGTTCTGGATAAGTCCAGGCTCAGGCGCTCCGCCAACTCGGGCACGCGCCGGGTGCCTGCCGGGCCACGGAAGCTCCCCAGCAGCTTCAGAACCTCCATGCCCCTGAGGGTGTCGTACAAGGCCACGTCTCCTGGCAGGTTGCCCAGGCGTCGCCGTATCTGCACAGAGTCGCGCCGGACGTCCAGGCCAAACACCTGGGCCGACCCACTGGTGGGCCGTATCATGTCCAGCAGGATGCGGATGGTGGTGGTCTTGCCCGCGCCGTTGGGCCCCAGGAAGCCGAACACCTCTCCCTGGCGCACATTCAAGTTCACGCCGTCTATGCCACGGATGGGGCCGTAATACCTGGTGAGGTCGCTGGTGGTTATGACGTTGCCGCTGTCCTTGAGCACGTCTCTACTATACCCCATCCACCATACGCCTTCAAAGACGATAGGTTGGCTGCAGGTGCGCAGGTGGCTGCATATCTGGTATCATTCTC
>JAUSCR010000103.1 GCA_030651175.1 Dehalococcoidia bacterium
TGTTCCAAATGTGCTTGAACCTCACCCCCTGCCCCCCTCTCCGAGTCGGAGAGGGGGAAAATTTATACCTGGGGGATACCCCCAGACCCCCAGCGGGAACTGACGTTCCCTGCACCTTCCTGACTTTTGGAACAAGGCCCCCTACCAGGGAAAGGGGGAAAGAAAAGAATGTAGGGGACACCCCTACTACCCCGTGAGAGGGGCGCTGCCCCTCTCCACTCCCCGCTCATGCCCTTCGACAAGCTCAGGGTGAGCGGTGGTTTACCGTTCGTGGCGAGCGTGTCAAACCATGCGAACGGGACGTGCATCACTGCCCAACCTCCTCCGCTGCCTCTATGGCCCGCAACAGCGCGCTGGCTTTGTGCAGCGTCTCCTGGTACTCGGTCTCAGGCACGCTGTCGTACACAATGCCGCCGCCTGCCTGCACGTGGGCCACGCCGTCCTTGAGCACAATGGTGCGGATGGCGATGGCGGTGTCCATGTTGCCGGAGAAGCTGAAGTACCCCACGGCTCCGGCGTATACGCCACGCTGGTCCGGCTCCAACTCGGCTATGATCTCCATGGCCCTTATCTTGGGTGCGCCAGATACTGTGCCGGCCGGGAAGCACGAACGCAGGGCGTCGTATACGCTGAGGTCGGGACGCAGGCGACCCTGCACGTGCGAGACGATGTGCATGACGTGGGAGTAACGCTCCACGTCCATGAGCTGCGTCACTTTGACGGACCCAGGAACACTGACCCGGCCAACGTCGTTGCGGCCCAGGTCCACCAGCATTATGTGCTCCGCGCGCTCCTTCACATCGGCCCGCAGCTCCTGCTCCAGGGCGGCGTCCCGCTCCGGACTCTCGCCACGAGGCCGCGTGCCGGCGATGGGGTGGTAGTCTATGCGGCCATCCTCCACGCGCACCAGCATCTCCGGCGAAGCGCCAATGATGTGGAAGTCGTCCAGTTGCAGGAAGTACATGTACGGTGACGGGTTGATGGCCCGCAGCGACCGGTACAGGTCGAAGGGGGCCGCTTTCGTGGGTCGAGAAAGTCTTTGCGACAGCACCACCTGGATGCAGTCGCCCACCGTGATGTACTCCTTGGCCCGCAGGACTGCCGCCTCGTGGTCTTCCTGGGTCATGTTGGAGGCGACCTGTGGAGCAGCACCAACCGTGGCCATTTGGGAAGGACGACGCGCAGCCAGGGGCTGCGACAGCCTGTCTATGACCTCTTCGATGCGCTCGGTGGCACGGGCGTAGGCCGCATCCAAACCGTCCTCCAAGTGGGCGTGGCTCACCACACGTATCTTGTGCTGGAGGTGGTCGAAGACCAGAAGGGTATCCGTGAGCATGAACACCGACTCAGGCAGCAGCAACGTGTTGCGTCGGGCCTGGGGCACCCTAGGCTCAAAGTAGCGCACTGCATCGTAGCCCAGGTAGCCTACTATTCCGCCGTGGAACCGGGGCAGGCCGGGGACGGGCACGGGCCTGTAGTGGGCCAAAGCCTGCTGGATGTGCGCCAGCGGGTCTGTTGCGCCTAGTGGCTGCCCTGGCCCCGACTTCAGCACCGACGACGGCTCGGTGCCGATGAAGCTGTAGCGAGCCAGGCGCTCACCGCCCTCCACGCTCTCCAGCAGGAAGGAGTACGACCCGCGAGCGATCTTCAGGTACGCCGACACGGGGGTCTCCAGGTCGGCGTTGATTTCCCGGTAGACGGGCACCAGGTTGCCGTCCTTGGGCTTGAGGGCTTTGACTTGGGCTAGGGTTGGGGTGTACATGACTTACCTTGGTTTCTTGGGGATGCGCTGACGAATGATCTTGCGCACTCTGGCTACGTCTTCTTCGCTATCTAATCCGAGCGTTACTATTACTTCTGACCACACTTTCGCCTTGTTATTGACGGAAGGGTAGGGACTCTTCGCGCCTGCGATTCTTCGAAAACACACCTCGCGTCCCGCAACTTCGGGATATGAATTCATGTATGGCTCAACTGCTAGGGCAACAAGTTTTTGAATAGTCTCTTCCCACTTTGAGGTCGCCATTGCTTCTACATCCTCGCTCGGTTGGCCTTAGCGCTCAGAATGACAGACTATCCTCTCCCAAAATACAGAATCCCCATCTTCTCCCGCACCTCCAGCATGGTGGCCTCGGCTACCTTCTTGGCCTGGCGAGAGCCTTCGATTAACGCCTCTCGCACCGTGTCGGGGCGCTGCTGGTAGTGGGCACGGCGTTCCCGGATGGGAGACAGGAACCGGTTCAACGCCACGGCCAGCTTGCGTTTGACCTCCACGTCGCCCACGCGGCCGGCGCGGTACCTCGCCTTCAGGTCATCCACCTCCGCCTTGTCGTTGTTGAAGGCGTCGTGATAGGCGAAGACGGGGTTGCCCTCCGGGTCGGCCTTGATGTTGGCGCTCACGCGTGTGGGGTCCGTGTACATGCCGCGCACCTTGCGGTTGACCGCCTCCTCGTCGTCCGAGAGGAGTATGACGTTGCCCAGGCTCTTGCTCATCTTGGCCTGGCCGTCGGTGCCCGGCAGGCGAGCCACGCGGCCCACAAGGGCATCCGGCTCCGGAAATGTCTCACCAAACAGACGATTGAACCGGCGGACGATCTCACGGGTCATTTCGATGTGGGGAAGCTGGTCCTCTCCCACGGGCACCAGGTGGGCCTTGGGCAGCAGTATGTCCGCCGCCTGGCTGACAGGGTAGGTGAAGAACCCCACTGGCACCCGCTCGCTGCCACCACCACCGCCGCCACCACCACCACCGCCGCCGCCACCACCGCCGCCGCCACCGCCCTCAATGCGCTCCATCTCTGCCCTCAGGGTTGGATTGCGCTCCAGCCAACCCAGTGGAGTTACCATAGAGAGCAGCAATGCAAGCTCGGCGTGCTCCGGCACGTAGCTCTGCACCACGAAGGTGCTGCGCTGCGGGTCCAGGCCCACGGCCAGCCAGTCCAGGGCCACGTCCATCACGGAGCGGCGTATGCCTGGTATGTCGTCCAGGTGGTCGCCCAGAGCCTGGTAGTCGGCGATGAGGAAGAAGCAGTCGTATTCGTCTTGTAGGCGCACCCAGTTCTCCAGCGCACCAACGTAGTGGCCCAGGTGCAGCGCCCCCGTGGGCCGGACGCCTGTCAGGATGCGCTTTTTAGTCTCGTTAGCCATGCGGATTTTTGTTCCCCGTACAGTTCGATTTCTTACAATGGTAGGATAGTGAAGGACTCCTTCGACCATCCCCCTGCCCCCTTTCCTTCGCTAGGCTCAAGGACAGGCTCTGGCCAGGAAGGGGGTAAGAAAGAGAAGCTGGGGGACACCCCCAGTGCCCCCTGCCAGCGGGGTTTTGCCCTCCCTGGACTCTCCCGCTCATATGGTTCGACAAGCTCACCATGAGCGGAGGGAAAGTACCGCTCACCCTGAGCCTGTCGAAGGGAATGAGCGGCAGGTTAGCCCTAAGTCCCGGGTTTGTCCATTGTCTACATCTTCGGCAACCCTTTCAGGGCAGCCTCCACCTCCCGCTGCGGGTAGGCGTAGTCCTCCAGCTTCCCAGCGAAGTAGGCGTCGTAGGCCGCCATGTCGAAGTAGCCGTGGCCGCACAGGTTGAACAGGATCGTCTTAGCCTCGCCCGTCTCACGGCACTTGAGCGCCTCGTCTATGGTCACGCGGATGGCGTGGGCCGGCTCCGGCGCTGGCACGATGCCTTCTGTCCTGGCGAACAGCACAGCCGCCTCGAAGACTGGGTTCTGGTGGACTGCACGCGCCTCCATGATGCCTTCGTTGCACAGCAGGCTTATAAGCGGCGACATGCCGTGGTATCGCAGGCCGCCGGCGTGGATGGCGGGCGGCACGAAGCTATGCCCCAAGGTATACATCTTTATCAGAGGCGTCAGCTCCGCTGTGTCGCCGAAGTCGTAGGTGTACTGGCCGCGAGTGATGCTGGGTGCGGCCTCCGGCTCCACGGCAATGAAGCGGATATTCTTCCCCGCCAGCTTGTCCTTGATGAATGGGAACGCTATGCCTGCAAAGCTGCTGCCGCCTCCTACGCACCCTATGACAATGTCGGGGTAGCCGCCCAGCTTTTCGAACTGGGCCTGGCACTCCTGGCCAATGACCGTCTGGTGGAGCAGGACGTGGTTCAGCACGCTGCCCAACGAGTACTTGGTGTCCTCATGGGTGGCGGCGTCTTCCACCGCCTCGCTGATGGCAATGCCCAGGCTGCCAGGGGAATCGGGGTGGTGGGCCAAAATGCCCTGGCCGGCGTGGGTATCCATGCTAGGGCTGGCGACCACTGACGCTCCCCAGGTCTCCATCATGGAGCGGCGGTACGGCTTCTGCTGGTAGCTGACCTTGACCATGTACACCTTGCACTCCAGGCCAAAGGTGCGGCATGCGAAGGCCATGGCGCTGCCCCACTGTCCGGCGCCTGTTTCCGTGGCAATTCGCTTGACGCCCTGGGCCTTGTTGTAGTAGGCCTGGGCCACGGCGGTATTGGGCTTGTGGCTGCCCGCGGGGCTTACGCCCTCGTACTTGTAGTAAATGTGGGCCGGAGTGTCCAGCGCCTTCTCCAGGCGATGTGCCCGGTAGAGTGGCGTGGGACGCCACAACTTGTAAACCTCGCGCACCTCTTCGGGAATCTCTATGTATCGCTCCTGGCTTACCTCTTGCCCGATGAGCGCCATGGGGAATATGGGCGACAGGTCATCGGGGCCTATGGGCTTTTTGGTGCCGGGGTGCATGACCGGCGGCAGCGGCACGGGCAGGTCTGGGATGATGTTGTACCACGCCTTGGGTATGTCCTTCTCCTCCAGCAACGTCTTTGTATCCGACATGGTTCCCTCCTTACTCCTACGTTTTTCTTTGGCCTTCTCCCGAAGGCCTTTGCCATCGCCTAACAGGTTGGTGAAAAACCCTTTCGACCATCCCCCCTAACCCCCTTCCTCGCGGGAAGGGGGTAGAGTAGAGAAGGTCTGGGGGGACACCCCCCAGTTCCCCCGCCAAAGGGGCTTTGCCCCTCTGGACTCCTCTTTTTCCGCAGCCTGCTAATAAACAACAAAACCCATCGCCATAAGGGGCGATGGGGCTGCTCGCGGTGCCACCCTTTTTGTCCCGACGTGTCGGAACCTTGTTGCAGCGTCTGCCCATCCCGACCAGTCGGGATGGATCAACGCCTGGGCCTGTAACGGTGCCCCTCCGGCAACGCCTACCTCCTTCCCATGAGGGAAGGACTCGGATTGCAGCTCCCGGGTCCATTCTTCCCCTGCGCCTGGCGCCGGCTTCCACCTGTCCCGGCTCTCTGGGCCTCGCTGGGGGTGTACTACTCCCGTTCGCAGCCTTTACCGTATATATGTCAAGTGAGGCAAGTATAAGCACGGCCTGGAAGCATGTCAAGGAAGGGTCTGGAAACCCTCACCCTCCTTCGGCTTTGCTCAGGACAGGCTATGTGACAACCTGGGGTTTTGGTCCCGCATTTGTAGGATGCCAGGCGAGTCTACACTTCCTTGACACCACACCACCCGAAAGGATAGATTATAGGCTACCCCAGTTTGTGTTGATGCGTAGCGGAGCTATATGTATGCTCCGAAACGAAAGGGTGATCCTAATGTGAGAGGGCGACGAAGCGCCATCCGCAATGCGTAATTCAGCGGTTACACTCGGTCACTAGACTAAGGAGGTCACCATGTGGAGAAGGCACCTGGTTAATAGTAACGGCATCATGTGGAGGATGGGTCTTGGCGTTGCACTCTTCGGCATGCTTGCCGTGGTTGCGTGTGGTCCTGGGGAGGCTCCCAGCCCCACATCAACCGCCACGTCAGCCCCAAAGACAGTAACCCCCCAGTTGGTAGCTACTCCTACTCCGACGGCAACGGCGGTGCCAACCCCGACGCCCGGACCGAAAAGAGGTGGGACTCTTAACAGGTTCAATTTCACCGATACTAGGTTTGGTACTATGGACCCGAACTTGGAGACCTCGGCCCGTGACGTTCTGATCGTTAGCTCCAACTTCAACCAGTTGCTCAGGTACGACCCACTAAAGTCGTCGGAGTTGGTCCCAGACATGGCCAAGAGTTGGAAGATATCGGCCGATGGAAAGGGCTTCGTCTTCACGCTGCGGGACGATGCCAAGTTTATAGATGGCACTCCAGTAACGCCTGAAGATGTCGTGTACAGTCTGCGTAGGATTGTCGGAGAACTCGGCGCGGCGGCATCCAACACCCGCATAGGGCCAAGCCTTAAGCAAGCCTGGAGTGGAGCCGACGTCACCGGAGCAAACGAGGTCACTGTTAAGACCACCGTGGCATCAGCGATGTTCCTGGGACAGTTGGGGAGTGCCAACGTAAAAATCGTGCCCAAACAGGTACTTGAGGCCACTGAGAAAAAGCTGTTTGCCACCGCCGCGAGCCCTGTGGGCGCGGGGCCTTTCAAGTTGACCAAGTGGCAGAGAGATGTGGTCGTGGAGCAGGAACGATACCAGGGGTACGTGACGAGCTACAAAGAAGGGGGAGGGCTGCCGTACCTGGACGGAATGCGCACGTACGTCATAAAAGACTCGAGCGCTCAAATAGCAGCAATCGAGGGAGGGCAGGTCGATCTCTGGCCACGATACCAATCCCTCGATGCTAGCCAAGGGAAAGCGGTCAAGAGCTTTCTGGGCGACAAGGTGATTGTAGGCCAGTACCCTCAGGCGGGTTTCATGGTCCAGCATCTTAATATGAAGAGACCCGTTTTCCAGGACACCAAGGTTGTCAAGGCCATGTGGGTCGCCATGGACAGGAAGACTCTGAACGAGTTGGTATTCGAGGGTGGTCTAGTTGTTGGTGCCATCGTGGACCCGGATGTTTTCCCAGAGGCGGCATTGCCAATGAGCGAGGTGTACTCCTACCCGGGAATGAAAGAGCCGGACTACGCCCTGGCCAAGAAGCTCCTTGCGGACGCCGGGTATCCCAACGGCTTCGAGGTGGAGGTTATAGTTCAAAACGCGGGTTGGATCCAAGATGCCACCCAGGTTCTGATCGCGGGATTTGCTAAGGCTGGAATCAGAGCGAAGCCAGTAGTGGTGGACGTTGCAGCGGCACAGAAAAGTCTGGACACTGGGCTTTTTGATGTGGGCTATGTGTACGTCGGGGGGTTTGATACCCCACAACCCTTGGAGCCGTTCATGGCGGCTTGGATGACCAAAAGCCCGCGGAACAGGTCGGGGGCGGGTGATCCGGAGTTAGACCGGATGATCACTGAAGCAGGAACGACGCTTGACCCAAAGCAACGGAACGAAAAAATACGTGGGATCCAGCGCTACATTTACTCCAACATGTCCCAGGGTACCATACCACTCGGCGTGCCGAAGGACGTCTTGGCGCAGAGGACATACGTCAAGGGCTACGCGCCGTCATTGACGTATATCGATGGCGCAATGTTTGACACGACCTGGCTGGACCGATAGGCCAGTTAGTCCCAGGGCGGCAGTAGCCTTGCCCTGGGGCAGGTCGGTGTCTTGTGGCCCTGGCAGGAATAGGCTCCATTTACGCTGATGCACGAATACATCATCAAGCGCCTGCTGCTGTTTGTGCCAACCCTGGTGGGGTGTTCCTTGCTGGTGTTTTTCGTTATGCAGATCGTTCCAGCCGACTACGTAGACGCTGTTTTCGCCTTTGAGGTCAGTGGAACGCCCGCTGAACGGGAGGAGTCCTTGGCAAGGTTGCGAGCTGAGTTTGGACTCGATAAGCCGGCGATAGTGCAGTACTGGAGATGGGTGTCGGGATTCTTCACCGGCAATTGTGCTGAGAGCCTCATGGCGCGGAGGTCGGTCTGTACAATCCTGAAAGAGCGCGTTGTTCCAACAGCGGAGATAGCCCTAGGGGCGATTGTGCTTCTGGTCTTGTGGGCTGTGCCAGTGGGGATACTTTCTGCCGTGAGGCAGAACTCGTTTGCAGACTACACAGCACGGATACTGTCTATAGCTTTGTTGAGCATTCCGGCGTTCTGGCTTGCGATCCTAATCCTTCTCGCTCTGCTGAACATTACTGGCTCGGGCCCGCCTTTGGGGTACGTCCATCTCTGGGACGATCCCCTGACCAACTTGTCCAAGATGATGTGGCCGATACTGGTGCTGGCGCTTCATGATGGCGCCCCCATTGCCAGGATAACGCGCTCCCAAATGCTGGAGGTGATACGCTCGGACTACATCAGGACGGCGCGCGCAAAAGGCCTTGCCGAGGGCGCAGTGTTGATCAGGCATGCTCTGCGAAATGCGCTTATCCCCGTCTTAACCTTCTCAGGCTGGCGGCTTGCAGGTCTGCTGGGAGGTACTGTCATTGTTGAGTTCGTGTTCAACGTCCCCGGCATAGGCTCTGCCATATACCTGGCGATTGGCGCCCGCGACTACATTATGCTCGGCAGTCTGGTGCTCTTCATAACCCTCGTCTTCCTAATCCTTAACCTTGTCGTGGATATCCTCTATTCGGTGATAGACCCAAGGATTAGATATGGAAGCGCCACATAACGTTATTCAGACCATGCCCCGGGTCGCAGAAGGCCGCTTTCGGAAAGGGGTCAGGGCATCAGCTAGATGGGCAAAGCAGCAGCCTCTTGGCGCCATCGGTGCGGCCTGGATCGTCGTGACGGTCGGGGTAGCACTCCTAGCGCCGGTGCTGTCGCCTCATGATCCCCTTGAGTTGCTAGGAGCAAAGTACAGGTCGCCCGGCCGGGAGGTTCTGTTAGGTACTGACCATCTCGGTCGTGACGTATTGAGCCGACTGATTTGGGGGACAAGGCCCTCGGTTTTCGTGGGAGTCTTCGCTGTTTCGTTCGCGGTAGCGGTGGGTGGGCTATGGGGGATAGCCGCTGGTTACATCGGCGGCGCTTTTGATCTACTGACACAACGGCTAGTAGACATCATGGGGGCGTTTCCTCCTTTGCTTACCGCGCTGGCGCTCATGGCTGTCTTGGGCGCTTCTTCTAAGAACGTGGTTATTGCGCTGATATTCACGTTTGCTCCTTCAGTCGCAAGAGTTGTGCGTTCCGCCGCCCTTAGCGTCAAGACTGAGACGTACGTAGAGGCTGCGCGGGCCACAGGTTGCAGCGAGACGAGGATACTATTGCGACACGTAGTACCGAACTGTATGGCTTTGTTGATCATCCTGTTCAGCATTTACGTTGGTAGCGGCATTATTATAGCAGCGTCCTTAAGCTTTCTTGGCGCTGGAATTCCTGAGGCGGTGCCGTCGTGGGGTGGAATGTTGAGCAAGGCAGTTGGTGCATTTTTGGTGACATCCCCGTGGCTGGCAATCGTCCCAGGAGCGGCGATAAGCATAACAGTATTGGCGTTTAACCTTCTTGGCGACTCCCTGAGGGATACGTTGGACCCGAAGCTGAGGGGATCGCAGCAAGGTTCAACGACAGGGCGTTGAGCAGGTGGAGGAGGTCCTTATGCCTGGATGGCGCTTCTGGAAGCGCCGGGGCTCTTGTGTGAGCTTCTGCCAAACCTGGACTTACCGGATGCCAGGTGCGTACTCCGTTCCGATGTGTCCTGTCTCCACCAGGGTTTCGTACTCGGCATCGCTGGTGCCCAGTACCTTCTTATAAACGTACTCGTTGTCCTCTCCAAGCCTTACCGGCCCGCGCCACACGTAGCAAGGTGTCTTGCTCATCCTGGTGATAAAGCCGGGGTACAAATGGGTTCCAACGTCCTCTTGAGACTCCTCAACAAAGAATCCTCGGGCGTTCAAGTGAGGGTCATTGCAAGCCGCCTCGTCATCCAGGACAGGCCCGGCGGCTATCCCCACCTTTTGCAAAAGGTGCATCACCTCGTAGTCTCCGTGACGCTTGGTCCAGGCCTCCACCAAGGGTTCTAACTCGTCCTGGTGCTTCTGACGGCTCAGGACGTTTTCGAAGCGCGGAGCCTGGACCCATTCCTCTCCTACGATGCGGCCGAAAGCCTCCCACTCCTCGTCGTTGAAGATGCTGATGCTCACCCACTTGTCCTGGCCCAGGCACCGGAAGTTGCCCGAGGGCGCTGCCACCGGGTCTCTGTTGCCCATCTTGTCGTGGACCCTACCGTTCATGGAATAGTCCATGAAGGCTTGCGGCAGGGCGGCTATGCCCGCCTCCGTCAAGCACATGTCCAGCACCTGGCCCTTGCCCGTGCGATTGCGGTGATGCAGGGCCGCGACGATGGCGAATACGCCGGTAACCCCCATCAAGGGGTCTTCGAACGCACAAGCATCCATGTTGGTGGGGTCCAGGTCCCGGTACCATCTCAACGAGGCATGCCCGATGGGGTGATCGACGCTCATGGCCATAGCCCGGTAGTCCCGATAAGCGCCCGTGTCTCCGTATCCCGACATCTTGGCAAAGATGATGTCCGGTTTCTCCCTTTTCAGCATCTCGTAGGTGATGCCTAGCTTGTCCATCACCTCCGGGACGTAGTTCTCTATGACCACATCGCTTACACGTACAAGCTGTTTAAAGATCTCCATGCCCTCGGGACGGGTGAAGTCCACCGTCATGCTTCGTTTGTTCCTAGCCATGGTGTTGAACATGGGATACCTGTTCCAGGGCCTCTTCCCTGGATCCTTGTTGGGATATACGTCGCCCGCCTTGGGCCTGGCGAACTGCCCGCGGGTGCCTGGGGGAAAGTGCTGGATAGACTCTACGCGGATCACCTCCGCGCCAAAGTCTGCCAGAAACATGGCGGCGTATGGCCCGGCCAGGACAACGGTCAAGTCTAATACTCTTATTCCTTTCAATGGTAGGTCGGCCATAGTGTCGATTCCTTTCATTCCCTATTGGTTGGGGCGTTCATATCACACCCGTCTCTCGTAGCATCACCATGTCCTCTTTGGTGTAACCCAACTCCGAGTACACCTCACTGTTATGCTGGCCCAGGAGAGGCGCCGGCCGGCGCATGGCCCAAGGGGTCTCCGGCATAATGAAGGGTCTTCCGGGAAACTGCACCTTTCCCATCACGGGGTGCTCCACCTCCGTGAAGATACCTCGGTCGTTAAATTGGGGATCTTTGAAGGCCTCATCTATGGTGTTCATGGGAGCGACGATGACCCCTGCCTTTTGCCCCAGCTCGAAGATCTCCTGCTTGGTGTGTTCCATGCACCAGCCCAACAATATGCCATCGAACTCTTCCTCCAGCTCGGGATCCTGCGGGGCCTCGCGCGTGTACCACTTGGGGTCCATGAGCTCTGGAGGGTTCCCCAGCATCTCCACGGCCCTGGACAGGCGAGCACCGGTGGCGGAGATTACTATGTACCCATCGGCGCAGGGGTACACTCCCTGGGGGTATCGCGCTCCCAGTATACCGCCTCGTGGGGTGGACCGACCATTGTACCGATACGTGGTCAACCCGTAGGCCCTGTGGTGCACGCTGCCTGCCTGGGTCTCCATGATGGATATGTCTATGCGCTGGCCCACACCCCCATACCGGCTCCCGTAAAAGGCCACCATCGTAGACATGGCGCTCACCACCCCGGAGTGGTAGATGCTGATATGCTCCGCGTATTTCAAAGGCTCCCGCTCTGCTACGCCGGTCGAATGCATGGGCCCGCCCATACCTAAGGTGATGAGTTCGGTGAGCTTGTAGTCGCTGTATGGGCCTGTCTGGCCAAAGTTGCTGATGGAGGTCATCACCAGGCTGGGGTTTAGTTTTTCCAGCTCCTCGTAGCCTAGCCCCAGCCGCTCCATCACTCCGGGCTTGAAATTCTCCACCACCACGTCCGCCTTTTTGACCAACTCTCGGAAAATCTCCTTGCCCAGCTTGCTCTTGAGGTTGAGTGTTATGCCGCGTTTGTTATTGTTGAGATAGAGGAAGAGGCCGCTCTTCTCCGGATGGGGTTCATCGTGGTAGAAGGGGCCCATGTTCCTGGCTCCGTCGCCCACCCCCGGACGTTCGATCTTGATAACGTCGGCGCCGTAATCGGCCAGGAACTTGGTGCACACCGGCCCGGCAATATAGCGAGTCAGGTCTATTACTCTCATGTCCGATAAGGCTTGGCCTGCCAAAACATACCCTCCTCTCGTGTATGAGCTATATCCTTTCGCTCATGCTGCTTGCCTTGTCCCAAAAGTGTTTGACCTCACCCCCTGTGTCCCCCTCTCCGCGTCGGAGAGGGGAAGTTTTGAATCTGGGGGATACCCCCAGACCCCCAGCGGGAACCGAGGTTCCCTGCGCCTTCCTGACTTTTGAGACAACGCCCCTGCTGCTCTCCAGGGTTGTTGGAGTATTGTAGGGGTAAGTATTGTAGGAGTAAAGGAGCCTTGCCCCAAAAGCCCTTGACCTCACCTCCAGCGGGAACCGAGGTTCCCTGCACCTTCCTGACTTTTGGGGCAAGGCCGAGTAAAGGGGCAGCTGTACCGTGCCGCCAGGCTTCCTGGCTGGTCGCAGTGCTAGCTTACGGCTCCTGCGCGGCGTAATTTGTCTGAGTCTGCTTTTGTGTAGCCCGCCTCTGCCAGAATCTGGTCGGTGTGCTCGCCATGGTGTGGCGCGCGCCGGTGGGTCTTTCTAGCAGGCGTCTTGAGCAGCTTGAACGGCGTTCCGTATTGGATTTCACGATGCCCATCTTCCCCAAGGACCTCCACGTGCATCCCTCTGAGCTTCACCTGAGGGTCCTCCGCCGCCTCATCTATAGTGTTGCACTTGGCCGCCTCTGTATCCAATTTGTTCAGTTGGACAAACCACTCGTCGCGCGTTCTAGTCTTAAAGATCCGTTCAAAAGTCTTTGTGATCTCGTTAGCCCTCTGTCCCTGCGGATTCATCTCCTTGGCCAACTCCGGCACACCCAGCCCTTTGCATAGGTTGCCCCACTGGAATTCCTCCCCGGCGGCGGTGGCAATGTACTTGCCATCCTTGCACTCATATACGTTCCAGGACGGCCTGGGATCGCGCTCAATCGCACTCACGCCTGAAGTTGGCGCTCCCTTGCTGCGCACGGCAATTACGCCGTCTACAAGCGCCTGGTCTATGTACTGTCCCGTGCCTATTCTGTCTCGGACATAAAGGGCCGTAGTGATAGCGACCATTGCGTTCAGCGCCCCTTTAATGTCGGCGAGGTTGAACGGATTGAGCCAGGGCTTTCCTGTGTATTCGCCACCCATGTTTCCCAGGCCTTGGCCTTGCATACCGTGCCAGCCTCCAGTGCCTTCCCATGCATTGCCGTGGCCGGGCATCATCTTATAAGGCCCGTTTTGTCCGTAGCCGGTAACCGAACAATAGATGAGGCGTGGATTTAAAGATGACAGCTTTTCGTAGTCGAAGCCCAAGCGCTTGGAGACCCCAGGGCGGTTGGCCTCAATGAACACGTCGGAGGCCTTCACCAATTTGTGGAGGACCGCTTGGGCATCCGCCGATTTCAAGTTGAGCACTATGCTGTGTTTGTTCCGGGCGTTCTCCGCGCGCGCGGCCCCACCTTCTCGCCAGCCGGCGCTCTGAGGACCAGCGGGAGCCTCCACCATGATCACCTGGGCGCCTAAATCGCCCAGCCATTGAGCGGTGATGGTGCCTGGGCCGAAAATCCCCATCTCTATGACTTTGATACCCTCTAAAGCCAGTGGCATGTTAACTACCTCCTGTTCCTACTCCGAACAACTTAAGCTGCAAGTTTGCGCATGGGCTACACAGGGGTTACAAGCGGCCCCTTAGCCTGGGGTCCCACATATCCCGCAGAGCGTCGCCAAAGAGGTTGAAGCCCAGCACAATCACGCTAAGGGCTGCTCCAGGGAAAACAACCATCCAGGGAGCACTCATAGCGTAGCTCATCAGATTTCCCGCGAGCATTCTACCCCAGGATGGGTGCGGAGGTGGGATGCCCAGGCCAAGGAAACTCAACGTAGCCTCGATCAGAATTGCCGCTCCCAAGAGACTGCTGGCTACGATGAGATAGGGAGCCATGACATTGGGCAGAATATGGCGGAACAGTATGCGCGGTGTGGCCGCGCCTATGGCACGGGCCGCTTCAATGTACACATTCTCCTTCACAGAGAGAACGGTGCCGCGCATTATACGGATGGTACGCGGCAGGAAGGTGATGGCAATAGCGATTATGACCTTGTCTACTCCACTGCCTAGGGCCGCCATCAAGGCCAGAGCCAACACAATGGCAGGTATTGACAGCATTATCTCCACCAGTCGCTCAGTTATCGTGTCAGTCATGCCTCCCACGTACCCTGTGGCTACCCCGATGGCAAGCCCCAGAATCGATCCGGTGAATACCGAAATGAAACCCACCTCCAGGGAGATGCGAGCGCCGAACAGGATCCTTGTCCAGAGGTCTCTGCCGTATTCGTCAGTACCGAACCAGTTAGCACCGCTGGGCCCCCTGAGTCGGATGGTGAAGTCGTCCATGTTTGGGTCTCCGGTGCCCAGCAGAGGGGCGAAGATGGCTCCCGCGATCACGATGAGCACCATCAAGATGCCTGCCAGACCAAGAGGCTGTTTCCTGGCAAATCGAAGAGCGCCTCTCCCAAGCCTATGCAGGCCTCGGAACCCAGGCACTAAGGTAGTCGTCGTCTGTGGCTGTGCCATACCTGACTCCCAGTCACACGTGGCTTATTCGGGGATCAAACCAGCCGTAAGAGATATCAACTAATGTATCGATTACTATGAAGTTCACAACAAAGACCAACACCAGCGCTTGGGCCACTGTGTAGTCCCTGAATTTGATGGCTTCTATGAGATAAGCTCCTATGCCAGGAATGGAGAAAACCGTCTCCATGACCACGGCCCCCCCCAGGAGAGCCGCCGCTTGGAGACTAACAATGGTTATCACCGGAATCATGGAGTTCTTCATTGCATGCCGAACAATCACCCTGGCCTCGGAAAGTCCCTTGGCCCTGGCGGTCCGGATGTAGTCCTCCCGCATCACTTCCAACATGCTGGAGCGCGTCATGCGCGCAACGATAGCCAACAAGTGGGAGCCTAAGATCAGGGAGGGAAAGACTAGCTGCTGTAGGTTCGTTATAGGCTTTTCCCACAGTACGTTGTATCCCAGAGGAGGAGTCCAGTCGAAGAGCCTCACGCCGACCATCAAGACGATCAGCCCCAGCCAGAAAGCTGGGAAGGCAAGGAAACTGATGCTTGTTACTCTTGATAAGTAGTCGGCCCAGGTGTTTTGCTTCAGAGCCGAGATGATACCTAGAGGCAGGCCGGCAGCGAACCCGACGACCACTGCCATTATGGCAAGTTGGGCCGTTAGGGGAAAACGTCGTATGACCTCTTCCTTGATAGGCCTGCCCGTTCGCATAGAGTCGCCCAGGTCGCCCCGGGAAGTTTTGGCCAGCCAACTCAGGTACTGAAGGGTAAGTGGGCGGTCAAGGCCCAAATCGTGGCGCAAGCTAGCCAAAGCTACGGGGTCCACCTTTTGTTCGGTGCCGGCCTGCAGCAGGATAACAGCGATGTCTCCAGGGACAACGCGCATGATCAAGAAAATTACCAGGGTAGCGCCGACAAGGGTCGGCACAATGAGAAGCGTTCTGCGAATAAGGAAGGCCTGCATTTATTGCACCAATGCTAACGAGCTTACTCAGTGGCCTAGGGATCAGGCACCATCACTGCACCCTGGCGTCATAAACATATTCAAAGCGATTGTTAAAATAGCTGCCAATTCCGTAGTCCCAACCCTTCACATGGTTCCACACGAGCAGACCCCCGTAGTAAATCGTGGCGGGGGCCCACGGTGCGAGGTCCAGAATGATGTCTTCGGCCTGACGGACTAGTTGGATACGCTTCTGCGGGTCGATCTCGGCCTTTTCTTGCAGGTACAGCGCATCGATCCGGGGGTCGCTGAGTCCGCTCCAGTTACGGTTCCCACCTGTTATGAAGTAGCTGCCCAGCATAATGTCGGGCTCTGGCATTCCGTACCCATAAATATAGCCCGCAATCTGATACTCCAAATTTGCCATTGGGGGGAAGAAGGTTGCGGTGCTTTCATAACACTTCAAATCCGCCTTGATCCCAAGCCTTTGTAGTACGGTAGTTGCAAATTCTGCCGTACTCAGTTCGTAGTAAAGCGCGTTAAAGCAGTACACCTGCACAGAGAAGCCGTCTCCGTACCCAGCCTCTTTCATGAGTTGCTTGGCTTGCTCTAGCTCGGCCTGCTTTTTGGCACCCGTTCCCCACCCTGGTACTACGTTCCATATCTCCTCTTCCTTACGTGCCCCTGCGTAGTTAGCGGACTGATACAAAACTGCATAAGCCCAGTCGTTGAACACAATGGCTCTTTGGGCTGTCCGGTCCATTGCAAGGTTAACCGCCTGGCGCAGTTTAAGGTTATTGAAGGGCGGTTTTGACACGTTCATGATGATGCCGCCCACGCTGTCCGCTTTAATTACCAAAAAGGTGCCTTTACCGACCTTCTGGAACTGCTCAGCAGTTTTGAGTGCATCGGGCGTAGCGCCCGCATAATTGCCGCCGTGGTCCAGTCGTCCAGTTATCGCAGCAGCCCGCTGAGCCTCTGCATCGGAGACCACTACAAGCTCAAGGGCGTCCAGGTAGGGCAACACTACTCCATTGGAATCCTTTTTCCAGTAGTTGGGGGTGGGCACAAGCTGAAGGCTGGCTCCCACGTTCCACTTGCCTATGCGGAAGGGGCCTGAGCCGTTGGAGCGCGTTAGCACGTTCTTGGTCGTAGTCCCTTCCTTCAGAATTGCGCAATAGTTCGTTGCCAGGTTTAGGCTAACTGCTGCCGAAGGATGTGCCAGGTGGATCTTCACCGTGTAGGCGTCGGAAGCTTCAAACGGTTGTGCAACGTCTTTGGCCAGGTACTCCTTTATGATGCCACATCGGGGAGAGATCTTGCCATCGATCTCTCCTGTCATTTTCTTGAGGCTGTAGACCACGTCCTTGGAAGTCAGGGGCGACCCATCCTCAAAAGAGGCGTTCCTCACCAGGTTGAACACCAGGGTCTTGCCGCCATCTTCTTGTTTCCACGTGGTGCAGAGATCGCATTCCAGTTGTGAGCCAACGCGGTTGACCAGCAAGTAGCTATAGAGGTTTGCATTAGAGTGAGGGTCAGTGGGCGCAAAGGCGTGCATCATGGGATCGAATCCTGCTGGGTCACCGGTCACACCTTTGCGGAGTGTACCGCCTCGTTTGATCCTGACCGCAGGAGAGGTCGTGGGTGTTGGTGTCGCCACGGTGGTAGGTGTCGGGGTTGCTGTAGGACCAGGACGCGTAGGCGTGGCGGTAGCCAGGGGCGCTGCCGTGGGAGTAGCGGTTGGAGTTGCCGCGGGTTTTGGAGTGGCCGTCGGCGTGGGGGTAGGTTCTTGACCTGGGCCGCAGGCCAATAGGAAGGCCAGAAGCGGGATGAGGAAAGCGGCCGTCAGGGACGGCCAAGGGCGATGCAGCCTCAAGCTCTTCATGTGTTTTCCTCCTCAGCGGATACCAGAAACTCTCTAATCATAAAGAACATCAGTCGTGCTCTAGAGGCATACCATCAAGGTGTTTGATTCGGGGCAGATACCAAACGCCGTTGGTAATTTGGATATGATAGCCAAGGGTTTCGGCGTTGTCAAGCGCTAATCTATTAGTGACACGTGTCACTAACGCAAAGATGTTACGAAAAGCGTCAGCCCGGTATCGGTGGGCAGACCACCGGTTACATCTCCCCGCAGCATGCATGCTAACGAGCTTGCGCTGGCCCAGAACTAGGCCCGATCACTGCACCCTGGTGTCGTAACCGTACTCGTGGCGATTGTGAAAATACGTGCCCAAGGCTGGATCCCAGCCGCCCCAGTTGCGCGACAGAAGGTAACCAGGTATGCCCATAGGGAGGGGACCCCAGGGAGTCAGCTCCAAGAGGATGTCTTCGGCCTGACGGGTCAGTTGGATGCGCTTCTGCGGGTCCAGCTCGGCCTTTTCCTGCTGGTATAACGCATCTATCCTGGGGTCGCTGACTCCGCTCCAGTTGCGGTTTCCGCCGGTTATGAAATAGCTACCTAGCATAACGTCGGGATCTGACAGTCCATATCCATATATGTAGGCGGCAATCCCATAGTCCAGGGCCGCCATTACCGTGAAGAGGGGTGCGGTGCTCTCATAGCACTTCAACTCTGCTTTGACCCCAAGCCTCTGTAACTGCGGAATTATCCATTCTGCCGTGTTCTTTGCCAGACCTGAACCAGTGTAGCAGAGTACAGTCATGGAAAAGTCGCTCCCAAACCCAGCCTCTTTCATTAGCTGCTTCGCCTGCTCTACCTCGGCTGCCTTCTTGGCCCCTGTCCCCCACCCGGGGATTTTGTCCCACACCTCCTCAGCAGTGCGTGCCCCCACGTAGTCGGGCGACTGGTAGAGCGCAACGTCCGCCCTGCCGCTGAATACTATTTGCTGGTGCGATTTGCGGTCCAAGACCAGGTTGACCGCGTTGCGTAGCTTGATGTTGTTAAAAGGCGGCTTCGTCACGTTCATGATGGCGCCGCCGTTGGACGCTGGCTTCGTCCAGTATACTCTGCCTTTCCCCTGCTTCACGAACTCCTCTACAAGCTTGACGGCGTCTGGCCCAGCGTCCCTTACAGTGGTAGAGCCGGCCATGTCCAGTCGGCCGGACACCACGGCAGCCAGCAAAACACTATCGTCTTTGATCACCACATTCTCAAGCTGGTCCAGGTAGGGTAACTGCACTCCGGTGGAATCCTTTCTCCAATAGTTGGGGGTGGGCACCAGTTGCATGCTGGCCCCCACGTTCCACTTGCCTATGCGGAAGGGGCCTGAGCCGTTTGGCTTCGGTGTTACGTCCTTGGTCGTAGTCCCATCCTTCAGAATCGCGCACCAGTTCTGCGCCATAATCTGGGGGACGGCCCCCGAAGGAGCTGCCAGATGAATCTTCACCGTGTAGGCGTCAGGGGCTTCGAACGGCTGGGCAAAGTCTTTAGCCAGAGCCAGGTACTCCTTTATCAGGCCACACCGAGCAGAGACAGCCTGGCCCTGAATCTGGCCCACCATTTTCTTGAGGCTGTAGACCACGTCCTTGGAAGTCAGGGGCGACCCATCTTCAAATGAGGCGTTCTTCACAAGGTTAAACACCAGGGTCTTGCCGCCGTCTTCTATCTTCCACTCGGTGCACAGATCACATTCCACCGTTGGGCCAGCCCGGCTGACCAGCAGATAGCTATAGAGGTTTGAGTTGGACTGGGGGTCGGTGGGTGCGTAGACGTGCATCATGGGGTCGAACCCCGCCGGGTCACCAAGCACGCCTCTGCGTAGCACACCCCCTCGTTTGATCTTGGCAGGGGAGGGCGTGGGCGTAGGGGCAACTACGGGCGCTGACGTTGGTGTTGGGGTTGCTGCGGGCCCAGGACGCGTAGGCGTGGCGGTAGCCAGGGGCGCTGCCGTGGGAGTGGCGGTTGGAGTTGCCGCGGGTTTTGGAG
>JAUSCR010000099.1 GCA_030651175.1 Dehalococcoidia bacterium
GGCCAGCAGCAGGCTTCTGCTGTCCTGGTTTTCCAGTCTGGGTCCAGCCTCCTAGTCAATGGGCAACCCATGAGCTACGCCGTGGTCCCCGAAGGCATTCGTTTTGGGACAGACACCTTAACCTTGAGTGTGGCTGGCGACAGTCTAGTAATGACGTACCAGGACGGCTCACGCTTCCAGTGTCAGAGGACACAGTCCGCCGCGGCTGGCGCCACGCCCACTACCACCACTGGGACGCAGCCGGCTGGCACCCAGCAAGGACTGTTGGGCACCTGGCAGTGCCAGGCCACACTGGGCGGCCAGACAGGTTCCATGGTGTTCGTCTTCGAGTCCGCGTCCAGCATGCGGGTCAATGGGCAACCCTTCAGCTATGCCTCGACTTCGGGAGGCATTACTATTGGCACAGGCACGTTTACCTTGAGTGTGGCTGGCGACACCTTAAGAAGACGGATGTGGTCGTTGGGTTGATCGCCTTGGGCACCGACCAGGGTTTCACGGACTATGGCAGGTCGGTGGACATCCTAGCGCAGAGCATCTCCGTCAATCAATCACCCCTGCCCCCTACGCTCATCGGCAGGTGGAGGTATAACGGCGGTTTCAGTACGGACAACCAGGCGCTGAACACCGGCAAGGTAACGTTCAGTCACGAATCCGAGACCCAACTCACGATCTACCCAAACGGGACCTTCACCGAGGCCAGCATGTCCTTTTCCACCTTGGGCACCTACGACACCACAACCAGCGGCACCACCGACGGTTCAGACCGCGGTCGGGTCGTCATACACGGGACAACGCTCTCCTTCCAGTACGATAACGGGAAAGTCTGGAACGCCGAATACAAGTTTGATGGCGGAACGCTCGTGCTTAATGGCAGCTACTATTCGCGGGTGGGCTAGAAAGGGTGTATCTGAGTGACACTCCTTCGTCCTTCGGCTGAAGGACTCAAGGGCAGGCTGGGGGGCTTTGATCCTTTGCACTCCCCTTTTTCAGCAGCCTGTTAGATTGTAGTAATGTTGCGCCCTTCGTGGTCCACCTGCAGCAGAGGAAGTCCCAGCTTCTGAAGTCCGGACTCCACCACGGCCCGGTCTCCCACGACCAGAATTGCCAATCGGTCCAGATCAATCCACTCGCGGGCAACGCGCCGAATATCGGCCAGGGAGACATCCTCATACCGGGCCGGTGCCGTGCGATAGTAGTCGGCGGGCAGATCGAAGGCCACAAGCCGGGCAAGCTGGTCCAGCGTCTGTGACGGCGTCTCGAAGGCCGAAGGAAGCTGGCGAAGCAGAGACGTTCGTGCGTCGTCGAGTTCCAGGGTTTCCACCGGCCGGCTCCCGGCTATCTCTCGGAACTCCTTCAGTGTCTCTCGGACGGACTCCGGAGTCACCGTTGTTTGAACAGCGCCCCCGGCCTGCACAAGTGATCCGTTTCGGTACCAGTCTATGGAGCACCGATAGCCGTAGCTATATCCCTTATCCTGCCGCAGATTCGAGTTCAGCCGTGACGTGAACTGGTCGCCGAAGAGGGAGTTAAGCAGCGTGATGGCGAAATAGTCAGGGTGATGACGTGGTACGCTCACCGCACCCACGCGTATCACGGACTGGGCCGCCCCCGGCTTGTCCAGCACAAAAAGAGTTGTGGCGCTCAGTTGCGTTGCCGATGGCGTCGCCACCATGTCGCTGGGCGTCCCATTCGCCCTCCAACTCCCCAGGTATTGTTCCGCCAGCTTAACCACCTCGTTGATGGAGGTGTCGCCGGCCACTACAAGGGTAGTATTCTTGGGCCCGAACCAGCTTTGATAAAACTTGACCATCTGCTCACGCGACATAGCCGTGATGGAGCTTTCGGTGCCAACAATCGGATGGCCAAAAGGCGAGCCGCCGCCCAACAACAAGGCCGGGCCGACGGTTGCCGCCAAGCTGGCGGCATCGTCCCGCTGGCGTCTGATGTTCGTCAATCGCTCCCGGCGAAGGCGTTCCAACTCTTGCGCAGGGAATGTCGCGCGCTGCATCAGGTCTGCGACCAACTCTAGAGCCTTTGGCCAGTAACGAGAGAGCGTCTCTGTGGCGAACACGGTGTGCTCGCGGCCCGGCCCGGCGGAGAGCCGGCTGCCAATGAACTCGAACTCGTCCGCAATCTGGCTGCTGGTACGGCTGTCCGTGCCCTCCTGGAGCATCGCCGTGGTGAATGCGGCCAGCCCGGGCTGGGCTAAATCTGCCACGGCGCCCGCTGTGATCACGAGACCAAAGGCCACTAGGGGGACAGTGTGGTTCTCTACCACCAGTACATCCAGGCCATTGGGCAAGCGCTGGCGCTGCGGTACCGGCGCCAAGAAGGTTCCTGCTGCCGCTGGCTGAGGCTCCACCGCCCGGTCTGCCGGTGAAAAGACATCCGCTTTCGAGGCCTGAGGCAGCACAAAAAGTCGCACATTGGTGTCCCGTAGATACGCCTCTGCGGCCCGCTGAATGTTCTCCGGTTGCACGGCGAGGTACCTGTCCAGGTCGTGATTGATCAAGCCAGGGTCGCCTGCAAAGACGTTGAAAGAGTTCAGCCGGTTGGCACGCCCCGAGAATCCGCCAACGCTCGCCATCTGCCGAACGATGCGCGACTCCACGTGGTTTTTTGCTCTGGCCAGCTCTTCCGACGTGGGCGCATGGGTGCGCAGACGCTCGATTTCTGCCAAGGCTGCCTCTTCGACCTCGCGGGCCGAATGCCCAGCCGCGACAGTTACCTCCACTTGGAAATCTCCCGCGAGAGACGCCGGGCTGTAATGGGCGCTGACGTTCTGGGCAATCTTGCGCTCGTAGACCAGGGCACGATGAAGGCGAGAGCTGCGGCCGTCGCCCAGGAGGAAGGCCAGCAGGCTTAGGGCAGGTTCGTCCGGGTGTAACCGGGGTACGGCCGGCCAGACAATGTACGAGCGCGCCAGGGTCACCCGATCATACATCGTGCGGCGCACACCGCCCTTCAGGGATGATGCCAGGGCGTGAGGGCGCGGCACACGTTCCCCAGGGGCAATATCCCAGAAATACCGCTCAACCAGTTCGCGGGCGCGGTCGGGCTGGATGTCCCCGGCGATGCAAAGGCTGGCATTGGTGGGGGTGTAGAACCGTCGGAAGAAGGCCTCTACGTCCTCCAGAGATGCCGCATCCAGGTCTTCGGTGTAACCGATGGTAGGCCAGTGGTAGGGGTGAGGTGGCGGATAGGTGGCCTCCTGCAGGAGGATGTCCGCCATACCATATGGGCGGTTCTCATAGCTCTGTCGCCGTTCATTTTTCACGACGTCGCGCTGGATGTCGAAGCGGCGCTGGTCCAGGGCGTCCAGCAAGAACCCCATGCGGTCCGCCTCCAGCCACAAAGCCAACTCGAGGTGGCTGGAAGGAAGATTCTCCCAGTAGTTGGTCCGGTCCGGTGTGGTGGAACCGTTCAGGTTCGCCCCGATCTTTTGGAGCGGCTCAAAGAAGCTCCGATTATGGTTCTTTGACCCCTCGAACATGACGTGTTCAAAAAGGTGCGCGAAACCGGTTTTGCCCGGTTCTTCATTGCGGGAGCCAACGTGGTACCAGACGTTCACAGACACCAGAGGCAGCGAACTGTCCTGGTGCAGAATGACGTCCAGGCCGTTGGGCAGCGTGAACTTCTCGAAAATTATAGGTTCCATCACTTTGTATCCTCGAATCAGGAAAAGCGGCTATTGCGTTGACACAGGTACCGCCCCAGCCGCTGCCAGTCGCTTCTTGGCCTCGTTATACACCGATGCCGGAAGCGGCCCGTTGCGGACGACAGCTACATTCTTCGCCAAATGAGCGGGGTTCAGCGTCCCCACAATCGCAGTGTGCAAGTCAGGGTGCGTGATAGTGAAGCGGAGCACGAACTCCATCTGGGTCATGCCGTCTAGTAGCTCATCCAGCTTGGCGCGGCCCCACAGCTTCCACGCATCCGGGTCGCCCCGTCCTTCTTCTTCCGGAGAGCCGCGCGCTACGCCGCCTCGGATTATGGTGCCCGCACCAGCTTTTGCCGCCTGCGAAATTACGCCCTCATGCTCGCGCTGTATCGCCGAATATGGGACCTGGAAGGTGTCAAACACGCCCAGCTTGATGAGGTCGGCCACGTTGGGCAGCGTAGAGGATGCGCCGATGAACCGCACCTTGCCCTCCCGCTTCAGGTCCAACAGCGTCTGGATGGCCCCCTCCTGCTCCAGCACTTGCTTCGACGGGCTGCCGTGGAACTGGATAAGATCAAGATGGTCCGTCTTCATGCGCTTCAAGCTCTGGTTGACACCCGCGGTGATGTTCTTGCGAGTGTAGACGTGCTGACCTCCTCCTGGTGGCGCAGACGCGGGGTCCACGATGCATCCGCACTTCGATGCGAGAATGTACTCGTTGCGGCGGTGGGAGATGTACTTGCCGATGTACTCCTCGCTCTCGCCGTAGTCTATGCACGTGTCGATGAAATTGATGCCAGCGTCGAGAACAGCGTTCAAGATGCCCTGCGCTTGTGTGGGAACCAGTGGACGGCCGGGCAGCCCTGGACCGGGCCTCTGAAATGAGCCGCGCAACTCCAAAGTCCCGAATCCAAGCACGGTCACCTCAAGACCTGTTCGCCCAAGTTTCCGCTTCGGTAAATCTGCCATATTGCGACCCTCGCATGGGGAATGTGCGTTGATTATAGCATTATGAAAGGCTAGTCTGGCCTTGCACGAAGAGTGTTTCGTCATTGCGAGGAGTCCCGACATGTCGGGACGACGAAGCAATCTCTTGTCAGCCTTCCCGATGTCATCGGGACTGCGCGGAGTTTACCCTGAGGAACAAAGGGCTCGCAATGACAATAATGACGACATTCCGTGCAAAGCGGGCTACTCTTCTCCTTTGAGCCAAAGCCAAGGGCATTCTCACTGAAGCTTTATCTAGTCTTTCCCTTCGAATATACTTAACGTAAGAGGTACCGTAATGGATAGCTCCGAAAACAGAGAGGTGGCTACCCTGGCTGGCGGTTGTTTTTGGTGTTTAGACGCGGTGTTTGAGCAACTGCGGGGAGTCGAACGTATAGTGCCTGGCTATGCTGGCGGACACGTGCCGGACCCGTCCTACTACCAGGTATGCACCGGGACCACTGGCCATGCGGAGGCGGTACAAATCACATTCGATCCCAAGGTAATCACCTACCGGGACTTATTGAAGGTGTTCTTTAGCATGCACGACCCAACAACTCTTAACCGCCAAGGCCACGATGTAGGCACTCAGTATCGCTCTGCCATTTTCTACCATACGTTAGAGCAAAAGAAAACATCGGAAGATGAGATACGGAACCTAAAAGAGTCACGTATCTGGAAGCAGGGCATTGTCACCACTGTGCAACCGATAGACGCCTTTTATCCAGCCGAAGAGTACCACCACCACTACTTTCGGAAGAATCCCGACCAAGCTTACTGCCAGATAGTGATCACCCCAAAGCTTGCCAAATTGCGGGAAGGATTTCTGGCAAGGCTCAAATGAGCTACTCGGCTGTAACAGGCATCTGTATAAAAACAAAGCGTCGGTGCGTTGCTGCTAAAAGTGTAGAACAGCACGGGTGATACTGGTCTTCGGATTGCTCGCTGGCGACACGACGCATTGCTTGTTAGCGAGCAGCTTGTGGCCATGTCGATTGGCAAGCATAATAACAAGCAAGGCTGTCGAACCATATGAGCGGGGCGATGTCAACAGAGCCGAACTGTTCCAATACCCCGTATTCTTCGTAGGTGGGTCTCCACCCCAACGTGGTGGTTTTGCTACGCATACGGCCCAAGGTGCATGCCGCCAATGATGTGCATGTGCCCGTGTTCCTGGCTTTGCATGGCGTCGTGCCCAAAGTTGGCCAGCAGCCTGAACCCGCTGGGGCACTGCTGCGCGCCTATCTGCGCCGCTACCTTGGCTACTTTGGCAACCATTGGGTCTGTCCACAGTTGCGCCTGAGTCATGTGTTGCTTGGGCACCGCCAGCAGCATCACAGGAACCCAGTGGAGCAGGTTGCGAAAGACAATCACGTCGGCATCTTCGTAGAGTATGTCGGCGGACTCCTGACGAGCGACGATTTCGCAGAACACGCAATACCGTTTCCTGGGAGATGTCTCCTTCATGGCCTGGTGCGCACGGCTCCAGAAGATGCCTTGGTTGCTCTGTCCCGATAGTCGGGCGCGCCGATCTGTACGCGTCTCACCAGACTCACATCCTTCAGCCTCGACTGCACCGCTTCCGGCAGCTTCTCTACGAAGCCGCGTACTGTTATAACGGTGGGCAGCCGCGTCTCCTGTCTGTATACAATTATCTGGTACAGCTTCTCCTCGGCCCAGGGCGTTGTAGCATGGGCTCCCAGGTCGTCCAGCACCAATAGCGGGGCTGTGCGCACCTCTTCAAAGTACTGGTCGTATGTAACGGAGCTCTGGGGGCTGAATGTAAGTCTAAGGCGGTCCAGCAGCTCTGGGACGAAGGCAAAGAGCGTTGCCTGACCCCGTCGCTCCCGCTCGTTCACTATGGCCACGGCCAGGTGCGTCTTGCCGCAGCCCGTCACGCCGGTGAATACCAGCCATCCGCTGGGCGACTCGGCAAATTTCCGGGCGGAGCTTAGAGCGCTTTCCAGGCTCTTCTGTTGCTCGGCATCGGCTCTGTTACCTCGGGTATCAAAGTTCTGGAAGGTCATACGCGGCTTCATCTTGTCTAACATCTCGTTCGGGGGTTGAGATGAAACAGCGCTATCCCCCAGAGTGATTGCTGTGACCTGACGCTTGTCCTCCAGGCGCGCCCGCAGCGGCTCGTCCAGGTGACTCATGGGGACGCTCAGGGCCACCACGGTGGGAAGCTGCCGGTTGAATCGGTGGTTTAGTATTTGGTTCAGCTTCTCCTGGGCCCAGGGGGTTGTGGCATGCGCGCCCAGGTCATCCAGCGCCAGCACCGGGGCGTTTCGAACGTGGTCAAAGAGCTGGTCGTAGGCCACCTCGCTACTGGGGGCGTAGGTGGACCTTAGATGGTCCAGGAGGTCCGGCACGGACATGTAAAAGGCAGGCACACCCAACTCCAGGCAACGGTTCACAATGGCTGACAGCAGGTGGGTTTTGCCTGAGCCTATGGCTCCTGTCAACACCAGCCAGCCCAGAGGCTGTTCCGCATACTCCAGGGCGGCCTGGTACGCCTCTTGGAAGCGGCGTTGGAACTGGGGTTCCGGCGAGCGCCCCTGGGGGTCCAGGGTCTGGAATGTGAGGCGAGTCAAGGCGCCCAGGTTGCTGTAACGCTGGAGCCTGGACACTCGCTGCTCCTGGGTGGCCTGGGCCTGGCAGGAGCAAGGCACCGCCTTGCCAAAGCTGGGGTGGCCCACAGGCACGTTGGCCCTGACCCACCCATGCCCTCCGCAGCGCGGGCACTCCTCGGCTTTTGGCTCCTCTTCAGCGGGTGGTGTATCAGTACCTGCGTAGGTACTCTTTAGGGTCACTCTTTTTAGTATGTCGCCCAGGCTCTCCATTGTCCTTTCCTTCCGTGTCCCAACGCTCCAGTATACGGGCAATGTACCTCCAGCTCCGCCGGTTGAGGCTTACGGCTTCCTTGAAGGCCTCCTGAATCCAGGGCCAGGGATATGACCTCTCCGCCTCTTGTAGCTCCTCCGCCAGCAGCGGCGTCAGGGTGCCGATGTTCTCTTCGTAAAGGGAGAAGATGGTGGGCCTGTCCTGCTCGGAATCGCCCTGGGGGAGCATCTCGCTTTGGGGTGTGTTGGCCTGTGTTTGGAGCTGTGCCAAGGCCTGGCGGCCTGGCTCATCGTTCACCAAAAGCAGGGTGTGGGAAGGGTCTCCCGGGCGCTGCGTGAGTTGCAGCAACGTTCCTCGGTCCACTGCTTTGGTTATGCCCTGCGGGATGGCCTGAAGAGCGCCGCCCGGTTCGCCGGCCAGGCCGTTGAGCAGAACGGGGTCGGCCAGTAGCTCTGCCAGTGTGACCCAGAGGCGCTGGCTGCGCCGCTGGTGAACGAGCCCAAGCAAGCGCAAAGTGCACTTGAGCTCGGACAGGGATTGGATTTCTTGCAGCAGGGGCCCCAGGAGGGACAGAGGCACGGGGGTATACCGCGCCCCGCGGGTGAAGCCCTGGGACTGGGCCATGCTATGTGGCCTCCTGGGCAGCCAGGTTCTCGAAGCGGGAAAACTGCTCGCGGAAGTAGAGGCTTAGGTTTCCCAGCGGGCCGTTTCTGTGCTTGGCAACGATTATCTCTGCAATGTTCTTCGGATAGGCTTCGGTGGGATGCTGGCGTTCCCAATCCTCTTCGCTAAAGTAGGCGTCTTCCCGGTATATAAAGGCCACAACGTCAGCGTCCTGCTCTATGCTGCCGCTGTCCCGCAGGTCGGAGAGCATTGGCCTGTGGGTGGGTCGCTGCTCCACGGCGCGGCTGAGCTGGGATAGGGCCAGGAGAGGCACGTTCAGGTCCCTGGCAACGCCCTTGAGAGAGCGCGTAATCTCGCTCATTTCCTGCACGCGGTTATCCCCGCGGCCCGATACCTGGATTAGCTGGATATAGTCCATTATGAGCAGGTCCACGGTGTGCTCCATGTGGAGGCGGCGGGCCTTGCTGCGGACCTCTACTATTGTCTGGAGGGGCGAGTCGTCAATGTAGATGGGCAGGTCGGAAAGAGCGCCCACGGCGTTTATCACGCGCTGTTGCTCCCGTTCAGTGATAATGCCCAGCCGGAGTCGGTGGCTGTCTACCTGGGCTTCGGCGGATAGCAGGCGATAGGCCAACTGCTCCCGGCTCATCTCCAGGCTGAAGATCCCGACGACAGCGCCCCGGCCAGCGGCATTTCGGGCAATGTCCAGGGCCAGGGCGCTTTTGCCCAAACTGGGCCGGGCCGCCAGGATAACCAGGTCTGACCGCTGAAGGCCCCCCAGGAGCTGGTCAAGGTCTGAGAAACCGGTCGGGATGGGCCCTGCGCCCCGTTCGGTAGGTGTCTGGAAGGCTGCGCTCTCCTCCAGGTACCGGTCCAGGACATCCCGCAGGGGCACGAAGTCCCGGCTCTGGCGGCGGGAACGCACGCGAAACAGCAGGTCTTCCGCCTGGCTGAGGGTTGCATCCAGATCGGCATCTGGCTCGTATCCCAAGGCAGCTATGTGGGTGGCGGCGCCAATGAGGTTCCGCATGGTAGCGGTGCGGGAAACGATATGGGCGTAGTGCTCGGCGTGGACCGATGTTGGCACGCTGGCAACCAGGTGACTGAGGAATGACGGCCCGCCGGCGGTCTCCAACTTGTCCTGTCCGGCCAGTTCGTGGGAGATGGTCACCTGGTTGATGGCCTCGCCCCGCTGAAAGAGGGCCAGGCAGGCATCATAGGTCCACCGGTTCCGCTCCCGGTAGAAGTCCTCTGGCCGCAGAAAGGGGGCCACTTGCAGGATGGCTTCGCCGTCTATGAGGATAGACCCCAGGATTGCTTCCTCGGCGGCCTCGTCATGGGGTGGGACCCGTTCAACGTACATCGGGGCTGGATTCCGGGGCTTCTCCCGCTGGTTCCACCACGGCGGCCTCCGCAGGGGCCTCTACCGTTGTTGCCTGCTGGGCCGTTGTTGCCTGTTGGGATTGTCCCTGGGCAGTGAACTGGACGGTCGTAGAGATACCTTGTCCCAATCTCACCTCTGCTTGATAGGAACCAGGTTCGTGGATAGGCTCTGCCAGGAGAACGGAGCGGCGGTCTATCTCACGTCCTACAAGGCGCGACAGCTCCTCGGCTACTTGGGTGGAGGTGATAGCGCCGTAGAAACGACCTGTTGGTCCCAGGTTTGCCGTGAGGGTAAGGGATGCCTGGGACAGGAGTTCCGCCAGGGCGTGCGCGTCCTGCTCCTCTTTCAGGCGGCGCACCTCCCCAGCCTTGCTTATGGAGGCGATGCGCTGCATCTGGTCGTGTGTGGCCGCAACAGCCAGCTTCTTTGGAAGCAGGAAGTTGCGGGCGTAGCCGTCCTTGACCTCCTTGACCTCGCCAGCGCGGCCGCTGCCTGTTACGTCGGTTAGAAATATGACACGCATAGTCAATGTACCTCTCTACTGTTCTAATGTGTTAGTGTGCAAGTAAGGGCAGTCGCGCCTCTCGACAACCGCATGGATTGTCCAGGAATCCGTGGGCATTTCCCAAGAGAGGGCGGCTCTTCTTCTTAGTGGATTCTCTGGATTCCTCTGCCCCTCAGTCGCTCGTGGAACGTTTGAGCTATTATAATCTCCAATCTCACTGTTGAGAAGAGGGTGTTTGCTAGGCACAAGATAACCTATTGTACAATAGCATTAGCGTAACACCTAGCAGGCTGCTGAAAAAGGGAAGTCCAGAGTCCCGACTTGTCGGGACTCTGGAGGGGGTCTGGGGTCCGATGGCAGAGCCATCGAGACTCTCGACAAAGTCGGAGGGGATAGTCGAAAGAGTTTTCCATCACCCTGCTAGCGTCCGGAGGACAAGAGCAAATGGCATCCGTGATAAGATGGCGGAAATGGGGATATTGATATGCCACGGCTAAGGAAAAGGGGGACCAATTCCGGCGTGCACCCCGGACTCCAAGTCCCTGTCGGCTGGGCACGCGTGGCTATTGTGGCTTGCGCCCTGGCCGGAATGGTGGCGACAGGCTACCTCACCGTGGCCCATTTCACGCACTCCGGGCTTGTATGTTTGGTCGGCTCAGGCTGCGATGCAGTCCAGAGCAGCGCCTACGCCACTATAGCGGGCGTGCCTGTGGCACTGGTGGGTCTGTTGGGGTACGGTGTCATCTTGTTGGCTGTGGTGGGGAGGCCTCGCCTTCGCAACCAGGGGTTATGGCTGTATGCCGGGGCCCTGGCTGGCTTCGTGTTCTCTACATACCTCACATTTGTTGAACTTTTCGTAATCCGGGCTGTCTGCTCCTATTGTATTTTCTCTTATGGCTTGATCACACTAATCTTGGTATTGTTCCTTGTTGCAAACCGTGGGGCAGGGTGGCTACTAGTTTTTAAGCGCTATCTGCCTCTCACGGCAGGAATTGTGGTGGTGGTTCTGACGCTTTCCTGGGGCCTGCAGCGAAACGCTGATCAGTCTGTGCAAGAAGAGACTCCGGGTAGCTTTGCCGCTACCTTGGCCCAGCACCTGACTGATCGCGGGGTTGTAATGTACGGCGGATTCAGGTGCCCCCACTGCGCCACGCAGAAGGCCATGTTCGGGGATGCCTTTCGTTACGTCCGGTACGTCGAGTGCGATCCCAGTGGAAAGAATGCAGACCCCTTACTGTGCGCCCAGAAGAGAATAAATGCATACCCTACGTGGGAGATAGGAGGCCGCTTCTACCAGGGTGTGCTTTCCTTGGAGCGCCTGGCAAGCCTGTCGGGCTTCACTGCGCCGCAGCCTTGAGTCAGCCTTGTACGTCTCAGGAGGAGAGTTATGTCCTATGGCATCACAGTCAAACATGACAAGGGCGGCAAGCGGATGGAGATACAGTGCGCACACCAGAGTGGGCTTCTTTACGTTGTGCCAGGCCAGGCAAGCTGGGTATGCGATGAGCAGCACCTGCACGCTCATGCCCTGGCTGGATTCTTCAAGGACCTGGTTGGCCTTCAAAGCCCGCAGGTCAAGGACCTGATGCAGCGCTGGGGGATATACTTCCGGGAGCGGCCTGTGGAGCTGGAAGAGGCTGCCCCCACGGTCTAGGGGTCGCCTTGCTCCAGTGCGATGTTTCGCCATCCAGCTACTAGCTGGCTGGCGTAGGGGCTGGCTCCGCTTCCACAGGTGGCGACTCGGACTCGAACAGCTTCTGCAGTTCCGGTCCCTCAATTGTCTCGTGGGTGATGAGGTGGCGGGCAAGCTGCACCAGCTTGGCCTTGTGTTCCTGCAACAGGTGTCGGGCAGTTTCTTGGGCCTCCTGGATGAGCTCTTGGACTTCCTGGTCGATCTGCTCGGCAGTGCGGTCGCTGTAGTCGCGCTGCTCCGAGATTTCTCTTCCCAGGAAGATAAGCTCCTCTCTCTTTCCGAAGGTGCGAGGGCCGAGGCCTCCGAGCATTTTCGCCGACTTGACGTATATTGGAGGAATCTCTGCTTTATCGTCGCCTGAGTGATTCATTTGGTGTTGTTCGTTCAAATACTCCACCAAACTGAAATCGTCCTCCTTGCGCGAGCGGAAAAGGCTGCCATTCTTCATCCTCACCAGAAGGTCATTGCCGTACAGCTCTATGGAATCTACCTTGCCTGCTAGGGCCTTCTCCACAACTTCGTTGACAGGTATTTCAACATATTGTGGGGTTTCGCTCATCCCATAGCGCGTAACCATGTTGCGGGCCGTGTGGGTAGCCATTTCCAGGTCGTTGCTGGCGCCCGTGGTTGTCTCGTTGAAAGCCAGTTCTTCAGCCACTCGTCCACCCAGCGCCATGGCCAGCATTGCCTTGAACTGGGCCTTGGTCATAATGTGGCGGTCCTCCGGCGGAACGGAGCGTGTGTAACCTCCTGCCATCCCCCGCGCTACAATCGAGATCTTCTGCACTGGGTCTGCTTGAGGGAGCAGGTGGCCCACCAGAGCGTGGCCAGCTTCGTGGTAGGCTGTGATCTCTTTCTCCCGGTGGCTGATTATGCGGCTCCTTCGTTCCGGGCCCAGAAGCACCCGGTCTATGGCCTCGCCAAACTCGTCCAGGGTGATTGCCTTCTTGGTGCGCCGCGCCGCCAGGATGGCCGCCTCGTTTACCAGGTTGGCCAGGTCGGCTCCGCTGAACCCGGGGGTCTCTTTGGCTACCACCATCAGGTCCACATCGGGGGCGAATGGTTTGCCTTTGGAGTGCACCTTCAAGATGCCTTCGCGGCCAACGACGTCTGGCAGGTCCAGGACCACCCGGCGGTCGAAGCGTCCAGGCCTGAGAAGGGCGGGGTCAAGAATGTCTGGCCGGTTGGTGGCGGCCATTACAATGACGTTGGTGCTGGAGTCGAACCCGTCCATCTCTACAAGGATCTGGTTCAGGGTCTGCTCCCGCTCGTCGTGGCCGCCTCCCAGTCCAGCGCCCCGGTGCCGGCCCACGGCGTCAACCTCATCCACGAATACAATGCATGGGGCGTTTCGCTTTGCTTGATCGAACAGGTCCCGCACCCTGGCCGCGCCAACGCCCACGAACATCTCCACGAACTCGCTGCCGCTGATGGAGAAGAATGGCACGCCCGCCTCTCCTGCTACGGCTCTCGCCAGAAGTGTTTTACCTGTGCCTGGCGGCCCTACCAGGAGGACTCCCCTGGGAATACGCGCTCCCATGGCTACAAACCGCTCCGGGTACTTCAGGAACTCCACCACTTCTTGAAGTTCTACCTTGGCTTCATCTATTCCCGCTACGTCCGCAAAGCTAACGCTTGGTTTGTTTCCAACGAACATCCGTGCCCGGCTTCTGCCAAAGCTTAGCGTCTGGTTGTTGCTGCCTTGGGCCTGCCGCATCATGAACAACAGGACGGCGCCAAAGAAAATAAGGGGCAGGAAGTTGAGAAGCAGGGTAAAGATGCTGGAGAGGCCGCTGGTGCCTTTGACTTGCACATCAACGGCACCGTCGCCGGTAGATACTCCGGCTGCGCGCAGCAACTCAAGTACGCTAGCTCCAGCCTCTTTGCGGGAGGTGAATGTCTGCCCATCACGTGTGGTGACCGTCAGGTTGTCGCCTTCCAACACGATCTTGTCCACCTGGCCTTGCTGGGCCATTTTTACGACGGCGCTGATGGACTTCTCACCGCTGTTGCGTGGTCCAGAGACAAAGGTATAGAAGACCATGATGATGGCTAAAGCCACCACCATGTAGATTATCGTGTTGCGCAGCCATTGGGGACGCATAACTTATCTACCACCAAAGTGCCGAAAGGCGAAATCCAACACTTCTATTCTAACTCTAGTGTGGAGAGAAGGGAAGGGCAGTAGTGACCTCTCAGTGAGCTTCAGCTTGCGCCGTGGGGATGGCCAGGCTGTCACGGAGGTTCTTCAGTGGCCAGGTAGGGGGGCTAGGTCCGATGATGCTCCGCTCATCCCGACGTGTCGGGGTTCAGCACTCTGTTAGAACATGGCAAGGGGATTCACCGGGCTTCCTGTAGCCGCGGTGAGCTTGAGCGGAGCAATGGATAGGAGGAATTCCCATCGGTTGCGTTGCTGACACGCCGCCGAGAGATCTTCATGATTGGCACCATCTAAAAGCCACAGCCCCATGGCCACCAGTGCTACTAGGTGGACTGGAAGGGTGCTTGGCTTTTCGTATCCTGAAGGGGAGACGTCGTTAGGACAGTCGCCACCCAGCACCGCGACTCCACGCTCCCGCAGCCACGGCAGGCATGCCGCTTGCAGCCCTGGCCACCGACGATCTTTGGGATGGCCATTCTCCCGCATCCAAAGCGTATACCCTGTCCGGAAGCAGAGGACATCGCCGGACTCAACTCGAACACCCTCCGCCTTCTCTGCGGCCTCCAAGTCCTCGGGGAAGATGGCTTCGCCCGGCTCCAACCACTTTTTCCCCATTACACGTGCCACATCCAGCAGCACTCCCCGGGTGACAATTCCATTACCCAGGAGATCAATGGCACCTTGCTTGGCACCATCCTCGAGGGTAACTAGGTTTGCAGGATGGCCGTTGTACATGGATTTGTTATAAAACATGTGACAAGGCGAGTCCATGTGCGTGATGATCTGCCCACCATGCAAACCGATCATGATGAAGTCGTTGCTTCCATGTGGGTCTTCTCCCTCGCCGGTGGATTGCATGAAGTGCTTAGTAGGGAAGCGAAGGCCCACGGGGTAGTCGTCGTACATAATGGGCCGTTCACAAGAGACCGTCACTCCTTCTTTGACCAGCTTGAGCGCCTTGAGCCGCTTTTCAGGCGTGATGAAGTTCAATGTCCCCATGAAGTCTTCACGCCCCCAGCGGCCCCAGTTGCTCAGGGAGTCCATATATCCAACGACCTCCTCCTCTGTGGGAGGCGCCTTGCGAGAAGCAGTCCGCAGCGTCATGTTTCCCTCCTACTGTCCCGCCCTACTCCTCTATCCACAGACGGTCAGCCCGCATAAGACCAGCGGGTATATGCGGGTGGCCGATGGTGACCCCCTGGACTCGCTTCCACCAGGCGGCATGGCCGTCGTTGGTTTGGACTGCGGCGTAACCCACGTCTTTCAACACGATTATATCCTCTAGCTGGCGAAGGAGTTGCTTCCTTTTAGCAAAATCCAGTTCCGAGGACATCTGGACATAAAGCTTATCAACCTGTGGGTTGGAATACCCCGTGGGGTTGCGGACAGCACCTGTTATCCAGTACTGGCCCACTATCTCGTCCGGATCCCTGGTTATCATAGCGAACGGGTAATACAACATGGTGTAGGTAAGGTTGGTGAAACGCTCTGCCAGGGCGACGCTCTGAAGTATCTGAAGTTTTCCGCGGATGCCAACCGGGGCGAGCTGCTTCGCGGACTCTTCGCTCCCTAGCGGCCAGGGCGCAGTGATTAGGCCGTACATCTCCGTGTCTATTCCGTTGGGGTAGCCGGCCTCCTTCACCAGTTGCTTGGCCTGTTCAATCTCCTGAGCCTTCTTGGCGCCGGTCCCCCAGCCGGGCAATACGTCCCATATTTCACTTTCGGGCCTGCTGGACCAAGGGGAATCTTTAGTGTACACCAGTAACTGCGGATGCACAGGGAGATTGCCAAAGACAGCGGAACCGATCCTTTTCCTGTCCAGGGCCAGGTTTACCGCCTGTCGTAGCTTCAGGTTGTCAAATGGAGGCTTGCTAACAACCATCCACACCCCTTGTTGGTGGTTGCCACCAATGGTGGGCTGAAGGTTGATTCTCCCCTGGTCGGCCAGCTTTTGGAACGATGGCAGGAACGCCTCGGCGATCGGGCTGGACCTAATGTGTAGGTCCCATCTCCCCGTGAGGAAGGCGGCCATTCTTGTGGCCTCGTCCGCTATGGTCGTTACCTCCACTTTGTCCAGGTAAGGCTGGCCCGGCTTGAAATAGTTCGGGTTGCGCACCAGCGTCCAGCTTGATCCGGAGACTATCTTGTCTACCAAGAAGGGACCCGACCCTGCAGGGGCAGTCTTAAGTCCCTCGCGGGTCGTTCCATCTCTAAATATCACGCTGCTGCCGTTGGCCAGGACCTGGGACATGTAAGGCGAGGGGCGGAGAAGATTGATCCGCACCGTGTACTTATCGGGTGTTTCGATGCTCTCTATGTACTCCTTTATAACTCCGCTGCGCGGGGAGACGATTCCATCTACATCTCCTATGATCATCCTGAGTGAGTATTTCACGTCGGCGGAGGTTAGCTCCTGACCGGTGTGGAACTTGATGCCCTTGATCAGCGTAAACACCATGGTCTTGCCGTTGTTCTCCAGGTGCCACTCGCTGCAGGTGTCACACTCTACGACCTCTTCCGTGTAGTTGAGTAACAGGTTGCTGTACATCTTGGAGTTGGTCGTGTAAAAGTCTGGGGAAGCTGACAGAAGTTGTATATCAAAGTTGGGGGTGAATGAGGCCGTAACCTGTCGCAGCATGCCACCCCGCTTCGGCTGCTTGCCAGGGGTGGGAGTAGGTGTGGCTACGGCTACGGTAGTAGGGGTGGGCGTGGCTGTGGGGCCTGGGCGTGTGGGTGTGGCGGTGGCCACAGGCGCCGCTGCGGGAGTCACAGTTGGAGTTGCCGCTGGTTTCGGCGTGGCCGTTGGTGTGGGAGTAGGCGTGGGTTGCTCGCCCGGGCCGCAGGCCAGGATGAAGGCAAGAAGAGGGATGAGGAATGCGGCCATCAGGGATTGCCAACGGTGATGCAGACTGAAGCTCTTCATGTATTTTCCCTCTCAGTGGATGCTAATGATTCTCGAAACACCAATGACACCCGCTGCCGCTCTAATAGGAGTACCATCAGCGGACTCAATTTGGGATGGCGACAAAGTGCCTCGAATAGTGCCCCAATTATCGGCAAGAGTTTCGGTATTGTCAAGGAATGAGATAGG
>JAUSCR010000115.1 GCA_030651175.1 Dehalococcoidia bacterium
CTTCTTCCTGGCCGGCAGCCCCGAGGACGCGGCCAGCCTCCAGTCGCGGGATTGGCGGAATGTGAAGACAGCGCCGGGCAAGCTCTTCGTCGTGGGGGACCCCAAACAGTCCATCTACCGGTTCCGCCGGGCGGATATCTCTGCCCTAGACCAGGTGCGAAGCCTCCTGGGCCAGGACCCCGTCCCACTGGCGCAGAACTTCCGCTCCCAGGAAGGGATCATCGCCTGGGTGAACCATGTTTTCTCCCAATGGATGGGTGGCGGGCAGCCTGGCCTCCAGGCCCAGTACATTCCGTTGTCGCCACGGTGGTCCCCGCCAGCGGCCACTCCGCCGCTTGGGGTGCACCGGATGGGTACAGCGATGGATGCCCCCGCCGAGGAAGTGCGAGAGCATGAGGCGCGGTCCATCGTGGCCCTGGTGCAAGAGATTAAAGACGGCCGGTGGCAGGTCAGGAAAGAAGTCTTAGGGCCGCTGGGCGACGCCTCCTACCAGGACATCTGCATCCTCCTGCCAACCAGGACGGGCCTCCCGGCCTTGGAGCAGGCCCTGGACGATGCCAATGTGCCTTACCGCGTCGAGAGCCAGTCCATGGTGCTTGGAACCCAGGACGTCCGGGAGTTGCTCAGCTGCCTCCGTGCCATCGATAGCCCTGCTGACCAGGTGGCTATTGTGGCGGCCCTGCGCTCCTCGGCCTTTGGGTGCAGCGACGTTGAGCTGCTCCAGTTCGTCGAGGCGGGAGGTCGATTCGACTACTTCCGCCCTGGCCCGGCTGCCGGGCCCGTGGCCGAAGCCTTGAAAGCGCTCTTGGAGTACCACCAGAGGCGGACATGGGACTATCCCGATGAGTTGATTGAGCGGTTCATCCGGAACCGTAAGATGGTGGAGGCTTCCTACGGCCGGGCCCGGCCACGGGAGCGGTGGCGGCGCCTGCGGTTCGTCGTGGAGCGGGCGCGGGCCTTCATTCACGCAGGTGGCAGTTCCCTGCGCACTTATCTGGATTGGATGGAGCGCCAAGCCGACGAGGGGGCACGGACCATCGAGGTCCCCGTGCCGGAGACGGACGAGGACGCCGTGCGCATCATGACCATCCACGCTTCCAAGGGCCTGGAATTCCCGATTGCCATCCTGGCTGGCCTGGGCAGCTCTCGGAGGAACAGGTCCGGCCAAGTATTGATCGGTCGCGGGGCGGGCTCCGCCGAGGTCAGCCTGCGAGCCCTAGGGGATGACCGCTTCGAGACACAGGGGTTCGATGCGGCCAGGCAACGCGAAGGAATCGCTGAGGAAGCCGAGTCGGTCCGCCTAGCATACGTAGCCGCCACCCGGGCCAGGGACCATCTGGTGGTGAGCCTGTTCCGCCCATCCAGTAGAGGAGTTGACCGCTCCCACGCGGCCCTGCTGGAGCAGTTCTGCTCCTCCAAGCCGGACCTGTGGAGAGAGGTCACCTATGGGGCTACAGGAGTCCCAGCAGCAGCGGCCCCCCAACCACAGCCGTCGTTAGTAGATTTTGCGACCAAGCGAACTGCATGGAAGGAGCAGCGGGCCACCACCATCAAAGCCGCTTCTCGGCCGGAGGCCGAAGCCGTCACCACCATCGCCCGGGTAGCCAAGGAAGAGGCCGAGGGCGGGGAGATCGCCTACCGGCGGGGTCGCGGCGGCACCAACCTGGGGCGGGCGGTCCATGTTGTTCTCCAGAGCATCGACTTGGCCACGGGAACTGGTCTAGTGGAGACCAGTAAGGCTCAGGCCGGTGCCGAGGGCATCCCCGAGCGGTGGGAGGAGGTAGCCCGGCTGGTTCGAACGGCGCTGGAGTCTGCCGTGGTCAAGCGGGCGGTTAGCACGGGGCGCTACCACCGGGAGGTCTTCGTCAGCATCCCATTGAACGGTCGCTTCGTCGAGGGCTTTATCGACCTGCTCTTCGAAGACGATGGCGGACTGGTCATCGTGGACTACAAGACAGATTCAGTGGATGCTGCCGACGTCGAAAAGGCCAAGGCTGAGCACGAGGTCCAGGCCGGCCTCTACGCATTGGCCGTCCGCCAAGTCACCGGCAAGCCCATTCACCAAGCCGTCCTTCTCTTCCTCCATCCCAACGCCGAGTACACCTTCACAGACATGGACACGCTCATCACGAAGGCGCGAGAGGCTGCCTTGACCAGCGTCCCAGGAACTTCGGTAGAGTCCACAGGTACGCTGCAAGGGAAAGTGTGAGGGGGTGCCCACCATGTGGCCCTTCAAAAGGCAAAAAGCGGAGCAAACTAGGCAGCTTCACATGGAGAAGGACGACCAGTGGCTGAGAATCGATGCGCTCGGATTTTTGGGCCATTGTTCTTCTTCTCCTGATGACAGGTACACCATTGCTTGGGCTGACACGGATCCATCAGGACGCCGAGGTGGATTCAGGGAAAGTGGACGGGGAAGCTACCTCCTCGCTTGCGAAGACCAATTGATCCTCACAGGCAGGATGGAAAGGCCCAACGACGGACGTGTCGCCAACAACGGTAGCTTCGTCCTTAATGACTGGTTGTTCGGTGAAGGCTTGACGGGTGTCTTCTATGCCATCGACAAAAGTGGAACTGTGCTCATACGCCATCGCTTCGAAGCGAATCTCTTGAACGCTGGGATATCGCCGGATGGTGCCTTTGCAGTCTGTCAGACATGCAATACCGAAAACGATGACGGCGGCCAACTTTGCTGCTTTGACCTTGCCTCCGGCTCGCTCCTATGGAAAACGAAGCCTGAAACGGGCTGGGCGGAGGAATACTCCTTCGACGTAGGTGGGTGGTCCTTGAACCTGCACTATTCAAAACTGGGAGCGTTTCGCTATAGCCTGCGGACTGGCTCATTCGAAGACCGAGAACATTGGCTCGATCACAGAATGAAGCACGGCAAGGGGTTGGATTTGTTAGCAATTGCGCAAGAACGGATGAGGAAGCTTACGGATGCGCCTTCCGAGGAGAAAATCCGGGCAATCCTTGAGCTCTTGCAGACGGCGCTAACTCGTGGCTTGGACGATTACCCGAATCAGCGAGCCATCGTGTTCAGGAACCTCGGCGAGTTGTGGGAGCGTCTTGGTGACAAGTCTGCCGCTGTTGTAAACTACGCGGAAGCGATGAGGTGCAATCCCAAGATAGGTGTGAAAAGAAGGCTCAATCAACTGAGGCAGAGTCTCGAGCGGTGAGACTCGTGTGAGGTCATGGTCTTTATGAAAAAAGTAGTGCTCTTTTCGGACCTTCATCTGGACAGGGCGTTCGCGTGGATGTCCAGCGCTCCAGGCGCGGCTAGGAGGCGAAGACAGGCCCTGCGTGACACGCTGCTCAAGATCGTCGAAATGACAGTGCAGGTTAAAGCGGACGCCTTGCTGTGTGGGGGAGACCTATATGAGCATGACCGGTTCACACCAGACACGGCGGCGTTCTTGAAGTCCGCCTTCGAGCGGCTTTACCCCATCCTTGTCTTCATCGCTCCGGGAAATCACGACTGGTATGGTCCTCAGAGCCTCTATCGCACAGTTGAGTGGAGCCCCAACGTGCGGATCTTCAACGATAGCCGTTTGCAGCCTGTCAACCTTGAGGATGGCTTGACGCTCTGGGGAGCAGCCCACTTGGCTCCGGCCAACACACCAGGGTTTCTGGACGGCTTCAAAGTTAATAGGGGTGGAGTTCACCTGGCCCTCTTTCATGGGTCAGAGAGAGGCTGGTTTACAGAACAGGGTGAGGGCAAAGCGCCGCATGCGCCGTTTGATGCTGATCAGGTTGCGGCAGCCGGAATCCATCACGCCTTCCTCGGACATTATCACCGTCCTCGTGACTATGAGAGGCTCACCTATCCCGGAAATCCCGACCCGCTTAGCTTTGGAGAAGATGGCCTGCGGGGCGCTGTCGTTGCGAGCATCAGAGAGGACGGGAGCATCCAGAGGGAGCGGGTTCGGGTGGCGGTTTCGGAAGTCCACGACCTTACCGTGGATGTCACTGGCTGCGGAAGCCAGCAAGACGTGAGGAGCCGCGTTCAGGAGGCTGTCGAGGCCCTTCGAGGGATTGCGCGTGTAACTCTGCATGGAGAACTAGCCCCGGCCATTGACTTCCGACCACTCGACATACTTTCTCTACCGACGAAACTGGAATCCTGGACAGTGGAGATAGGGAACCTGTACGTCAGCTATGACCTTGAGGCTATCAAGAACGAAGCAACGGTGCAGGGCGAGTTCGTCCGTCAAGTCACTGGGACGGATATGCCAGAAGACGAGAAGCGGAAAGTCCTTGTAACGGGCCTGCGGGCACTGGCCGGCCGAGACGACCTGGAGGTCACGTAGATGCGGATCGAGTCGGTAAGGGCCCATGCGTTTGGGCCGTTCATTGATCGGACCCTGGACCTGGCACCCGGTATGACGATCATTTGCGGACCGAATGAATCCGGCAAGTCGACCTGGCATGCGGCCCTGTATGCCGCGCTATGTGGAATGAGGCGTGGCCGTGGCAAACCGAGGGAGGAGGATGCGAATTTTGTAGACCGGCACCGGCCATGGGACGCTGCCAAATGGGAGGTTTCTGCCATCGTCAGGCTGGAAGATGGACGCCGGGTTGAGCTGCGGCACGATCTCAACGGCAAGGTTGATTGCCAGGCACGTGATGTAGACCTGGGACGTGACTATTCAAGTGAGATCATCTACGAAGGGGCACCCGACGGCGCCCGCTGGCTTGGCCTTGATCGCCGGTCGTTCTTGGAGACGGCCTGTGTCAGGCAGGCAGACATCCAGTCGATTTTAGATCATGCGGACGCCTTGCAGGAGCATATGCAGCGCGCGGCAGCCACGGCTGGTACCGATTCCACTGCGGCGGCTGCGCTGGCTGTGCTCGACCTCTTCCGTAGGGAGAACGTAGGTCAGGACAGGCGCAATAGCCAGCGACCCCTTAGGGCAGCAAAAGATAGATTCCAGGCTGCCCAGGTTCAGCTTGAACAGGCCCAAGGGTCTCATGCTGAGTATGTGCGCCAGTTGGAGGAAGTGGAAAAGCTCGAAGACGAGGTCAACCGGGCAGAGCGGGACTTGCAGATTGTCGAAGCCGCACGAGCGAGATTAGAGGCTTCACAAGCGCAAAAGAGGCTAGAGCGCGTGCGTGAGTTGAGCTTCAAGTACCCAGCTTCACCTGCTCCCGAGAATCAGGGAGAGGGAACGGCACGGGCAGCCAGATTAGCCCTGGATAGGTGGACCAATAGCCCCGCCCACGTTGATCTCATTGGGCCAAGCGCCGAGGAACTGCAGAACCAGCTAGCCGAAATTCCTCCCATGCCGGATGGTGACACAACGCCGCACCCTGATGTCGTGCGTGCCAAGGACGATTACCTCCTAGCCCGTTCAAGCCTGGAAAGGCACCAACGCAATAGGCCACCGGAGGCCGTTCAGGTGAACGCAGTGGGTCTGACCCCGGAGGAGGTGCGGAGCATAAGCAATGAACTCCGCTTGGAAGAGCCTGCTGTGGACCTCCTACTTCAGGAAAGGGTAGCTCGAGCCCAAGAGAGGGTGGACAGCTTTGCCGAGCGGGAACCCCAAATCCGGGAATCGCGGAAGCTCTCTGAACGTCCCTTGCTTCTCCGTCCCTTCGTCGGCCTAGCCAGGCTCATCACCGCGATCATTCGATCGCTCTTCGGACGCAAGCGAGGGGCCGAAGACTCTGGCGCCCGTCTGCAAGCAATGGAAGAACTACGTAACGCCGAGTCCAAGCTTGGGGACGTGAGGTTTCAGATCAGCGACGTCCGGCGGCGCATGGAGGCCGCCAAGACCAAGGCATCCGCCCACGCTCTACCAGATGAACCGGCGGCACTCAGTGCGCTGGCTTTACGATTGGAACAAGCAGCCCAAGCGGCTCTCAACCTCAGCCGCTGGGGTGACCAGGAGAATGAACTGAAGGAGGAAGCCAGGAGAACAGAGGTGGTGGTGGTTGAAGCCTTGCGTACACGGGGAGTCATAGACCCTCAGCCGGTTGCTGCCGCTTTGGAAGACTACGTAGACGCTTGCAAAGAGCGTGACCGTGAGACGCGGGAAGCCGCTCGCAGGACCCAGTTAGAGTCGGCTTATGAGTCCCGGAAACGTCAGGAGGTCATTGCCGCAGATTCTGAACGCCGGCGCAAGGAAGCCATCACTTCACTTCAGAAAGCAGTTGAGGGTCTTGCGTCGCAGAGTGCCAATGACGAGGAAACAGCGATCCACGTTCAGGAGTGGCTTGATGCATATGATCGGTCAGCTGACGACCGCAGACGTGCTGCCCAAGAATGGGAAGAACTACAGAACCTCCTGGGTGAGGGAAGTATTCAGGATTTGGAAGAGGTTGCGGCACAAAAGAACAGGACCGCCGAAGAGTTCGCCCAAGGTTTGGACATTCAAGAGGTGGCCGAGGTAGTCCTCGAGGACGACATCGAAGCACAACTCCGTGGACTCGAGCAGCAGCGATCTGACCGTAGGGAAGCACTGGCTGACAAACGTGCTCGGCTAGACGAATATGCACGCACCGTCCCAAGTGTAGCCGAGGCTGAGGAAGAGGTTGCGAGGGGCGAGGCTGAACTTGAAAGAGTGACGGGACTCGACCGCGTCCTCACAATGACACAGGGATTCCTAGAGCAGGCCCAGGACAAGGTCCACCGGACTCTGGCTCCACTTCTTCGAGACGCCTTGAAACCGTGGCTTCAGGCTGTAACCGGGGGCCGGTACTCTGACGTGACTGTGGATGTGGAAACCTTGATGGTCCAGGTTTCTGGCGGTGGGAGTAGCTGGCGGAACGCGGCTCTTCTTTCCCACGGAACGGCTGAACAGATTTACCTGCTCTTGAGAGTGGCAATGGCGCGTCTGCTGACTCGACAAGGCGAGGTGTGTCCACTCCTGTTCGACGATGTGACCGTTCACTGTGACCCGGTGCGGCAGAACGAAATCCTGAGCATCTTGCACGCCGTCAGCCGTGATCAACAAGTCATTCTCTTCAGCCAAGAGCCAGAGACGCTAGCCTGGGCAAAGGAGCATCTGTCGGAGGAGCGGGATCGTCTGATCGAGCTTGACCCCTCCGGGATACCGGCATGACTCCAACTCGCCAGGACAAGCACCGGGGCGGCGCACGCCCGCTCAGCACTATTTACCGGAGGGGGAGGTTTCTTGGATGATCAACAGCCTGAAGTTACTTAGGAACATCGGGATATTCGATTCGGTAGCAAGCGGCGCAAACATTCTACTCGCACGGCTAGCACTGGTGTATGCAGAGAATGGTAGAGGGAAGACGACGCTTGCGGCCATTTTGCGTTCACTAGCCACGGGTGACCCACTTCCGATCCTAGAGAGGCGTCGGCTAGGCTCCCAGAATCCACCGCACGTGGTTCTTGATTTCGATAGCGGACCTCCAAGCGCAGTTTTTCAGAATAGTAGGTGGAACACTACGTTGCCGAATATGAAAATCTTCGACGACGTTTTCGTTGACCAGAACGTGTCCTCCGGCCTGGCGCTTGGCCCAGAGCACCGCCAGAAGCTTCATGAGCTGATCCTTGGGGCTCAGGGGGTAACGCTAAACCAGCGACTTCAACAACTTGTTTCCAGTGTCGAGGAACATAATGCTGCCTTGAAAGCTAAAAGCGGTGCAATTCCAGCTTCCGAGAGAGGATCGCTTTCGGTTGACGATTTCTGCGCGCTTCCACCTCGAGCGGACATCGAACCTGCGATCCAAGCCGCTGAACGCAACCTGGCTGCGGCCCGCGACCGGGATGCGATCCACAATGCCGCTTTCTTCAGTGCATTCTCTTTGCCAAGTATCGACCTTACGACCATCGAGCAGGTTCTCCAAACAGACCTGGCCACCCTTGACGCAGCCGCAGCAGCTCGTGTTCAAGCACATCTGACCAGGTTGGGGAGCGGTGGTGAGGCATGGGTAGGCGATGGTATGACCCGCGTTTCCCGTGTAAGCGCGGGCACGACTGAGACCTGCCCGTTCTGTGCACAAAACCTCCAGGGGTCAAACCTTATCCAGCATTACCGATCCTACTTTAGCGATGCCTACTCCGGCCTCAAGCGAAGAGTTTCCGAGGCTCTAGCAGATTTCAATCGTGCTCAGGGGGGTGAGGTTCCATCGACATTTGAGCGCGCCGTTAGGGTCGCGGGAGAGCAACGTCAGTTCTGGGCGCGGTTTTGCGATGTGCCGGAACTCATGATTGATACGGAGACCATTGCAAGGGACTGGCGGGCTGCCCGTGAAGCAATGTCTGCAGCGCTGACAGCCAAGCAATCTGCCCCACTGGAACGGCTAACGCCGACGAGCCAGGACCGAGACGCAGTCGCAGCTTACGAAGCACATCGCGGCAGACTCGCCATCCTAAACCAATCGCTGCAGCAAGCAAACGGAACGATCCGTTTGGTGAAGGAGCAGGCGGCGGGAGGCAATGTTCCTGCACTTGAAATAGACCTTGCCAGGCTCAAGGCCATCAAGGCACGGTACACGCCGGCCATCGCGGTGCTCTGTGACGATTACTTGGCCGAAAAGGCAGCCAAGGCTCGGACTGAGCTAGAGCGGGACAGTACCAGAGTCGACTTGGACGCATACAGAGGGAATGTGTTCTCTGGCTACCAGACCGCGATCAACCTTTATCTGAAAGGATTCAACGCAGGCTTCCAGCTCGACAGCGTAACCTACCGTAATTTGCGGGGAGGATCATACTGTGCCTACAACGTCATGATCAACAACACACCGGTGCAAGTGGGTGCCACGCCGTCCTCGGGGGAACCGTCGTTTAGGAATACCCTCAGCGCAGGCGATCGAAACGCGCTCGCCCTAGCATTCTTTTTTACGGCTCTTGATCAAGACCCCGCGCTTGGGGATACCGTGGTAGTAATCGACGATCCAATCTCGAGCTTGGATGAGCACCGTTCCTTGACGACAGTGCAGGAAGTGCGACGCCTTTCCAGACGGGCAGGGCAGGTAATCGTGCTTTCCCACAGCAAGCCATTCCTTTGCCAAATCTGGCAGGGTGCGGACAAGACGCTTCGCTCCGCGCTTCAGATCGCCAGACACGCGGATGGGTCAACTATTCAGACGTGGAACGTCGCCCAAGATAGTATTACTGAACATGATAGGCTACATACGGAGCTTCGAGCGTACGTCTCTATGAGGACGGGAGACAGCCATGAAGTCGCCCAGTCCATCCGCCCCTTTCTAGAGGGCTTTCTCCGGGTGGCCTGCCCAGAAGATTTTCCCCCGGGAACATTGCTGGGGCCATTCCTGAACCGTTGCCGCCAAAGAGTTGGCAAGTCAAACCAAATTCTTGACGCGGACGCAACCCAACAGCTACAAGAGATTGTGGAATATGCCAACAGGTTTCATCACGACACCAATCCAGCTTGGCAAACCGAGGTAATCAATGACGGTGAACTTCAAGGCTTTGCCAGGCGGGCGCTAGGGTTCGCCAGGCGGTGAAATTCAGGAGGATGTCGGGTTCTGCAGGGGCTCTGCCGCGACCGGAAAGGCCAAGTTAGCCCGCAGGGTGCGGCAGGTCGGTCATGTAATGGCAGGCGTTCCGAGGGCGTCATGGTGGGGGTGGTTGACTCGGGTGGGGAAACGCGGACAAGGGCGGTCTGCAAACACATGAGCGCAACGGAAGATTCTGCAACAACTTAAGCACGATGTTCAGCAACTGCCGTGCCTGATGCTCACCTGCCTATCCAGGGAACCCATGCCTAAGGCGTGATCCCACGCCCCGCCGCAATGGAAAGGAACCACCGATGGGGCGTTCTGGGCAATAACCGTCCGTTAAAAGTTCTGCCTAGACACCCACTTCCCTACGTCCGCGGACACCCCGTAAAAGGTACCCCGTTTTTTGCGCCGCCTTCTGTCCTTTGAGCCAGGCGGACGGCCCAACCTTTTGCCCTGGCTTCTAGCCCGTGCTAGGCCGTCCAATGTCCTTTGCCTGATGATGTCCTTCTCAAACTCTGCAAAGGCGGCGGCGATGGCCAGCACCATCTTGCCCATCGGCGTTGTGGTATCAAGTTCAGGTTATGCCACGGCCACAAACTTGACTTTGTAGCTTTCTAACAGAGCCAGGGTATCGTGGGTGTCCTTGCTACTACGGAAGGCCCTGTCCAAACGGAGAACCACCACCACGTCAATACCCCCTCGCCGTACCTTTCCTAGCAGTTCTCGCCATTGGACGCGCCCACGGAGATCAGTGGCAGAGGCCAGGTCAACGTATTCGCGGACGATGATCCACCCCATCCGCTGACAGTGCTCCCGAAGCAGGAGAAGCTGATTCAACGGCTCCTGGCCCTCACGCTTGGAAACTCTGACGTAGAGCGCAGTCCTCATTCAGCCCCCTACGCCAGCGCGGGCCACAGATGCTCCGGCGCACGGGCTGATTTCTTCAGGGCGTGAACCGAAAAGCCGGAAAGTATCGCCAAGGCGATACTTTATGCGACCGTCGCTGCTTGCACCAATTCGATGATGGAGGGGACGGACTTCCAAATAGAGGTGGCACGGGGCATGGCTAAAGAGGGCTTCGAGCAGTAAGGCGGCGGGGTGAGAGGTGGTCATACCGCCACCTCCTCCAGCCGTCTGGCCCAGTCCTCAACGCCGAGGACCTGGATGCCAGAAGGTAAAGAGGGGGTTGTCTGATGTCGGGGCGAGTGGACTCGCCCCGATGCTTCTTTTATGCTACATTCCTAAGGCGTTCCATCCAGTTGTGGAGGCCGAGAACCACGATCCCAGATTCCAATATTGTTGTCGGTGGCGTGCGGTCATCCCACCATGAGCGGGCTGGTTATTCCACGGCCGCTGAGGATGGTGCGAGGAACCGATGTGATGCCGGAGAACATGCCTGGAGTGTAGGCCGCGCGCTGTGGCATGGGGAAGGGGGAGATGGCAGACGAGAAGAGCGGGTCGAATCTACTATGATGGGGGTCTGTGGACATTACTCAAACTCTCTCAGGCCTGATGTGGTACCCAGGCTGAGAAGTCCTTTGGGCTAGCTGAACAGGTCGTCAATCCCCTTGTATGTTCGTTCGCCACGGCGTCGAATACCGCCTACTTCAACTCTGCGGTCCTTCTCATCCACTAGGTAGATGATGCGCCAGTCGCCGACTCGAACCCTGTACACATCGTCGTAGAGCTTCTCGCAGCCAACAGGCCGGGGTTGGTCAGCAAGTGCCCGGAGGGAAGCCAAGACTCGGCGATGGTCAGGTTCCCGCATGGAATCCATCTCCCTACGCACCCGGCGACTCCGGAGCCTAACGGCGTAGCTGGGCAAGCCGTTGGCGCTCATACTCCTCCAGGCTCATGGCCTCTTCCTCGGGTCTCGCTAGGGCCTGCTGCATTGCCAGGGCATCTTCTAAGTCTTCTAGCTTCTCCCGCAGGGCCTCGTGCTCCTGGTAGCTCATCAGCACCGCGTTGGGCTTCCCGTGCTGCGTGACATAGATAGGCGTTGCATCAGTCGCCAGTTGGGCCATGACACTGGCGAGATTGGCTTTCAGTTCGCTGGCGGTCACAATTTTCGTTGCCATCTCCTTCTCCTCACAGATTTAGTACCATGAAACGTACCATATTTAGGCCAACATTTCAACCAACGGTTCGTGACCGTGGACAGTACTCGAACTTTCCCCGCCTAGACCTCGTCCCAGGCTGAGGCAATTGTTGGTCGCCGATTCGTTCCTTACATTATGTCTACTGTTTGTAGCTGGGCCATATCTGGGCAGCAATGTTTTTGGGAGAAACAAATCCGATTGTCGTAATTGCCGCTGAGGGAGCCCAGGGAACCGATGCGATGGCTGCAGACATGCCTTGAGTGTAGTCGGTGCGCTGTGGTACGGGGAAGGGGGAGATGGCGGGGGACATTGCTGGCGAATATGCGAAGGGGGTAAGATGTAGCAAGGGAACCGCAGGTGGAGCCATGGCAGAAAAGCGAATCTTAACAATCGGCTTTGAACTGGCGTCGAGTGACGTCCAGTACGTGAGTTTCGGCTCGAAAATTTCGTTGCTTGACTGGGATATTGTCCTCTTCAAGCCGATTATCGACGAGTTTCTTACCTCCGGTGAGACGTATCAGGGCAAACCTAGTCTGTCTGACAGTTCGTCCTTTAGGTTGAAGGAGTGTTGCGAACACTG
>JAUSCR010000123.1 GCA_030651175.1 Dehalococcoidia bacterium
GCCGAAGGAAAGGGGGCTAGGGGAATGGTCGGAAGAGTTTGCATTACCCTGCTAGTTCCGTGGGCCTGTAGCTCAGTGGCAGAGCGGTCGGCTCATAACCGATTGGTCGCAGGTTCGAATCCTGCCGGGCCCACCATTGTATAGCCAGGAGGCCGCATGGGAACATTCTCCGTTCCCCTTCGCGTACTAGGCCCCACAGGGCAAAGAGTGATAGAAGTCGAGGCGCTGGTGGACACAGGGGCAACCCACACGCTTTTACCCAGAGAGGTGCTCATTGAGCTTGGTGTTGAGGTTGTGGAACGTGTCGCCTTCCAGCTAACCGACGAACGGACCGTGGAGTACGAGGTAGGAGAGGCACGCCTCCGACTGGACGGCAGGCAGCGGACCGCTCTTGTGGTCTTTGGCCCCCCTGGCGCTAGGCCGCTTTTGGGAGCAACTACGCTTGAGCTATTCAATATGGCCGTGGACCCAGTCCGCCAGCGCCCGGTGTCCGTTCCCGGCCTCCTGAAATAGATGCGTCGCAGGTTCGAATCCTGCCGGGCCCACCATTGCAGATAGCAAGGCAAGACTGTTCCCGCAATACTCTTGCACCTCTGCTGAGTATATTGTTGGCGGCCTCGTGTCATGGGCGTGGTAAGATACTGTCTGAACTTTCCTTGCCCGGCGTTGATAGCCGGTCTTAGGCCGCGCAGTAGAGTGTGAAACAGGCGCATGGCACTTCGAGTCTTTAGAACTCCCAAGATTTGGCGGCCCCGCCACCGTTCAATACGCCTGAGGGTAAAAGAAAGAACAGCCCCCAGGTCAATAGGTGTGACGGGAGTTGTATTAGGATTCGCCGCGCTGGTCTTGGTGGGGACCATCCTCCTCTCGCTCCCAATGGCACGGGTGCCTTCGCAGCCATTGAGCCTCCTAAACTCCCTCTTTACCGCCACTTCCGCCGTTTGTCTGGTGGGCCTGGTTGTAGTGAACACAGGGACGTACTGGAGCACCTTCGGGCAGATAGTCATCCTGGGTCTCGTCCAATTGGGCGGCATCGGCATAATGACTGCGACGATGCTGATATTGGTGATCCTCCGTCGCTCCGTCTCCCTACAAGATAGGTTCGAGCTTTACGAGCTTTCCAAAGCCGGGGGTCTCCGTAGCGTTACGGGCCTCATCTGGCTCACGGTACTCGTAACAGTTGGTGCGGAGTTGCTGGGTACGCTGGCCCTTTGGTTTCGCTTTAGGCAAGTTTATGGCGATGAAGACGGTTGGTGGCCTGCAGCGTTTCACTCCGTTTCCGCCTTCAATAATGCAGGGTTCGATCTCTTCGAGAGCTTCTCCAGCCTGACTCCTTTCTCTCGCGACCCGGTCCTGCTGGCTGTGGTTTCTCTTCTCATCATAGCGGGCGGCATCAGTGTCCTGGTGTTGATAGACCTGGCGATGAAGCGCTCCTGGCGATTGCTCACCCCGAACTCCAAGATGCTGCTAACGGCCTCTGGTTTCCTGCTGGCCATCGGCTTTGGCGGTATCATGCTATTTGAGTTCAACAATCCAAACACTCTGGGGAATATGACTATGGCCGACAAGGCGACCAACTCGCTTTTCCAATCAGTGACGGCCAGAACAGCAGGTTTCAACTCAATATCAGTCTCCGGGATGAATGACGCAACTCTCTTCCTTACAATGGCTCTGATGTACATAGGGGGAGCCACGGGGTCTACGGCAGGAGGCATCAAGGTGGGCACGTTTGCTGTATTGGTCCTTGCAGCCTGGGCCAGCATTCATGGGTATCAGCACGCCTCTGCCTTTGGCCGCCGGTTCAGTCACCGGCTGGTCTACCGCGCTTTGACAGTCGCCGTTCTGTCCGGAGGGGTAATATTCATAGGGACTCTCATCTTAACTTTGACGGAGGATCTCGCCTTCCGCCATCTGCTTTTCGAGGTTGTTTCGGCCTTCGGCACCGTGGGACTGACCACAGGCATAACTCCTGACTTGAGCATTGTCGGGAAAGGGACCATTATTGTCATTATGTTCATTGGGCGACTGGGTCCTTTGAGCCTAGCCTATGCTTTGGCCCAACGAGCGAGGCAGCGGCGCTACGCTTTACCTGAGAAAGATGTAGCAATCGGATAGAATACGGACCAGACGGGATGGAGGTTGGCCTTGGCGAAAAACATCCTTGTAGTAGGTTTAGGTGACTTCGGCAGCAGATTGGCGAGGGAATTCAACAACCTGGGCTACGAAGTCTTGGGCGTTGATATAAACGAGGAGCGCGTGCGAGAGCTATCGGATGTTTTGACCAAAGTAGTACAGGGAGACGCCACCAGCCCCGGCTTGTGGGGGGACTTGCCCACAAAGCAGGTGGACATCGGCATAATCGCCTTCAGCACCAACACAGCAGCAAACCTCCTGGCAGCCCTACTCCTGAAAAAGACAGGTGTCAAAACCATCGTCGCCAAATCAGGGGGAGAACTCCACACAGAGCTGCTAAAAGCCGTAGGGGTAAGCCGGGTCATTGAGCCTAACAAGGAATCTGCCCTGCGAGCCATTCATATCCTCGGAACGGACATTGAAGACTACATGGAGGTGACCAAGGAGTTCGGTATAGCTAAAGTAATGGGCAACGACCAACTGAAAGGGATGACAATCGGACAGTTGGTTGATAAATACAATGCGACGGTCGTGATTCTCCGTCGAGATAAGCGTGTGATTCTGGAGCCACCTGATACCGAAGAGATCGAACTGGGTGACACACTTCTAATCGTGGGGACAGACCAGGATCTAAGGTCTCTTCCTGGCATGAGTCGCCCAAATCCCAAAGATGAGCAAGTCGCCTGATGTTCGTTCCCTGCCTCCTGAAATAGCTTGGTCGCAGGATCGAATCCTGCCGGGCCCACCATTGATACCCTGGAACCCCATGCGCTTTTGGAGCGATAACCGACCCAACCTGACGGGACCTGAGCGCTGAGCTGTAGGGACAGCTCCGCCACCCCACCAGATTGCTTCGCTTCCTTCGGTGGCCTCAGGACAGGCTCCGACTCGCTCGCAACGACGGTGGATTTGACGGCAGTCTTGACGGTGCGTATTATGGCGAACTGATATGAGTTTTGACCTGAGGGCCGGCAAGTCCGGGGAAGAACAAGACCCAAGAAGGAGGGAGCTATGAAAGTCGGAATGATGGTGCCCAACTACGCCCGCTGGTTCCGGGGAGACGGAATCTGGGCCACCTGCGAGAAAGGCAAGGAGCTTGACCTGGATGCGCTGTGCTTTGTGGACCACGTTATCATTACCCCACGCCAATACGTAGGGATGGGCAACGGCTATATGGACATCTGGACGGCCATGTCCTACGTGGCCGCTATTACCAACATACAAGGTTGGAAGCCCATTCTCACCCAGACGGTGTGCGTCATCCCATACCGCCCTCCGGCCCAACAGGCAAAAATAGCCGCAACGGTGGACTCCCTGTCTGGAGGCAGGTTGATGCTGGGAGTTGGGAGCGGCTACCAGGAGTTCGAGTTCTCTGCCCTGGGGCTGGACGTGAAGAAGAGGGGAGACATGACCGACGAGTACCTGGCGTGCATGAAGGAGCTGTGGACGCACCCGGTGGCATCCTACCACGGCAAGTACGCCAACTTTGACGAGATGACCATATCCGTCCGGCCCACGCAGCAACCCCACCCTCCCATCCTGTACGGCTCCCACGGGGCCAGACCCCGCCGGCGCATAGCGGAGCGGTACCAGGGAACCATTCAGGGGCCAGGACGGGAGTTGGAGTCCCAGCGGGCCTTTGACAGCGACATGGCCGACCTCAACAAGCTGTGGAAGGAAAACGGGCGCGCAGGAAAACCGTTCCAAATGGCCTTCATACGGGGGCACCTGACCACCGACCGCGGCCAGATGGGCAAGGGGGTGGTAAAGGGCATTGCGCCAGAGGGCCAGACTCTTACACCCGGTGTGCCGCTCCCAGAAAGGATGCCGGAGGGGCAGGAGCGGCCTTACGTGTCCACATATACCGTCATGCACGTGGACGAAATGGTGGCTGACCTCCGCAGGCTGGAGTCCGTGGGCACTGACCTGGCAATCGTATGGCTTCCCTCCTACCGGTACGGTGGGCTGGACAACATGGGGTTGCAGCTACAGCAGATGGAGGTCTTTGCCGAACACGTCCTGCCCAAGGTCAACCGGGACAAGAAGCCTATGCAGATGGACTACGACGGCAAGCTCTACACACCCTTGGCCGTGCCTTAGCCTGTTACCCCCGACCCATTGGACCCGCGCGATACAGGTACGACACGGACGGAGGTGTCGCACCTGTATCGCCTGATGCTGGGGAGAAACCGCCAGACCGTCACTACAAACAGAACAGAGGGCACAGGTTACGGTCGTTGTTAGACATGGCGCCAACTATACCGACCGATGGTGTAGCCAACACACCGCGCACAGCATAGTCAACTTCCACCTGTCAATTCCATCAGCCCACCGCTCCCTCCTCGCGCAGCCGGCGAATGGCTTGCGTATCGTAGCCCAGTTGGCGTAGCACCGTCTCTGCATCCTGTCCAGGCAGCGGCGCAGGGCTACGCACTGCCCCCGGCGTCTCCGGGAGGTGCATGGGAATGCCATACTGAAGGCTGCGTCGCCCATCCACCGTGGTCACCTCGATCTGTTGCTGGCGCAGGCGCATCTGAGGGTCATGGGCCACCTCTTCCGGCAGATACACGGGTGTGACCTCCGTATCCACCCCATCAAAGACGGCTATCCATTCGTCCCTGGTCTTGGTCTTGAAGATGTCCGCCAAAAAGCGGTCCACCTCCACGGCCTTGGCCTGGTCCGCCTCCACGGCCGCGCGGTCCACATACTCTTCGGGGCCGCCCAGGGTGCGTACCAGGTTCGCCCATGTCCAGGGCTCCCCGGCGGCCAGGGCCACGTACTTACCGTCCTTGGCCTCCCGAATGCCGTGGGAGAGGTCTACATGCCGTCTCTGCCTTCCCATAGGCTGCACCGCCTGCTGGGAGACCACCCCATCCAACATGCTGATATCTATGAACTGGCCCTGGCCAGAGCTGCGGCGGTGCCACAGGGCCGCCATGATAGCAATGGCCCCGTGGGTGGCTGCTTTGTGCTCGGCTACCAGGATGGTGGGCAGCCTCGGCGGGCCCTGCACTGGATTGCCAATGTTCCCCAGGGAGTTGCCCTCCATTAGCATATAGCCGCCAAGGGCCTGAGCGGTCAGATCGTCGCCAGCCATATGGCTGTATGGCCCATCCTGGCCGTAGGCGGTGATGGAGCAGTAGACCAGCCTGGAGTTCAGGGTGCGGCAACGGTCGTAGCCCAACGAAGAGTTTCGCAGCGCCCCTGGCAATGACTCCTCCAGCAAGACATCCGCCCAGGCCACCAGGCCCTGCACAACGTTCAGTCCCCCTGGGGTGCCCAGGTCAACGGCAATGCTTTGCTTGTTGCGGTTGGCCGTCTGCCAGGCATGGTCGTGGTCTTTCCTGGCAAAGGCGCTCTGCCCGAACAGCGCCGAAGCCTCGGGGAGTTCGACCCGTACCACCCCCGCCCCCAGGTCCCCCAACATGCCGCCGCAGAAGGCCGCAGGCCCGTGGGTGCCTATCTCGACAATATGGATTCCTTCGAGTGCAAGCATGGTTTCCTCCTTCCTAGTGGACTGCCCCGCTGGCGCGGAGTTCTTGAATACGAACGTCATCATAGCCCAGGCGCTTTAGCACTGCAGTGGTGTGCTGGCTCTCCCCTGGAGGCAGGCTTCGAACCTTGCCGGGGGTGCCCCGGAGCTTCATGGCGATGCCGTAGTGTACCGTCTTGCCGCCATTGGGCAACTCCAGCTCCAGCAACATCTGGCGCTGCCTCACCTGGGGGTCATGAGGCACTTCATCCAGGGTGAGCACGGGGGCCACCGCAGTCCCCTTGTCCTGGAAGAATCGCCACCACTCCTGCCGGGTGCGAGTCAAGAATATAGCCCGGAGCTCGGCCCTGATATCCTCCCACTCGGACTGGTCTTGCAGTTGCGATGCCCAGTATCCCTTGCCAAGCGCCTGGCACAGGTCTGTCCAGGTGCGCTCATCCCTGGCCCCTACCGCCATATATTTCCCATCCTTGGCCTCATAGATGTTCCAGCCTGGGGAACGGCCGGTCAGAAAAACGTCATCGGGTTCGTATACTATGCCCACCAGCGAATCGCAGTTGCTCACGTCCACATGCTGGCCGCGGCCCGTCCGCTCCCGGGCCAAAAGGGCCGCCAGGATGGCCATGGCGGTGTAGTGGGAGGCCGCGTGGTGTGTGACCAGGCGTTGGGCTACCTCTGGCTTTTGTCGCCGGTTGCCCAGGTTCCCCAGAGAGATGCCGGTCAGGTAGAGGGCGCCCGCAACCCCTGTCCAGCAGGCATCATGGCCGGGGTTCATCTTGTATGGGCCTTCCTGGCCATAACCGGTGACGGAGCAGTAGATGATGCGCGGATTGATCTGGCTCACTCGCTCATAGCCCATGCCCAGGCGGTCCAGCACCCCGGGCCGGTTGGCCTCCACCACCACATCCGCTTCACGCGCCAGTTTATAGAAGACCTCCTGGGCTTCCGGCATGCGCAGGTTGAGGCTTATCTCTTGCTTGTTGCGGTGCCAGATGACGCCCCCAGGAGGTATGGCCGTGCCGTCCTCGTCATACTCGGCGCTGCCCGCCTTGGGGCGGCTGGGATGAGGCGGTGGTTTGACCCGGATGATGTCCGCGCCCAGGTCGCCCAGCATGAATACGCCATAGGTGGACGGCCCGAAGTTGCCCATCTCGATGATCTTCACATCCTGTAGCGGTAATGCCATCTTGCCCTCCTTTCCCACGACCACATCTTATGGGGAAACCCCTCCCCCAGCAATCCCCCTGGCTGCCGCCACGCCTGGGCGAGCATACCGAGGAGATATTCCAGACCTAGGCTACAAAGCTAAAGAACTCGCAGCCGTACGGAACGGCGAAGCTGTAGGTTGAGGTCGGAGGCCCTGCGCTTCGATAGATTTTCTTGCAACGGCTCAATTTTTGGTCCAATCTGATGGCCGGAGTTTGCCAGGACTATCTTGGCTACGTTGAAGCTTCCCACCAAATCTGTTGACCCTTTAGGCAGCGTCCCAATGGGACGGTGCGGAGATTACAAGCCTCTAGAGATGGGCCTCGGGCAGCCGAATCCGTCGCGTTGGCTGGATGCCGACAGTTGTTGACACAATGAAAGGCCACTACTATTATTTGGCTCGTCAGAAGGGTGGTTTCGCCGTCAAGAAGGACGGCTAGGTGCTCGAATTATCACTGAAAGGAAAGGTGCCATGGACTTCGATTTGACCCCCCCTACAGAAGAGATGGAGAAGTTCCGGCAGGAGGTCCGCACCTGGCTGGAAGAGAACATCGCCGAGGAGATGAAGGAATCCCTGGACGCGGATGAGTTTACCGAGGAAAAGTACTGGTACTGGCGGGAAAAGCACAAGGAGCTAGCCCGGAAAGGCTGGCTCAACCCCACATATCCCAAAGAGTACGGCGGAGGAGGTCTGACAGGGGCCCACGAAGCCGTAATAGTCCAGGAGATGAGAAGGGCACGGGCCTGCCCTAACTTGAGCAACCGGCGGCCTCCAGAGACCATCATGGTCTGGGGAACTGAGGAGCAGAAACAGAAGTTCCTGGCCCCCCTTCTGACCGCGCAGATGACCTGCTGGCAGAAACTCACCGAACCTAGCTCCGGCTCTGACCTGGCCAGCTACCAGAGCACGGCCGTTCGGGATGGCGATGACTGGGTTCTCAACGGGTCCAACGTCTTTATCAGCGGGCGCGGCCCGGGGCCGGCTGGAGGTCCCGACTACCTATTCGGCCCGATGCTGACGGACCCGCAGGCACCGCGCCACCGCAACCTGGGCTACTTCGCCATTCCCGTCCGCGGCCCAGGAGTAGAGATCAGGTCCATGAACCTCATCGTGGGCAGGGACTCCCACTTCGTTTTCCTGAACGATGTGAGGGTGCCTGGGGATCATCTCATCGGCGGCGACCACCAGGGATGGCAGGTCCTATCAACCCAGTTGGAGCAAGAGCACGGCGGCGACGGTGGTGGGGGCCAAGCCCTGGCCCCAGACCAGTCAGTGGAGAACCTCATCACCTATGCGCGCCAGACGAAGATCAACGGGCGCTCCCTGGGCAGCGATCCATTGGTGGAACAGTCCACCGAAGAGGCCTACATTGACTCCCACATAGACAAGCTTTTCTCCAAGCGCGCCTATTGGATCCACGAGAGCGGCTCGCAGTTGGCCCACGAGGGAGGCTTGAGCCACCTGTCCGACAAGGTGTGCGGCATACGCAACGCTAACAGGGTCAGGGATGTCATGGGGCCATACGGCCTTCTGGGGATCAAGGATCATCTGGCACCCCATGGAGGCACCCAAGAGATCCAGCTGCGGCGCGCCATAGCTTTGTCGCACCTGGCTGGAAGCCTCAACATTGCTAAGGTAGTCTTGGCCCGCCGCATGGGCATCAGCCGCACCCAGGAACGGGCCGCACCCATGCGCACATCGGGGGCCAAAGCCGCCCACTAGGAACCTTGGCCACCTCGGTAGACTAACGGATGCATTGTCTCCCTGGGGCTTATCCGGTGAGTGGAGTACCCCCATTATGCTCGTGCCATTATGCTCGTGAAGGAGAGCCATGACCTTGCCACTGTCTGACATCAAAGTTGCGGACTTCTCCCAAGGGCTGGCAGGTCCCTTGGTGAGCATGCACATGGGCGACCTGGGTGCAGACGTCATCAAATTGGAGCCTCCCGAGGGCGATAATCGGGATATGATGCCCATCCCCGGCGCCAAGGACATGAGCATAGGCTTTATTACGGTCAACCGTAACAAACGCTCCATGGTTCTGGACATCACCAAGCCCAAAGGATGCGAGTTGGCATATGCCTTGGTGCGGTGGGCAGACGTCGTAGTGATGAACATGCGTGTTGGAGCCCGGCAGCGGCGTGGTCTCACCTATGAAGACTTGGCGGCTGTCAACCCCAGGCTCATCTACGTCTCTGTTACAGCCTACGGCGAGTTGGGACCCGAGGCCGATCTGGGCGGCGTCGACATCGTAGTTCAGGCGCGAGCGGGAGACCAGGAAGGTCGCCGCCCCCCAGGCGGCCCGCCGCCCTCCCCCACGAACATGGTCCACTACGATATGGCTACACCGTGGCTGGCCCTCAGTGGCATCCTGCTAGCCCTCCGGGACAGGGAGAAAACCGGCTTGGGCCAGAAGGTGGAGGTCAACCTCCTCCAGACCGCCCTAGCGCTGCAGCCCAGGCAGATGACTCGAATCGCTGGAAGCGACCTGGCCTTTCCTGCCATGGCGCCCCGCTCCACGCCATCCACTTACCTGTGCAGCGACGGTCGGTACATCTTTGCCCCGAGCCTGGGGGAGCGGTGGAACGGTTTCTGCCAAGCCATGGGCCTGACTCACCTGGCAACCGACCCCCGGTTTGACACTCTTGAGAAGCGCGTCCAGGGGGCCAAGGAGCTTTCCGAGATCCTGGCAGGCCATTTCGCCACCAGGCCGGCAGCGGAGTGGGAAGCACTGCTCAAAGCCAAAGGCATTGGCGTCAGCATGGTGAAAACCTATTCAGAGGTACATGAAGACCCGCAGGTTATAGCCAACCACATGATCATACAATACGAGCAGCCAGGCGTGGGGCTGGTCAAGCTGGTAAACTTTCCCGTCCGAATGTCTGGGATTCCTGCCAACGAGCTAGGGGTTCACAAGCCATTCCCCACGAAAGGCGAACACACTGACGAGGTGCTGCGAGAGCTAGGTCATACTCCCCAGGAGATCGCGTCGCTCCGAGCAGAAGGGGTGATTGCATAGAATCGGGGACATAGTCCCCTGCGGTTTACCACCGGTCTTTGGTGCTTGCCCACCTTCCGTTCGGTTCACCATTGTTGACGGAAAGAAATCTTTTTGAACATACACGGGACAACCACTACCACATTTCAGGACTGTACCATTTAGCTAGCGAACTCGCGCCAGCACATCCGGCAAGTCATTCTTCGGGGCATTTACCAGCAGGGATACTTCGTAGGCCTCCATCTCTTCGGCGGGGCATGGCGCCAGCAACTCCCGCAGCGCAGCGGTGTCCCCATTCGCAGGGTCGAGCCACACCGCCTCGGCCTCTCTCGGCAGAATTACCGGCATCCGGTTGTGGATTGGCTCCATCACGGCGTTAGGAGTGGTGGTCACAATGGTACATGACTCTATCGCAACGCCCTCCGGCGACTTCCAGGTCTCCCACAGCCCCGCGAAGCCAAATGGTTCGCCAGTCTTCAGCATGATACGCATGGGGACCTTATGCTTGCCTTCTTTCCTCCACTCATAGAAGCCATCGGCCACCACCAGGCACCGTCGTCTTTGGAACGCCTGCCGGAACGCGGGCCTCTCTGTGATAGTCTCAGCCCGGGCATTGATCATGCGGTTGCCAATGGACGGGTCCTTGGCCCAAGAGGGAATAAGGCCCCACTTCATCATGCGCGGCTCGTTCCCTTCGCCCTTTGGGTTGACCACGGTGAGCACTTCTTGCGTGGGAGCTATGTTGTACCGGGGTCGGTATCGCATGGGCAGTTGCACGCCGCCCCGGAACTCAAACCTGTCGTTTATGGCGTCGTAACCAATTGCTAATGAGTATCTGCCGCACATAACATAGGCATTGTACCAGCAATGAACCGGCCAGAACCTGCCTCTTACACTGTCCCAGTCTCCCGCTGGCTCCACACATCCCGCCGCTGGAGCACCCGTGGCGATGGCCCTACCACCGTCTGCTATGCGGACATTTGCAGGTACGCCGGTGACTGCCCCAGCAAAACCCATAGGCCCAGGCGGATGCCACAATACAGGTGTCCTCGGTACTGGCCAGACCACATGAGGCCCATCGCAGGAATGTCCAGGCTGGTGCAATGCCTGGTGGCCCAATACAAGACTCTGGGGAAGAACCATATGGGCCATGGCCGTCGCTGACCACCAGGTGCAGTGTCCATGGGGATTCGAAACGTTCCTGAATCATGGGGCCGGGCGTCCGAATTCGACCCCAACCGTGGAATAGTTGTCCTCGCCAACCTTGCGCATCCTCTCTTGCTCAGCCTAGTATGTGCGTAGATGTCGCCTGCCCGGGTGCATCCATCCCCTTTGGCGTCACCACTGGTGGATTCGACGACACCCCCGCATGGGGCTGGCAAGGCGTTGTCTCAAAAGTCAGGAAGGTGCAGGGAACCTCGGTTTCCGCTGGGGGTCTGGGGGTATCCCCCAGATTCAAAACTCCCCCTCTCCGATGCGGAGAGGGGGACACAGGGGATGAGGTCAAGGACTTTTGGAACAAGGCGGGCTGCCGACGTCGGTGCTGTACACTCTATTTTCCTTGGAAAACCAACGACTACGGAGGGCTAATCAATGAAGCTAGGCTTTGTGGGCGCAGGCAACATGGGCAACCCAATGGCCCTGAACCTGATCAAGGCTGGACACCAGCTCAAGGTGCATGACCTCCGGCGAGGGGCGGCCACCAATCTGCTGGAGGCAGGGGCTACATGGGCCAACTCACCCAAGGAGGCAAGCGAAGGTACCCAGGTAGTGTTTACTTCCCTTCCTGGCCCCAAGGAGGTGGAGGCAGTGGCCCTGGGGGAGGGGGGCATATTGGAGGGTGCCTCCGCTGGATCCATCTATGTGGACCTTTCCACCAACTCACCCACTGTCATCCGACGCATCCACGATAGTTGCCAAGAGCAAGGCATCACCGTGCTGGATGCCCCCGTAAGCGGAGGGGTGTACGGCGCCGCTGCCGCCACCCTGTCGGTGATGGTGGGAGGCGACGAAGAGGCCTATCGCCGTGTCAAGCCTGTTCTGGACGCCATAGGCTCAAACGTGTTCTACTGCGGCCCCATCGGCAACGGCATGGTGTGCAAGATATGCAACAACCTATTGAGCGCGGGCGCCGCCTATCTTCTGGCCGAATCTCTGACGCTGGGTGTAAAGGCAGGCGTGGAGCTCAAGACGCTGGTGGACGTTATAATCAAAAGCACGGGCAACAGCCGCCGTCTTGAAGAGAGGATGCCTCGCTTCCTCTTCAAAGGCAACTTCGAGCCTGGTTTCGCCGCTGCCCTTGGAGCCAAAGACGTGCGCTTGGCTACGGACCTGGGAAGAGAACTGCGCCTTCCCATGGAGATGTCCAATATCATAGACCAGATGTGCGTGGAGGTGCTGGCGCGAGGCTGGGGTGACAAGGATTGGGACATCCTCGCTGTTCTGCAAGAGGAGAAGGCGGGCATCCAGCTACGCATCCCATAGGGTGAAGCCGAAATACCGCCAACCACGGCGTAAACAACCAATGCACAGATAGGGAAACTACCGTGACGAAGAGAGAGGGAACCATGAGAGAAGTCGCTATCGTCTCCCCACTGCGCACCCCTGTGGGATTCTTCGGAGGTACGCTGCGG
>JAUSCR010000154.1 GCA_030651175.1 Dehalococcoidia bacterium
GAGGTGGGCAGAGAGCTGGCCCGTCGTGGGATCACAGTCGTTTGCGGCGGCCTGGATGGCGTGATGGAGGCGGTTTGCCGGGGTGCCAAGGCCGAGGGCGGCGTCACCATAGGCATCCTACCTGGCAACGACCCAGCGGAGGCCAACCACTGGGTGGACTACCCCATCTGCACGGGCATGGGCTACGCCCGCAACGTTGTAGTGGTCAAGTCGGGCAGGGCCGTTATAGCCATTGACGGTGCCTACGGCACGCTGTCCGAGATCGGCCACGCCCTGGGCGACGGCATTCCAGTGGTTGGCCTGGCCACGTGGTCTCTGGCTCGCAACGGAAGCCCTGAGCGGGGCATCATCCAGGCCAGAACCCCTGCTGAGGCGGTGGAGAAGGCCCTGGAGGCCGCCGCCCAGCGTGCCAAGGCAGGAATACCATGAGCACCATCAGCCATATCCACGCCCGAGAAATCCTGGACTCCCGTGGGAATCCCACAGTGGAGGTCACGGTGCAACTGGACGACGGCTCCGTCGGCACGGCGGCGGTGCCATCGGGTGCAAGCACGGGGGCGCACGAGGCCGTTGAGTTGAGGGATGGCAATCAAGCACGGTACGGCGGCAAGGGCGTCCTGAAGGCGGTGGAGAACGTGAACAACCGCATCGCCCTGGCCTTCACCGGTCTATCTCCCTACGACCAGGCTGCCCTGGACCACCGCCTGCGCGACCTGGACGGCACGCCCAACAAGGCCCACCTGGGTGCCAACGCCATCCTGGGCGTCTCGCTGGCGGTAGCCCATGCCAGCGCCAGAAACAAAGGCTTGCCCCTTTTCCGGTATCTGGCGCAAGGTAAGCAGGAGTTCGTCCTCCCCGTGCCCATGTTCAACATACTCAACGGTGGCCGGCACGCCGCCAACTCCACCGACATCCAGGAGTTCATGGTGGCGCCCGTGGGCCTGCCCACATTCCGCGAGGCGCTGCGTTGTGGCGCAGAGGTCTACCAGGCGCTGAAAGGCGTGTTGCAGAAGAAGGGCTACTCCACCAACGTTGGCGACGAGGGTGGCTTTGCGCCTTCGCTGCCCTCCAACCGCGACGCCCTGGAGGTGGTCATGGAGGCAATAGAGAAGGCCGGCTATCGCCCTGGTGCCGACTGCTTTCTGGCCCTGGACCCCGCAGCCTCGGAGTTCTACAAAGACGGCGTTTATATTCTTGAACGGGAAGGGGCACGGCTATCCTCGGCGGAGATGGTGGACTTCTGGGCCAGGTGGGCGCGGGACTATCCCATCATCAGCATCGAGGACGGCCTGGCGGAGGACGACTGGGAGGGTTGGCGTATGCTGATGGAGCGCCTGGGGGACAAGGTGCAGATAGTGGGCGACGACCTGTATACTACAAACCCGGAGCGCATCCGCCGGGGCATCAAGACCAAAGCTAGCAATGCCCTTCTGGTAAAGCTGAACCAGATAGGCACCCTGACAGAGACGCTGGAGGCTATCAGAATGGCCAAAGAGGCCAGCTGGGGGACTGTCATCAGCCACCGCTCCGGCGAGACGGAGGACACCACCATAGCCGACCTGGCGGTGGCCACCGACGCGGGCCAGATCAAGAGCGGCGCGCCGGCCCGCAGCGAACGGGTGGCCAAGTACAACCGCCTGCTGCGCATTGAGGAGGAGTTGGGCAAAGCTGCTAGGTATGCTGGGCGAGCGGCGTTTCCGGTGTGAAGGAGAGGAGGTGCTATGGCTGACAAACGGAAGCTAACGGTTATCATAGAGCGGGATGAGGACGGCTATTACATCGCTTCTGTCCCAGAGATCCATGGGTGTCACACGCAGGGCAAAAGCCTTGACGAAGTTATGGAGCGGATAGAAGAGGCGGCGCTTTTGTGTCTTGAAGCCGAAGAGGAAGGCGATAGCCTCAGGCTCGAATTCGTGGGTATTCAGACAATCCAGGTATGAGACTTCCTGCGCTTACAGGAGCCGACATTGTTGGGGCTTTATCCAAGGCAGGCTTTGTGGTAGTCCGCCAAAGAGGCAGTCACATGGTACTGACTCATGAAGATGGCCGCTCCACCGTGGTGCCCGTACATCGAGGCGAAACAATCGGGAGGGGCCTTTTGTCCAAGATATTGCGGGATGCTGATATGACTCGGGAGGAATTTCGCGCACTTCTTTAGCTTTTCTTCCGTTACACTATTTGCCACTGGAGGTAACCATGACCACTCGCATCGGCATCAACGGGTTTGGCAGGATAGGCAGGCAGGTGCTGCGCGCCATCATCCAGCGGCAACCGGATAAACTCATCGTCGCCGCCGTCAACGACCTCACTGACGCCAAGACCAACGCCCATCTGTTCAAGTACGACAGCACCTACGGGCGCTATCCAGGCAAGGTGGAAGCCGGCGAGGACTCTCTGATAGTGGATGGCAAGAGCATCAGGGTGTTCGCGCAGCGCGAGCCTGCCAAGATACCGTGGGGCGAATTGGGCGTAGACCTGGTCATTGAGTCCACGGGCGTATTCACCAACGCGGCAAGAGCCGCAGACCACCTGAAAGGCGGAGCCAAGAAGGTCATCATCACGGCTCCCGCCACGGGCGAGGACCTGACCATCGTCCTGGGCGTCAACGACGCTCACTATGACCCCAAGAAGCACAAGATACTCTCCAACGCCTCCTGCACAACCAACTGCGTGGCCCCCATGGTGAAGGTGCTGCACGACAGCTTCACAGTTACCCGCGCCATGATGACCACCGTTCATTCCTACACCAACGACCAGAAAATCCTGGACCAGTTCCACACCGACCTGCGCCGCGCCCGCTCGGCGGCCATAAATATCATTCCTACCACCACTGGTGCTGCCCGTGCCTGCGGCATCGTTATTCCAGAGCTTCAGGGCAAGGTGCACGGCATTGCGCTGCGGGTGCCCACGGCCACGGTGTCTGTCACAGACCTGGTGGCGGACCTGGACCGCGACGTTACGGTGGAGGAGGTGAACGCCGCCTTCAAGAAGGCGTCCCAGAACTCGCTGAAGGACATCCTGGACTATTGCGATGAGCCTCTGGTGAGCACCGACTTTATTGGAGACACCCACAGCGTCATATTCGACTCCCTCGCCACTATTGTCATGGGGAAGCGGATGGTGAAGGTCTTGGGCTGGTACGATAACGAGTGGGGCTACTCGTGCCGCACCGCTGACCTGGCGGCTTTCATGGCGGATAAGGGCATATAGGAATTGTATGCAGGAGGCACGGCGTGTAGAATGGCCCAAGCTGCTAGTGAATGTTGGAGGTAGACCATGGCTGCGGAAGCACGTAATCCGTCTTACTGGTGGTGGGCGCTTGCTGGGCTTTTTGGCATTATTGGCGGTCTAATTGCATGGGGATTTAACCGACCGAGGAGTCCATACCATGCAAACGCGATGCTATTAGCAGGTGCATGTTCTTCGGTTGTCGGGCTAGTGGCAATTTGGGCTTAGTAAGTAGAATTGCTCCGCACTCCCAAATTGCCCTTTGCGCCTGTACTTCCTACGCCGAGGGGCTAACTCTTATTTTGCGTCCTATTGTGTTTCACAAAGGACTCCGAGGGTGAGGTTTTGCGGTGCCTGAAAGCCCTCTCCCCGACTCCCAGCTTTTCCCTGCCGTCATGGAGCGCGCCATGCAACTGGTGGGCCAGAAGGTGCCCAGGAGCCAACTCCAGGAGATAGCCACACTGTTCCATACCGTGTGTTGGGAGTTCCCTGACTACGGTCTAAAAAGGTACTTTCTGGTCAGCGACGATGGCGAGGTGCGGAGCGCCGCCCACTGGTCTGGAGTTGTGGACGGCGTTGTTACCCTGGATGCCAGCACCTTCCATGCCGCTGCCTTCGGCAAGACCAGCTTCGGCCTCGCTTTCTTCACTGGCAGGCTCCGGGTCAGCGGCATTCACCCAGTGAAGCTCGGCAAGTTCATGCCCCTGCTGGAGCCCTTCCTGGAAAGCTACCAGCAGGCCTGCCAGGAGCTGCTTGGCAAACCAGCCTGAAGCATGTTCAGCTTCCCAGGCTAGCGGCCACTTGCTAGAATAGGCTGCCATGGATGCTCCTACAGCCCCGGCCTCTCAACCTTCGCAGATGCGCAACATCTGGAAGTGGGCCGTTGAGGGTAGGGCCGGGCGTGGCCTTCCTCCGCTCCTCCTGCTCATTCTTGTAGCAGCTCTGGCGCTGCGGCTATACGGCATAAACTGGGACCAGGGCAACTTCTTCCACCCCGACGAGCGCTCTATCTACATGCGGGTGGACTGCATGTACCGCCTGCTCACCAAAGCGGCAAGCTACCGGGAGTGCACCACGGATGCCCCATTCCAGCGGGTGGTCGCCGGTATTCCCAACCCGGCCGTATTCCTGGATGCCGCCAAAAGCCCGCTGAACCCCCACTGGTTCCCATTGGGCAGCATGGTCATCTACGTGCTGCTGGCCATCAAACTGTTGCTGGCCCCCATCATGAGCATGGACCTCCATGACCTGGCCATAGCAGGCAGGACTCTTTCCGCCATGGCGGACGTTGGCACCGTGGCCCTGGTCTACATACTGGGCAGGCGTCTGTACGGCCGCGGAGCCGGCCTGCTGGCTGCCGCTCTGGTCGCCTTCGCCGTGGCGCATATCCAACATAGCCATTACTATCGGCCTGAGACATTCACCAACCTGTTCGTCCTGGCATCTTTTTTGTCCATGTTGAATGTGACAGAGAAGAAACGCCTGCGCGACTCGTTGTGGCTGGGGCTGTTCGTTGGCCTGGCCTTTGCCACCAAGGTAAGCGTCCTTCCACTGCTTCTGCCACTAGCCGTGGTCTATGGGCGACTGCTCTGGCTGGCGGTTCACAACGGCGATACTGGGGCCAAGGCGGAGCAGGCAGAAAGGGTAGCCCTGCGCGCCCTGGCTGCGGGGGCCGTAGCCGCAGCTACCTATCTCTTCTGGACTCCTTACGCCCTGCTGGATTTCCCAGAGTTCCTGGTGTGGAACTTGCGGGAGCTGGACATCGTAAGGCACGCCGGCATCGTCCCTTACACGGTGCAGTACATAGGAGCACCCAAGTTCCTGTATGAGTTGGGCCAGACGACCTTTTGGGGTATGGGCGTGCCGTTGGGCCTCATGGCCTGGGGTGGCCTTTTGGCCACGGCGGTGCTGAACCTCCGAAGACCCAGACTGGGGCAAGTTCTGCTGTTGCTATGGGTGGCGCCCCTGCTGCTCACAGTGGGAAGTGTCGAGGTCAAGTTCCTGCGGTACACGTTTCCCCTGATACCGTTCCTTATCCTTATGGGTTCGGGCGCCGCGTGGGCTGGAATGCGATGGATGGAGAAGCGCCGCAAAGCCCTGGGCATGGCCGCAGCCGTGGCGATAGGCCTGGTGTTGGCGTCGACAGCTTTTTACGCCCTGGCTTTTCAGGTCATCTACTCGCGGCCCCATACGGCGGTGCAGGCCTCAGTGTGGATCAACGCCAACGTACCCTTCGGCACTCATATCCTTACCGATAACCACTGGGACGAGGGCATACCCGACATGGGCAGGTACTCGCTGACGCAGCTCCCCATGTTTGAAGGCGACACGCCCCAGAAGATGGGCTTCGTGGCCTCGGACCTGGCCAGCGCTGAATACCTGGTCTTCTACAGCAACCGTACCTATGGAGCCATTGCCCGCGTGCCGGAGCGGTATCCTCTCAGCAGCAACTACTACCGGCTGCTGTTCTCAGGCGAGTTGGGGTACGAGCTTGCCAATAGCTTTAGCTCCTATCCGCGCCTGTTGGGAGTCGCCTTTGTGGACGACCCATTCGGCCGGGCAGGAGTGCCGGCGCCGAAGGGTTTGGCATCGGAGTCGCCGGCTCCGCTGAGCCTGAGGCTGGGATACGCCGACAACGATGCCATCACCTACGACCATCCTCTGGTCATGGTCTTCAAGAACACCGCCCGCTACGATGCAAACCGCCTTGCCGCGATTCTGCTGAAGCCCACAGTTACGGTGGAGCCGAAGCCGGCGCTTATGCTCACTCCGGATGAGCTAGCGCTTCAGCAACAGGGGGGCACGTGGTCTGAGCTGTTCAACGGTGATAGCCTGGCCAACCGCTATCCCGTTTTGGTATGGCTGCTGCTGGTGGAGACGGTCTTTCTGGCGACGTTGCCTCTGGGCTTCGTGGTGTTCCGTGGCCTCTCTGACCGGGGATACCTTCTCACCAAGACCCTGGCCGTGCTTCTGCTAGCCTATATCCCCTGGCTGCTGGCCGGGGTGAAGCTGATGGATTTCGGCAGGTTGTCCATATATCTGACGCTGGCTGGACTTGCCCTGGCCTCCACAGTAATCGTCGTCCTACGCCGTCGGGACATCGTGGCCTTTGTTCGCGGCCACTGGCGGATTCTGGCGTTGGAGGAGGCGCTGTTCCTGGTTGCCTTTCTTGCGTTTGTTGCCGTCCGGTGGGCCAACCCTGACCTGTGGCATCCATACCGCGGTGGCGAAAAGCCTATGGACTTAGCCTACCTGATCGCCGTGGTGCGCTCCACTACCGTCCCGCCATACGATCCTTGGTTTGCTGGAGGGTATCTCAACTACTACTATTTCGGCCAGTTCATAGTTGCCACCCTCATCAAAGCTACCGGTATCCTGCCTGAGGTGGCCTACAACCTGGCTGTGCCGCTGCTTTTTGCCCTCACGGCGGGCGGCGCTTTCTCAGTGGTCTACAACCTTACCTCTGCGTTGCGCCAGCGAGGAGGGTTTCGTCTGGGGCCTGACTGGGGCCCTGCCGCCGCTGGGGTTGTCGCCGTTCTCCTGGTGGCGGTCTTGGGCAACCTGGGCAGCGCCGTGGAACTGGTGCGCACTGTGTGGAGCCATGTGGCGTCTACTCAAGCTCCTGAAGGGGACCCTTTCCACGTATGGTTCTGGTTTTCCAGCCGTATGATGCCCGGGCAGAACAGCATCACCGAGTTCCCTGCCTGGACTTTTCTGTTCGCAGACCTCCACGCTCATCTCATCGCCATACCCTTCGCCCTCTTGGCAGTGGGGCTTTCGCTCAACCTGGTCCTTGCCGCCGAGGAGTGGGGTCTCCGGTGGTCTGCTCTGGCACTGCCTCTGGTTGTCCTTGCCCTCGCAGTGGGGTCCCTGGCGGCCATAAACACCTGGGACTATCCTACCTATCTGCTGCTGGCTCTGGCCGCTGTGCTCCTGGCTGCCTACGTTGTTCGCCGGAGGCTGGATATGAGGCTTCTGTCGCCGGCGGCCCTTGGAGCGGTGACGATGGCCGGGCTGAGCTACATTGCCTTTCTCCCCTTTCACCAGCGTTACGTCGGCTCTAATTTGGGGGTTCATGGCAGCGCAGAGCAGACCTCTCTTCCCAGCTACCTGGCGGTCCATGGGCTGTTTCTTTTCCTGGCCGTGTCCTACCTGGTCTGGGAGGCAGCCGGCCATCTGCGCACGGCGTTTCGACGGAGCCATGCCACGGATGTGCCACCCCTGGGCCTGCTGAGCCAAGCTCGCGGGACGCTACTGGATAGCCCGCTTCTGCCGGTGGCTCTGCCGGCAGCGGCAGCCCTTGTAGCCTACATGTCGGCGGCAGGCTATGCCACCGTGGCGCTACTGCTTGTGGTGGCCCTGGTGGCAGTGATGCTGGCGGTGCGGCATTTTATGGAGGGGGGCGTCCAGGCGACCTACCATCTCTTTCTCCTTGTCCTGCTGGTTGGGGCCTTCGGTCTGGGCATGGCCGTGGACCTGGTCACGCTCAATAACGACATTGACCGCATGAACACCGTGTTCAAGCTGTATCTTCAGGACTGGGTGCTCTATGCCGTAGCTTCCGCCACCATCCTTTGGTATCTGGTAGCCAGTGGCCGCAACTCCATCCGTAAACTTCTTTGGGCAAAGAGCCTCTGGCTGCTTTTGTTGCTGGTACTGGTGGCGGGGGTAAGCGTGTTCCCAGTTATGGGCGCGCGGGTGCGCCTGCGTGAAAGGTTCTCCACTGCCTTTACGGGGTTGAACGGCGCCCAGTACATGGATACTGCCGTCTACTATGATGAACACGGCCCAATTAACCTGCACTGGGACTGGGCGGCCATCCAGTGGCTGCGGGACAACGTGAAAGGTTCTCCCGTGGTGGCCGAAGGCAACGCCTATCCCAGCCAGTACCGGTGGGGCTCCAGGGTTTCCATCTACACGGGCTTGCCCACTATTGTGGGATGGGGCTGGCACCAGACGCAGCAGCGTGCCGGCGAGGAGTGGGCTGTGCAAAGGCGTTTGGGTGACCTTGCGGCCCTCTACAACACTACGGACATGGGCCAAGCGCAGAAGATTCTGCGCGATTACGGCGTAAAGTACGTCTACGTGGGAGAGCTTGAGCGACTGTACTACTCCAAGGAGGGTCTGGCCAAGTTCCCACGCATGGCAGACCGCGGCCTGACGCTGGTGTATACCAACCCAGACGTTGACATCTACCAGGTCAACCTGGCCCCTGAGTCGCAAGGGATCTGAATATCAATAAGCCACCTTGCGACGAGCTGAGGGCGAGCGGTAATATATCCAAACCCCCGACTTAAGTCGGGGGTTTCAAAGCATCCGCTCATGGTGAGCTTGTCGAACCAAATGAGCGGGCAACCGTCGCTCACTCCCTTCGACAGGCTCAGGGTGAGCGGTATTATCGCTCCGCTCGTGGTAAATCTGGCTCAGGATGAGCGGGGTTCTGCGCAGGAGGAGTGGATTGCACGAGCTTCTGGTAATTGTTGGCGTCAGCGGTGCGGCACTATTGGCCTCGACTATAGCCGCAGTCGCAGGCTTCGGAGGCGCTGTAATCATGCTGCCCGTGTTGGTATGGGGCTTCGGCTTGCGGGAGACCATTCCCATCCTCACTGTGGCCCAGTTGATGGGCAACCTCTCCCGTGTTGTGCTCAACCGCACCGAGTTGCATCTACCAGTGATCAAGTGGTTCTCCGTGGGAGCTGTTCCCGCGGCCATCCTGGGCGGTATTGTATTCGCCACGGTCCCGGCCCCGGCGCTGACCCGTGTTCTGGGCCTCTTCCTGCTGCTGGTGGTGGTTTACAGACATACCCCCTGGGGAAAACGGGCGCGCCTGGGCCTGCGGGGGTTTCTCCCTCTGGGCGGGGTCTCGGCTTTCCTTTCCGCCATTATGGGCAGCGTGGGCCCATTCATGGCTCCCTTCTTCCTGGCCTATGGCTTGGTGAAGGGGGCGTACATCGGCACCGAGGCCCTGGCTACAGTTGTTATGCACGTGGTGAAGCTGGGTGTATACGGAAAGTATTCACTTCTGAATGTGCGGATTGTGCTGATTGGAGTAGCCATAGGCGCGGTGATGTTCGTGGGTTCCTGGCTGGGGAAGCGCCTCCTCAGCCGCCTGCCGGAGCGGTTCTTTCCGTACATCATCGAGGGTGTGCTGGTAGTCGCGGGGGTCCAGTTTCTCGTCTTTGGCTAAGGCCGCTCATATGGTTCGACAGGCTCACCATGAGCGGGTGAGATGATAGTCTAACCATATGCGGGAGTATAGCAAATCCGCTCACCCTGAGCCTGTCGAAGGGAGTGAGCGGAACACTCCGACGTGACTCGGTCCGGCCCTCTCGGGACCTGGTATAACCCCCGACTTTGGTCGGGGGTCGTCTTTCCTAAGACCACCACTAGCCGTTAGAGGCGACGTACCTGGGGTATGAGCCGAATATCTTCAGCGTGGAGGCCTGGGCCTGTAGTCTCCGGATGGCCTCCTTTATTTCAGGGTCCTCCCTGTGTCCGTGCAGGTCAATGAGGAAAATATATTGCCCCAGGCTTTGCTTGGTGGGACGAGACTCCACCTTTGCCAGGTTGATGCCTCGGCGAGCGAACTCTCCAAGGGCGGCATAGAGCAGGCCCGGGGTGTCGTTGCTGAACGAGAAGCATAGAGAGGTCTTGTCGTCGCCCGTGGGCGGATGGTCTGTGTGGGCCAGCACCACGAAGCGTGTCACGTTGGCGGGGTTGTCCTGGATCCCGCGTGCCAGGACGGAAAGTCCATAGATCTCGGCTGCCCGTGCGGTCCCTATGGCTGCGGCTGTGGGATGGTCGCTCTTCTGAACTTGCTCGGCGGCGGCGGCGGTGCTCATGGCAGCCATCGCGCTGGCCTGGGGAAACCGGTGTTCCAGATAGTCACGACACTGGCCCAGGGCTTGCGGGTGGGAATAGATCACCCGGATGTCTTCTTCCCGGGCGCCAGGCCGCACCAGAAGGCAGTGGACGATGGGCAGAACCAGCTCTCGTTGGATGAAAAGGTTGGACTGGTGGATGAGCAGGTCCAGGGTGTCGGTGACCGACCCTTCCAGGCTGTTCTCGATGGGCACCACGCCCTCCTGGGCTTCGCCAGCCACCACCGCCGCTGCCACGGCGGCTATGGTAGGGCGAGGCACCAGCTCACCATGCGGGGCATAGCGCAGGGCTGCCTCTTCCGTGAAAGTCCCTGCCGGGCCGAAGTAGGCTACACGTCCAGGCATCAGACGCCTGCTCTGGTAAGGATATGCAACAGAGCCTCCTCCGCCGCGGGGGATGTAACCGCTACCACCTCATCGTTGGCCTTGAATACCTCGCCCTCAGTGGGGAGACGGGGCTCCCCCCTGGCGTCTACCAGCAGCGCAATGAGTGTATCCGGAGGTAGTGTCACCGATTCCAGCGGCTTGCCCACCACTGAGGCGTCCAGGGGAATGGGAATCCCCACCAGCCGGCGGTCTGAGCCAGGAAGGGGAAACAGGTGCACCAAGGGGTGCTCCGGAAGCTCTTCCTCAATATGGGATAGGATCATGCTGGTTTGGCTGACAGTGACGTCCACGCCCAGTTTTTGGAACAGGCTCTCGTTCTCCGGGTTGTTCACCAGGGCAATGGTCTTGGCGACCTTGAAGCGGTGCTTGGCTACCTGGCAAGCCACCAGGTTGTCGTCGTCCTGGCCGGTCACGGCTATGACTGCGTCGGCGCGGCCAGCGCCAGCCTCCTCCAGGACCGCGGCCTCTGCGCCATCACCACTGATGACCACGCTGCCCAGAGCATCCACAATGGCGGCGTATTTCTGAGAGTCCTGCTCAATAGCCAGCACCTCGTGGCCGGCGGACAGCAACGCCTGGGCCAGATGATAGCCAACCTTTCCACACCCTACAATGATGATGTACACGTAGAATTACCGGTGAAGGGCTTGCAGGATCATATCCGATGCTGCCTTGGCAGGGCTTACTGTTTCCAATCCCAGCGCCCGGTACATCTCCTGGCGCACCGGGTCACCAATGTTGCAGATCACTTTGCGAACGTTGAACAGATGGAGGGCCTTTTGCGCTGCCAGGGCGTTTCTGGAGTCCCGCTCTTCCACCGCCACAAACACATCTGCTTCTTCTATGCCCGCTCGACGCAGGTCCTGCTCCAGTGTCCCATCTCCCAGCAATGTGGTGACCCCCAAGTGGTCAGGGAGTCTGCGCAGGTTATCTTCACTGGTGTCCAGGATGGCGACGGCATGACCCTCTAGCGCCATTGCACGGGCAACCATGGCACCCACTCGGCCACATCCCATGATGACGATTTTCATAATGTCCAGGGCTATCAGTGCGTGGCGGGTGGCGACCCAGTGCCGTTGCCTTCCACTTCTCCTCGCAGAAGGAGCACTGGGCAGGGCGCATTCTTCAGGATGTATGGGACAGCGTTGCCCAGGCTGAATACACCGTGGCGCCTTTTGTAGGGTGCCGCAATGATTACTGCCTCCACCTCACGGTCCACCGCCTCCTGGACTACCGCAGGACCGGCGTCCCGCGCCTGAAGGATCTCCGCTTCAACGGTGCAATGGTACTGCTTGGCCACTCTTTCCATGCGCTGGAGCACGTGTTCCCCCTTGATGTTTTCCGCCCCAACATCCGCATCCAGGGGAAGGTTGCGCTGTACCTCAATAACGTAAAGGACGTAGACCTTGCCCTTGGCTTCATGGGTCATGGTGTGGGCTAGCCACAGGGCGTCGACGTCGGACTCATCGCCATGCACGGATACCAGCACCTTCTTGACCTGCATAAGGGTTTTTGGAACACCCCCTGGGTAGGTTGCCCTCCGCTATCCTATCAGAGAGTGATTATACGGTGTAGAGGTGAGAGATTCAATTAGCGGCTGGGGCGACAGATTTACAGAAAGACCACATAGGGATTGAGGAGTATCATGGCGCCGTTTTGAGGAATCCTGGCTTGGACGCGGTCTTGACCCAAAAGCCCCTGACCTCACCCCCTGTATCCCCCTCTCCGACGCGGAGAGGGGGATTTTTGAATCTGGGGGATACCCCCAGACCCCCAGCGGGAACCGAGGTTCCCTGCGCCCTCCTGACTTTTGAGGCAACGCCCTTGGACGCAGAGACGGCGAACAGCAACGCTGAGTTGGCAACATGTTAGGAGTCCAAGATGTCCCGAAGGGCCAGTGGACCAGTACGCAAATGGTTGTATTCGACACAATAAGCAGCCCATTGACTACATGGGTCACGTTGAAATAACATGCGGGCGATGATTATCACCGGGGCCGGGGACAGGGCCTTCACCACCGGGATAGATGTAAAGAATGGGGCGAGTCGGGCCGATAGACAGGGGTTCGCAGGCTCAGGCAGCGGTTGCATGAGTTGGTTCGTTCGCAGCTTGTCGCCAGGGAGGCAAAGGACATGAAGGCTCTTTTCAGTCACAACAGGGTATCCTTGGCAATGGCGATAGCGTTGCCAGTTTTGCTAATAGCCCTGGCCTGCGGCCCAGGCGCGGAACCCACACCTACGCCGACTGCTACTGCGAGGCCTGTTGCCACGCCAACCCTGGCCCCCACAGCAACCCCAACGCCTACTGCAACGCCCAGGCCCGGGCCAACGGCTACACCCACGCCTACTACGGTAGCCATGCCCACACCTTCGCCTACGCCGACTCCTGGCAAGCAACCAAAGCGGGGTGGCACGCTGCTCCTGGCCACGCAAACGTGGACCCCCAACTTTGATCCACAACTCCTGTCAGCTTCCTATGATTTCTTTTTGACCAACTCCAAGCTGTACAGCAACCTGTTGCTCAACTACACAGCAGAGGAG
>JAUSCR010000159.1 GCA_030651175.1 Dehalococcoidia bacterium
GGGTTAAAGTGTGCCAGAGGATCGCCCTGGCTGGGGTCGTCCCACCCTTCAGCGAACCAACCGGTGGCTATTGCGTTGACTGTGACTCCGGTGGTTGCCCACTCCAGGCCCAGGCTCCGCACAAACTGAAGGACCGCTCCCTTGCTGGCGGAGTACGCAGTGGTATTAGGGACGCCCCCTATGCCCAGGGCGTGGGCCAGCACTATGATGCGCCCACTGCCCTTGGAGACCATCTCTTGCCCTATCACCTGTGAACACAGGTATACCGACTTGGCGTTAACCGACATCACAGTATCCCACTGGTCCTCCAGTGTGTCCCCCAATGGGCCTGCTAGAACTGCATCCTCGCCTGCCAACAGAATATCCATCTTTCCAAACCGCCGTGTGGCCTCCTGCGCCACGCGGCGCACATCGGCGGCCCGCGTCATATCGGCGGTCACCGCCAGGCTCTGCCGCCCGTGGCCACGAGCGGATGCGGCCAGGGCCTGGGCTGCTTCGGCCCGGTGCGATACCGCCACCACATCCGCTCCTGCCTCTGCCAGTGCTTCGCCGATGGCCCGTGCCAGCGGGTTGCCTGCGCCTGTTACCACAGCCACTTTGTCCTGCAGTCGAAAGAACTCAGGAATCATCGACGTCTCCTTATTCAGCCTAGCATGGTGATGAAAAACTCCCTTGCCCATCCCCCTGGCCCCTTCCTGCGAGGAAGGGGGGGGTGAAAAGTGTATCTGGGGGATACCCCCAGACCCCCACCCCTTCGTCCTTCCACGGAAGGATCAGGGCAGGCTCCGTCCCGACTTGTCGGGACTCTGGACTCACCTTTCTTTAGATTAGTGCCGCATCAGAGGTATGGTGGGGAAGTAGTTGATGGGTGCGAGTCCTGACGGCTGCACACCACCATCCAGGTAGAGTATTTGCCCAGTGATGTAGTTAGAGGCGTCCGATGCCAGGAAGACCGCCAGCGGACCCTCCTCCGTCGCCTTTCCGAATCTCTTGGCTGGTATGAACTGCGCACGATACTCCCCACGACCCCCTTCATACCGTCCACCCGCCTCACCCGTTTCAAAGACGCCGGTGCCCAGGACGTTGACCTGGATATTGTCCCGCGCATGTTCAATAGCCAGAGCTCGGGCCATGCCGACGATTCCACCCTCCGACATGGTATGCACGTAGAGGTGCCTTCCACCCTTGTTCCACCAGGCTGCTGTTCCGTCGAATATAATCTTGCCCGTATGGCGCTCCACCATGTGCTTCAGGACCGCCTGAGCGCAGTAGAAGTGGTTTAGCAAGTCCCACTTTAGATTGGGGGCGAAATCCTTCTCAAGGTCGTTGTCCCAGATGGGCTTTTCGCTCCCGCGGGCGTTGGCGTTGCCCAGGCTGACCAGTATATCCACGTGGCCCAGCTCAGCTATGGTCTGGTCTACCATGGCCTTTATCTGCTGGGGCACCGTTACGTCGGTGCGGATGGCCAGGGCACGCCGGCCAATGGCCCTCACCTCCTGCGCCACCGCCTCAATCTCAGACACCGACCGAGCGGCGGCAACAACGTCGGCGCCGGCCCTGGCCATGTGCAGACATATCTCCCTGCCCATGCCGCGGCCCTCAACGATTACTATGGCTACTTTCCCCTCCAGGCTCATCTTCTCCAACTGACTCATCCGTCCCTCCTTGTTCCCGCTGCGTTTGCCCTCCATTGAGGCCATTCTAGGCGAACCGATTGTATCCACCCAAAAGTTTTCTGTAAAGGAAAGGCCGTCCTAGGTTCTGCTAGCTTTGCGGCGGAGTGAATTGAGGAGTGGGATGGGGGTAAAGTCCTGCCTAACGGAGCCTCTGTCACTCCTACCCGTACTCGGTTTGGTCCAACTCGGCGTCGGACAGGCCGAAGTGGTGGGCGACCTCGTGGATGACTGTGACGCGCACCTCTTTGACCACGTCGGCCCTGGTGGCGCAGGCCGCCTCTATGGGCCGCTGAAAGATGGTTAGCTTATCGGGAAGGGCCATGTCGTAGTGCGTCCGCTCGGTAAGAGGAATGCCGTGATACAGGCCGAAGAGGTCGTGCCGGTCGTCCAGGTCTGCCTCCTCTAAATCATCCGGGCTGGGCCACTCCCCCACCACCACGTCCACGTTGTCCATCCTATGCCGGATAGGTAGCGGAAGGCTATCCAGCGCCTTCAGCACCAGCCGTTCAAACTCGCGCAGAGACAGACGTACCATAAACCTGGGAGACCCCCAATCCCCCGTCAACGGTTTTTGCCCCAAGCGGGCTTATGTTTCCGCCCGAACTGGATTGCGCAGAACCCCGATATCGGTGATCTCCACCTCCACAACGTCGCCGGGCCGCATGGCCTTGGTGGTGCCGGCTGCCCCGGTGAGGATGAGGTCTCCAGGGAAAAGGGTAGTGAACTGGCTCATATAGGACACTAGCTCGTGCACCTTATGGATCATCTCTGACGTATTGGCGCGGTGCTCCTCTTTCCCGTTGAGCCTCACGGTGAGAACCTGGTTATGCGGGTCCATCTCTGTCTCTATCCAGGGTCCTACTGGGCCGAAGGTGTCCGTGCCCTTGGCCCGCCACATGGTGCCCTCGCTCTCCCATGACCCCTTCTCGCTCACATCGTTGCCGCAAGTGTAGCCCAGGATATTGTGCCGGGCCTGCTCTGGCGTAACGCGCCGAGATAGCTTGCTTATAACGACCACCAGTTCCCCCTCGTAGTGAACCGCCCGGGCCTCTGGCGGGATGACGATAGCCTCATCCGGACCAATCATGCTCCCTACGCCTTTGTGCCAGGGCCGGGGCATGGTTGGGATGTCCTGGCCGCTGGTGGCGCTGGCCTGCGCCAGGTGGGACGGGTAGTTGAATCCCACTCCGTAGAAGTTCACTGGCCTGGTAGGGGGAAGGAGGCGGACATCCGCCATAGACACCCTTTTCCTGGTGGGTGCGATCTGCTCGAATGGGGGCCCTTCCAGAAGACGTATCTGCGCTCCCTCTATAATCCCGTAGTGCTCCGCACCCCTAAAGAGAACACGAGCGATTTTCATATCTCCTCCTGACTTGGTTTGACTTTGTTGATGACATCTGCTCCCCCAGTTCAGCGGGCTGGCAAAGTTATGCCTTTAGCCCGGCCCGCTGCCGCAGCTCCTTGAGGATATCCATGTTCTGCTTGTCCGGCCCTTTGTTCTCGAAGCCGGGCACCTCCAGGATAAACGGCACGTCGCGGAAGGCGGGATGGCCCATGATGGCGACGAAGGCGTCGGCGCCCATCTGCCCCTGGCCAATGTTCTCGTGGCGGTCCACGCCTGACTGAAAAGGCGTCTTGGAGTCGTTGGCGTGCACGGCCGCCAGATTAGTCAGGCCGATCTCCCGGTCGAACTCCTTGATGGTTTCATCAACACCCTCCGGCGTGACGATGCTGTAGCCGGCGGCGAATGTGTGCTGCGTGTCCAGGCACACCTTCATCCTGGAATCTCCCACCGCCTGCATTATACGTCCAATCTCGTGAAACTTGGAGCCGATGTGGTTGCCCATGCCGGCAGCGTTTTCGATGATTAGCAGAACGTCATGGGGCGACTGGGCCAGCACCGTTTTCAGCGAATCAACTGTCTGCTTGAAGATGCCATCGTAGCCCGCGCCTTTGTGGCTGCCGCCGTGGAATATGACGCCGGCAGCGCCGATGGCGGAGGCGACCTGCATGTAGTTGACGAGCGACGTTATGCCTTTGCTTAGGTTCTCTTTGATCTCCGTGCCAAGGTTGGTCAGGTAGATGCCGTGGAGGAAGACGGGGCCGATGCCTGCGGCCTGAGCCTTCTGTCTGAAGGCCAGGGCCTGCTCCTCTGGTATCGGTTTGAAGGCCCAGCCCTGGGGAGATGATGCGAAGCACTGCAATGCCTCGGCGCCAAGCCCAGCGGCGCGGTCAACGGCCTTATCCAGGCCGCCGGCTGTGGAAACGTGGGCACCTAAGCGCATGTGGCCTCCCGAACGATTTATCAAGATTGATGCTGGACGGACATCAATCACAAGTCTTGGTGTCGCAGGCCTGTGTGCCCAGCAATGCGGGCCAACATGCGTGGCCCGATCTCTTCGTTGTCATGAAAAGCGAAAACAAAGTCGTGGTGTCCTTCCTTCGCAAGAACGCGATGGGACCCCGACTGCCGTTTGATCGTCCATCCTGCCCTTAGGAGAGCTGCCAAAACCTGTCGCGCCCTGGTGCTAGGCCAGGTAGTCACGTTGCTTCAAAGGAGACGCTAAGAAGCTCGGACGCGGCTTCGCCATGCTCCAGGCGGTCGGCCAGCACACGCAGCGCCAGCGCCTTGGCCTTAGCGGTGGCTGCTTCAGGAGTTGGCCCATAGGCCATGACTCCAGGCAGGCCAGCAACCTCGGCAATCCACCGCCCGTCCGCTTCTTGTTCAGTCTCTATCCGTAAGTGCATAAAGGCCCTCGTACATCGCAAGGACATTGTATCATGGTTCAGCTATCCCCCTGCTACAAGCCGCCGCTCCGCCTCTGCAATGCCTCGGTGCCGATCTCCGCGGCACGGTCAACTGCCTTGTCCAGGCCACCCGCGGTGGAAACGTGGGCACCCAAACGCATGTGGCCTCCCGTTGGTTTCTGCACCGGCACCGCAGCCTAAAGGCTGCGGCATTGATGCCCCCGCCTTCAGGCGGGGGTAGAAGACAGTCTTGTGGCTGGCATCCATTATTGAAGGGCCGATGGGAAATGTCAAAGTGAGAGTGGCGGGCAGGCAAACGGACATACGGACAGGCGGGCATACGGGCGTGGGGATAGGATGGTCATGACAAGAGGATAGCGGCATGGGCAGGGGCTGGGATAGGCTATAATGGCCGTTGGACTCTCAATATGAGTGACGACCGTAAGGACTTCTACGAAACCCTCCAGGTACAGCCAACTGCTGAGCAAGAGGTTATTGAGGCTGCTTACCGCAGACTGTTAGGATGCGGTCTCATCAACAAAGTGTATGGTATATTGCAATAGCTTCTATGAGTAATATGAAGGTGAGTGCTATTTTAGTTTTAGCTATTCTTGGTCTTTTTTTGATTTCCTGTGGAGGGAGTTTGATAGATAAAGAGACTGCTACTTCAGTCCCTTCCTACCCTTCCTATGATCTGAGGATATTGCAGGAAACTTCCTATCAGCCTGAAACAGTAGTCCCCATTGGGAGATCTGGATATGGAATCAATGTTCCTGAGTCTGATGGAATTGTTACAATAGAAATTACGACTAATATTTCCTATAGAGAAGGCAGTCTACTTCTTAGGTATGGGATTGAAGCTGTTTCCTCAGAGGATTGCAAGTTAGTGAAGCTCGATCCGCCAGGAATGTCCTCCTTGGCTGGCCCAGGTCTTGATGTCCGTAGTCCTAATTGGCAGGTAACTTGTCCTACTGGTCTTCTGAAAGGAATTAGAGTAAAAAACTATGAAAAGCCTTCGCAAGATTTGAAAGACAAGATTGAACAGCTAGAAAGAGACTATGGTTTGTCTCTATGGGGTTGTGAGGTCTACGGATTTAAGATACTGGAGTCTAAAGGGATACCTTGTACCACGTATTATAGCCTGCAAGCTGAACAGAAGGACATTTCTGTAATGTTAAAAGGTCCTCAAACTGAGAGTGATATTAGAAAGGCTCTAATCCTTCAATTTACAAATTCTGAAACATCTATTCCTACTTCTACACCTGCTCCTATATCTAAACCCACCCCAACCAAACCTGTGTCATCCCCGACCGCCACCCTAACTCCAAAACCCTATCCGACCTCCACCGCTGCGCGGGCTACTGCAATTCCTACTCCGATTGTTCCGTCCGCCGGTCTAATATCGTGGTGGTCGGCTGAGTCGACAACCCAGGATAAGGTTGGAAGCAACAATGGAACACGTATTGGTACCTTGACATACGCTCCAGGTGTTGCGGGGCAGGCATTCAAGTTGGACGGCGCGACTGCGTACATACGTGTCGAGGATGCTCCAAGTCTTGATCTGGGCGACGAAAGCTTCACCATCGCTGCGTGGATCAATCCCTCTGTTGTGGGTGGTGGGGCTTACTATTGGGTAATAGACAAATCTCGCGGCAACAGTAACCTTGACTTTGGATTTGGCCTTCACACAGACGGGCGTCTTCGTGTGACCTCGCGCAACGTTGCCATCGATTTCTCCAGTCCACTTCCTGTCACTGCAAACGTATTTACCCATATAGTGGTAGTGCAAGACGCTGGACTTGGCCTGATTCGGCTGTACGTCAACGGGGATATGGTTGCCAGTGCCCGGGTGGCAGGCGTTGCTGTGACGAACGACGCACCAGTTGTGATCGGAGGGCGGCAAACAGAAACGGACGTGAAACATTTTTTCAAAGGTCTGATCGACGAAGTTCTCATCTTCGACCGAGCCATCAGCTCCGAGGAAACTCGAACATTGGGCCAACGCATAACGTAAGAGGAGCACCGCATGAAAGCACTGGTACTGGAAGCGTCCGGCGCTATCCCCAAGATGGCCTTGCGGGAGGTGCCGGAGCCGGAGCTAGGGCCTCGGGACACGCTGCTGCGCGTGCTGGCCTGCGGCTTCTGCCACCATGACCGCCTGGCCATGATAGGCGTGCTGCGTCGTGGCATCCGTCCTAACGCTATCCTGGGCCACGAGATATGCGGCGAAGTGGCGCGCATCGGCAGCGAGGTCAGCCGTGTGCGGGTTGGGCAGCGGGTTGTGCCGCTGCTGACGCAGGCCTGCGGGGAATGCGAGCGTTGCCTGGCGGGCCTGGAGCACCGTTGCCTCAACGGCGAGGGCATCGGCCACGGCGCGGACGGCGGCTTCGCTCAGTACGTCCGGGTGCGGGAGACGGCGCTGGTGCCCGTGCCGGACGACCTTCCGCCAGAGCAAGCGTGTCTCCTGACCTGCCCCATAGGCGTGGCGTTGCAGGGCGCTCAGGACATCGCCGGCGTGACTCCAGCGGACGAGGTGCTGGTAACAGGCGCCGGCGGCGGTCTGGGAGTCCACGCGGTGCAGATAGCCAAGGCGCTGGGTGCCAGGACGCTGGCCCTCACATCCAGCGAGGGGAAGATGGCGAGCCTGCTGGAGCTAGGAGCGGACGAGGTTGTGCCTGTGGGAGAACTGGACTTCAGCGAGATTGTAAGGGCGATGACAGGCGAGCGCGGAGCCAGCGTTATCGTGGATACAGTGGGGTCGCCGCTGTTCGCACAGTCGTTCCGCAGCCTGGCGCAGTTTGGACGCATGGTGCTGCTGGGAGAGGTCGCGGGAGGCAACACGCAGATCAACCTGGCGGAGATACTTTTCCGCGACGCGAAGATAATGGGGTCAACGGGTGCGCAGCGGAGGCATGTGGAGCAGGCGCTTCAGATGGTAAAGGATGGCCGCGTAAAGCCGGTGGTACACGCCACGCTGCCGCTGAAAGACGTGCTCATCGGCCTGGGCTGGATGAGCGAGCGGAAGCTGTTTGGGCGGGTGGTGCTGCTGCCCCCGTAGGGGCGCAAGGCTACGGGGGGGGGCTTCGACCATCCCCCTTACCCCCTTCCTAGCCAGGAAGGGGGAGAAAGAAAAGGTCTGGGGGGACACCCCCCAGTTCCCCCGCCAGGAAGGGCTTCGCCCTCCCTGGACTCTCCCAAAACATGCTGCCAAGGCACTGCATTTTCCTAGGAGCATTAGTCACAGGAGAGCGAAGGGCGACGTAGGAGCGAATCTCGAAGGGACGCAGCGGCCAGGGAGTATGCCTGGTTGGCAATGGCGATCCTCCGGCTTGCTGAGGCGTCACTCCCCTGGGCGAAATCCTGCATAGCCTGCGCCATGGACTGGAAGTAGAGCTGCCAGAGGTCGCGGATGGATGAGGCCGGCCCTGGGGCAGCAAGCGCGGCTGTCTGTTGGGCCAAGTAGTTCCATCGCTCACCAAAGCCGCGAAGGATGTCCCTGGGATTCCCAGGCTGTCCGAGGTTAGACTGGGCAATGAACTGGGCCCAGTCATAGGTTATGGCCTCTGCCTGGGTAGCCAATAGTTGCAAGCTATCGAGGCTCTGGGCAACGCGTTCCGCCGGGGTGATATTCGCAACTATATCCGTGCTGAACCTCTGCCACACCGTTTCAACAGGGATTCCCAGGACGGTATTGAAAGGGTCGCCGCTCTGTGTGTTGTCGCGGTAGCTTGCCACCAGGCCCCGCAGAGCAGACGGGCCGTACACCTTGCTAACATACTCCATGAGCTGCCAGGCCTGGCCGTAAAACCGGTCCAGTTCGGGGCAGGTGTGGTCGGCCCTTGGGTCGAAGCTCTCCAACGCCTTTTGGTCTAAAAGGGCGCCGTCGTTCACTGCGTCGCGGACCAAACGGCGGTAAACCTGCAGTCGATCCATTTGCTTCCTGGGATTCATCTCCTTCTCCACCCGGGTCCCAATGTAGTCAGCAAGTCCCTCGCTAAACCAACTGGGCAGGCCTGGCACCGCCGCATGGGTCAACTCGTGGCCCAGAGTGTGGAACAGGCTCTCACCATCGGCATTCAAGTAGACCCCTGCCGCTGCGCCTCCACCCTCCTGCGGGGAGGGAGAGTAGAACCCAAGGAGATAGCCTGTGTCAGGAAAGCCATGGGCCGAGCCCAAACGGGTGAATTGGTCCTCTCCCAACAGGAAAATGGCCACCTGATCGGGTGGGGAAGCGTCCAACTCCTGCTTCAGGACATTTAGAGCCGCAGCGAAGGCGTCCTTGACCCTCCCGACTGTTTGGTACTCTATCTGCGGCTCATAGTAGATAACCGCACCAGGCGTGGTGTCCCGCAGGTACGGACTGCCTTCTATGAGCGGGGGCCCCGGGGTGGGGGTCACGATTTCAGGCGGGGACTCCTTTATCTCAGGAGTCGGTGATGGCTGCGCCGGGGCCTCGATGGTGGGGGTGGCAGGAATGGCCGTGCTTTCCGATGGAATCCACCAGGTGTCGCACGCCACCGTCAGGAGCGCCGCCAGGACTATAGCGCCCAAGAGTGGAAAGGCACGCCGCCCGGTGAGTATAAAAGAAATCATTCCGACGCTGCCCTGGGCCGCATGACGAGGCTCGTGGTCAAACCCCGCTCATATGGTTCGACAAGCTCACCATGAGTCCTTCGCCTGGACTCAGGATAAACTCCGTAGTAATCCCGCTCATCCTGAGCTTAGTTTACCCTGAGCGAAGCCGAAGGGAAGGAAATGAGCAGGCCACCGTCAGGCCTCAGAGCTAACTGGCGCGCGGCGGAAGCGACGCCGCAGCCGTCCGAAGTCTCCCGTCTCCCATGAAACGAGTATCTGGCTGGCGTTGCAGATGGAGCTGTATGCGCCTGAGGTGATGCCTACGAGTAGCACCAGAACGAAGTTCCTGGTGCTATCTCCGCCCAACAGAAGGAGCGCCGCGACGGCGGTCAGGCTGGTCATGCTGGTGTTCAGCGAGCGGCCCAGGGACTCCAGAATGGATATGTTCACCACCCTTTCCAGCCTCTCGCCAGGGAGCCGGGTGACGTTCTCCCGGATCCGGTCAAAAACAACTATGGTGTCGTTGACACTGTAGCCAATAATTGTGAGTAGGCCAGTTATGAACATGGCGTCGATTTCCAGGTGAATTGTTTTGCCCAGGATGGAGAATATTCCCACAACAACCAACACATCGTGAAGAAGGGCTATGACGGCAGCAACGCCGTACCGGATAGGATTGGGGACCGCTCGAAAGGCCCAGGTGATGTAGAGCAGAATGGCAACAGAGGCGACAAGTACTGCAATTGTGGCGTTGCGCACGGTGTCCTTGGCTACCACGCCAGAAACAGATGCCACATCCATTCGGGTTACAGTCGCCAACCCATCCAATGCGGCCCGGACGATTTCGCGCTCGGCTTTTCCACCTGCCTGGGCCTCTGCCAGTATCGAGGTGCGGATGAAGTACCCGTTGTCGCCTGTGGCCTGGACCACCGCTTCGGGGTGCCCCAGCCCGGCAAACAGCTCCCGTACCTTGGCATTCTCCACGGGTGCTGCGAACCCGACGCTCACAGTTGATCCGCCGGTAAACTCGATGCCAAGGAACAACGACGGAGGAATAAGAAGGGAAATAATCCCAGGCAAGATTACCAGGATTGAAAGAAGGTAAAACCAGTAACGCTTGGCTACAAAGTCCATCGGTTACTCCTTGCCCCTGGCCACACCCGTTGAGGCGGTCCGCAGGGCAGCGGGCAGAGGTTCTGGAGTGAACCAGGACCGACGGCTGCCCAGGGGACTGATGCTAAACAGGTTGAGGATAGTTTTGCTGATAGTGATGGCGCTGAACATGCTAACCACAACGCCAATGGCCAGGGTGCTGGCGAAGCCAGCCACCAGGCTGGCCCCCAATCGCTGGCCGAACCAGAACAGAATGGCACAGGTGATAAGGGTGGATACGTTGCTATCGCGGATGGAAGTCCAGGCCCGGTTGAAGCCGATCTCGATGGCCGAGGCCAGAGTCCTCCCCAGGCGGAGTTCCTCCTTCATCCTCTCGAATATGAGAACGTTGGCGTCCACCGCCATGCCAATGGACAGGATAAAGGCTGCTACGCCAGCCAGGGTAAGGGTAATGGGCACCAGCTTGAATATGGCCAGGAGGACCACGGTGTATATGATCAGAGCCATAGCAGCCACCAGGCCAGGGGCTTTGTAGTACATGACTATGAACAGCAGGACCAGTCCCAGCCCAGCGACGCCTGCGATGAGGCTCTTGCGAAGCGACTCCGCGCCCAGAGTGGCGTCCACGCTGCTCTCCTGCACAACCTCTATGGGAATGGGCAGACGGCCAGACTCCAACTGAATGGATATGGTGCGAACGCGCTCCGCAGTGAAGCTACCGCTCACGACAGCGCTACCACCAAGGATAGGCTCTCTGAACACCGGAGCCATGATCTCCTCTTCGTCCAGGAAGACGGCAAACCGGTGTGGCGTACCCGCCAGGCGAGTGCTCATGTCGCCAAATATGCCTGCTCCCCTGGAGGTAAATGTCACGTTGATAACGGGCTTCCCCGTTTGCGGGTCGGTTCCGGGATAGGCCCGGGTCAGGTCCTCACCCGTGAGGTTTACCTCTTTGTCCAGGTGGTTTTCCAGCAGGTCACACAGGTCGCCCTCTTCGCCGTTGGGAAGCACCGTTCTGCCATTGGCCAGACACGTGCGCTCTTTGAACTCCAGGCGCGCCGTCTGGCCGATTAGATGTTTGACCTCCTCTACGTCTTTCACGCCGGGCAGTTGCACCAGAATGCGGTTGTTGTCCATGAGTTGTATCACAGGCTCAGTGATGCCCACGGGGTTGATGCGCCTGGTGATTATGTTCAGCACGCCCTCAATCTGGTCCGGCGTAACGACGGCAGGGATGTCAGACGTTTGAAGAGAGCTGATCTTCCCAACCTTCTCTTCCAATGCCTTGCGTATCGTCTCCTGCTCCGCTGGCTGCGTCACATTGCCCCGTTCATCCTTTTGCTCCGGTTTCAATGTGTTCACTCGCAGGGTCAGAGTCCGTTCCCCGGTGCTCTGCACCACGGCGTCGGACTTGCCCAAGCCGCCCATGACAGTGCGCACGTCCTCCACCTTCACGGGGTCCTGGAAGGTGATAGCCATCTCCTTCTTGCCTCTAGCCTGGTAGAGCAGGTGGACGCCTCCTTGGAGATCGAGCCCTAGCCGCATGCCCAGGATGGCGTCGCTGCCGCGCTGAAGGCGCAACCCCAAAAAGCGAAGGTCGAAGGACTGGAATGCAACGGCGGCACCCGATACCACCACCACCAGAAGAATCAGAATAATCCGAGGCCAGCCTATTCTGCGCATTACACGCTTTCTCCTTTTTCAGTAGAGAGCATCTCCTGGGCCAGGGCCAACGCCTGCTCCCTGGTAGCCACCTCTCCGGTGGTCTGGGCTTCCCGGACCGCCTCCAGGAGCCGGCCCACTCGCGGCCCAGGCGCGAGATGGAAGTATCCCATTAGGGCATGTCCATCCAACAGAGGAGGCGTTTTAAGGGGCTGTTCCTGCGCCAGGCCGGTCACCATTATATGCCGCACCTTCGCAGTATAGGCCGCCCACTCCTCACGCTCCAGCAGCGGTCCGCGGGCGGCCAGATAGTCGGCCAGGTTCAGGTAGAGGGTGTCAATGGCTACGTCGCCGGCGCTGCGGAAGTAGCGGTACACGGCGCGAGGGGTCGCCAGCTCCGCCTCTTGGCTCATCTGGGCTGGCCTTAGATGGTGCTCTATCTGCGCCGCAATCATATCTATGCTTTTCCGGCTCAGTCGCAGCCGCCCTAGAACGGCCTGGCCTGTGGTAGCGCCCTGGCTTTGGTGTCCCTTGAAGCGTATGCGCCCTTCCTCATCCACGGTGCGGGTGGCCGGCTTTGCAATGTCATGGAGAAGGCCTGCCAGCTTCAGGAATGTGCCACGGGTATGCCCCTCTCCCACCACCTCCTCGAAGCGAGCGGCCAGGGCATCGTCCCAGGGGACCGCTTCCAGCACCCACTCCGGCTCCCATGTGCGCTCCAGCAGCCCCTCCACAACGCCCACGGTCTCGATGTTATGGTGCAGAACGTCCCAGTAATGCTCTTTCGGCTGGGTTACTCCCCTACCCTCCTCCAGCTCCGGCACCACCCGGCAAAGCAAGGTGAGGTCATCCAGGAGATACACGTGCCGCATTGCCTGGCCGGATGCCAGGATGTCCAGGAACTCGTCGCGGACCCGCTCGGCGGATACGCCCGCCAGGGCGCCTGCATCCCGGCGTATCAGGTCCCGAGTCCCTGCTTCGATGTCGAATCCCAGGGAGGCAGCCAGGCGCACGGCGCGGAGCAGTCGCAGGCCGTCTTCCTGGAAGACTGCTGGGCTTGCGGCCCGTATCATGCCACTTTCCAAGTCACTCCTGCCACCGAAGGGGTCCAGGACGTGCTCCTGCCACTCCTCCGTCAATAGCGCGCTGAGAGGCACGCTCATGGCGTCAACGGTGAAGTCGCGGCGCGCCAGATCCGCCATGCGGTCTCCATGCAAAGAGGCCACGTCCACCAGCCAGGTCTCGCCGTCTTCCTGCACCACCACGCGGGCGATCTGGCGCGGCTCGTCCAGAAGGACAAAGGCGCCACCCAGGGCATCGGCCAGGCGGCGGGCTATGGCCACCGCATCGGCGCCTACGGTGATGTCCAGGTCATGAGTGGCGCGCCCCAGCAGCGCATCGCGCACGAAGCCGCCTACCATGTAAGGCTCAGGCTCCGCCGGCAGAAGGGGCAGCAGCCGCTGCAAGAAGGCGACAACCCGTGGAGTCAACGGGCCGTCCCGACGAGTCGGGATGGAAAGAGCGGTCAAGGCACGGCCCCGATGTCAGCCAACGCCGGCCTCCACTGGATCTTCCGACTCCTCGGTGATCTTGTACAGCTTCTCGTGGCTTTCCAGGTGGTCAATATAGAGTATGCCGTTGAGGTGGTCTATTTCGTGCTCCAGGGCCTGGGCCAGAAGCTCCTGCGCCTTGATGCGGATTGGCTTGCCGTTGCGGTCCTGGGCCTTGACCCGCACTGTAACGGAGCGGAATAGCATGGCCCGATAGCCGGGGATGCTGAGACACCCCTCCTCCACCTCACGCTGTCCCTCGCGGCGCAGCACCTCCGGGTTGATAAGAACGATAGGTTCCTCGGCCTCTGGAAGGTGGATGACGGCGACACGGTGAAGCACGCCCACCTGGTTGGCGGCCAAGCCGACGCCGCTCTCATAGTGCATGGTCTCTAGCATATCGTCCACGAGGCGCTGGATGGATGCATCAATGTCGCGGACATGCCTGGTCTTCCGGCGCAGCACCGGGTCAGGGACGATTCTCAGTTTCAGCAGGGCCAAAGTGTCACCTCTCCTGGAATAGGGGCAATCCCGACCTGCAAGCCGGGATACGGACTCAGGAGTTATTATAGGAGGGAGTATGCATGGGTGTAAAGGCGTAGGGTGCTCTGTAGGAGTTGCTTAGTTAGGGGTGGCAGGAAGCTAGAGGTCAACGCACTAGTCCCGCTCGCATGGTTCGACAGGTCCGATTCCATCGGGACTCTCGACGCAGTCGGAGCTCACCACGAGCGGAGTAATAGTACCGCTCATCCTGAGCGTGTCGAAGGGAGTGGGCGGATACAGTCGCCAGGGCATTTGCCAAGGGTTATATAATGGTTCTTGCCCTGCGTGTGGATTCCCCCACAAAAAGGGTAGCGGCCGGAGGAGGAGCCGGCCGCTACCGCGCGAGGTGTCCCGGGATGGCGCCGGGAGCACCTCAGGAGGAGGGGGATCGAAGACCCTGGAGGAAGGGTCCCTATGGCCCCCGCTTTCGCGGGGGGCTATTACGGATAGGCGGACGCCCCAGCAACAAAGAAGAAAACATATCACGCCAGGGCAGTCCCGGATCGGTGCCTCGGCGGCTCACGCCGAGGCACCCCACGCCAGGACACCCTTCACGCTGGGGGTTTTCCATGCCTCTATCTCCTGTAGCCCTCCTTCTGGTCGTATTCGGTAGATGGCCCTGTCCAGGTCTATGAGGAACCGCTGACCTGTCGCGGGCCGGTTGTCGTTCTCGTGCAGCAGGCAGAACTCAAAGTGCAGCAGGTTGCGCCGCAGCCCCTCTTCTGTGCAAAGCCCTCCTTTGATGATGACGATGGGCGGGCAGTGGAATGGGATGGTGCGGGCTTCCAGGAGATTACGGTTGGCTGTGACAACCCACCGGTCCTTTTTCAGCGCCTCGGTCATCACGTCGCGGCCACACTGATTGATGGGGAGTACATCAGGAAGTATCCCCTCTATCTGAGGCAGGTTCCCATCTACCAGCCAGCGTATCTGCTGTGTTGCCAGCATAGGTCCCTCCCTTGCTGCTACGGCACTCTTATCATCTCATCCCCATGATGCCATTCTGAGTCCCGCCTTGTCGGGGGCGAAGAATCGGGGGTGCATGTTTCGACTCTCGCCTTTTGTGGTGCGTCTGCTTTATTGGACTGAAAAGTTCCTCCACTTCGTTCAGAATGCCACCGCTGCCGTCGTGGTTTTGCCTGATTTGGGCACCGCTGATTGTTATTTGGCCATTCTGAGCCAAGAGATCCACCACTTTTCTTGCGATGACACTTGCAGAATCCAATGATATGGACGGATCGGCGTCGCGCAGCGACTGAGAAAGTTCGTCTAGCGAACTTGCGTTGTTGCCGCTCAAGTATGATTTGACAACGTCGCAGATAGATTGTGAAACGCTGATACTAAGTTGTCCAAGGAAAATTTGAATCGGATCCATCTTTCTTTCCTCCTTTTACCCCCCGCACTGGTTCCAAGCACACGCCTGACACACCACACAACCCTCCTGAAAGGCCAGCGGGCCGCCGCACTCCGGGCATATCTGCCCCGCAGAGTGCTTGCCATTCCCATTGCCGTTCCCGTTCTTGGGCATCGGCAGCCCCAACTGCGCTCCATACGACTCCTGAATGGCCGGCGCACCCGTTCCCGTTGGTGTGGCGTGCTTCTTCAGGGCCAGCGCCACGGCATCCGGCGCCGAGCGCACCTGCACGCCCTGGTCCCACACCGGGTGGCAGGTGATGCCCTGGAGCTGCTCTATCACCTGGTCCGCGCGTATCCCGGAGCGCAGCGCCAGGGACGCCAGGCGGCTCACCGCCTCCAGGTTGGCCGAGTCGCAGCTACCAGCTTTGCCCAGCGTTGTGAACACCTCGAAGGGGCGCTTCTGATCGTCGAAGCTGATGGTGACATATGTGTTGCCGTGGCCGGTTCGGACACGTTCGACGACCGCCTGCATTGACACAGGCCGCTCCCTGGGCTTCTCCAGCACGCGTCCTTCAGCATAGCCCGCTTGGCCGCTTGCTTGTTTGCCCTCCACCTCCAGCACCTGCATGGGCTTGGAGCCGTCGCGGTAGACGGTGATGCCCTTGCACTTGTTCTCGTAGGCCATCCAGTAGGCGCGGGCCACGTCCGCTACCGTGGCTTCGTTGCGCATATTGATTGTCTTGCTTACCGCCAGGTCCGTATGCGCCTGGAACGCCGCCTGCATCCGCGCGTGGGCCGGGTAGTCTATCTCCAGGGCGGTCTTGAACAGCAGCTTCACGTCATCCGGCACCTGCTCCAACTGCTGGCATGACCCGGTCTTGGCCACCTGGTCCATCAACTCCTCGGAGTAGAAGCCACGTTCATGGGCGATGCGCAGGAAGTTCTGGTTGACCTCCCGCAGGTGCTTGCCGTCCAGGACGTTCTTGACGAACGCCAATGCAAAGATAGGCTCGATGCCGCTGCTTGCCCCGGCGATGGCGCTGATGGTCCCAGTGGGCGCTATGCAGGTGCGGGTGGCGTTGCGTATGGGCGGCTCGTTCTTGGAGGAGGGTATCCAGGCAGGATAGGGGCCACGCTCTTTTGCAAGCTCCAGCGATACCTCTTTTGCCACACGGTTGATTGTACCCATCACTTTCTCACCCAGGGCCACCGCCTCTTCTGAGTCGTACTGGATGCCAAGCTGGATGAGGGCGTCGTGCCATCCCATGACCCCCAGTCCCGTCTTGCGGGTCCTGGCTACGGCCTCCTGCACCTCCGGGACTGGGAAGGAGTTGACAGTCACAACGTCGTCCAGGAAACGGGCGGCGATGCGCGTGACCTCCTCCAGCCCTTTGAAGTCGAAGGATGGAACGCGATGATGCCCATCCACCACAAACCTGCCCAGGTCAATGGAACCCAGGTTGCAAGCCTCGTTGGCCAGCAGGGGCACCTCGCCGCAGGGGTTGGTGCTGTCCAGGTTGCCCAGGTGCGGCGTTGGGTTGTGGCGGTTGGCCTCGTCTATGAAGTAGAGGCCGGGGTCGCCGGTGCTCCATGCGCAGCGGATGATCTCGTCCCAGATGCGACGCGCCGGCAGGGTTTCGGTTACCTGGCCGGAGGTCGGGTCAACGAGCTGCCACTGGCCGTCGTTCTCCACCGCCTTCATGAATGCGTCGGTCACGGCCACTGATATGTTGAAGTTCTGGGCCGTTTTGTTGTCATCCTTCATGTGGATGAAGTCCATGACCTCCGGGTGGGACACGTGCAGGATGCCCATGTTGGCGCCGTGCCGCTTTCCGCCCTGGGTGATCATGTCGGAGAGGGAGCTGAGCATCTTCAGGACGGCTATAGCGCCGCAGGCCTTGCCCTGGGTGGTGGCGATCTTGCTGCCCCTTGGTCTCAGTTGGCTGAAGGCGTAGCCCAGGCCGCCGCCGTACTTCTGGATCATGGCCGAAGCCGTGGCCGCCTGCATGATGCTTTCCATGGTGTCGTCAATGGGTATGACGAAGCAGGCAGAGAGTGTCCCCTGGCCGGTGCCGGCGTTGAACAGGGTAGGCGAGTTGGGGAGGAACCGCGTAGAGACCATGAGGTCGTAGTAGGTCTCCTCCCACTTGGCCTGGTCATCGGGTGCTTCTGCCTGGGCCACGGCGCGGGCCACGCGGCGGAACATGCCCTCCGGCGTCTCGTCGCCGATGAGGTAGCGGGCCTTGAGAATGGTGATGGCGTTATCTGTAAGGTTTAGGGTAGTCATTGCTGTTCTTTCTAGACATAGGTCAGTTACTTTGCTGAGGCCGCAGCCCTGTGAAGGCTGAGATCTATACATTGGACGGTTGCCCCCAGCCGTCCAACCGTGGCTGAGGGCCTTTGTTTGGTGATTGTTATATTGCTAACCATTGTGATTCGCTCTCTGTCATTCTCTTTCTTGTATGTCATTCTGAGCGCAGCGAAGAATCTAAAGCCTATGCCTTAGATTCTTCGGTCGTCCCGATGGAATCGGGCATCCCTCAGAATGACATTCCAATATCCGTTCCATTACCCCCTCACCTTTGGCGGACGGCCCCTTCGCCGTGGCCTGCGCTCTGCCAGGCCGTTGTCCATCTGGAACAGCGGAGGCTGGTTCTCCGGTGCCTGCCTGCCTGCCCCCGCCTTCGCCGACAGCATGGCCTCCACCTCTTCCTTGAACGTTTCCAGGTCGGCGAAGTCCCGGTAGACGCTGGCAAATCTGATATACGCCACCCGGTCCAGGCTCTTCAGCCGCTGTATCACCATCTCGCCTACGGTTGAGCTTGGTATCTCCGCACGGCCCAGCTTCTGTAGCTCCCCCTCAATGTCGCTGACCACCCTCTCGATAGCGCCGGTGGGCAGGGGCCGCTTGGCGCACGCTATGCGCAGCGAGTTCATCAGCTTGTCCCGGTTGAACTCCTCTCTGCGTCCATCACGCTTCACCACCAGCAGGGCAGTGGTCTGGATGCGCTCGTAGGTGGTGAAGCGCAGGCCGCACTGAAGGCACTCCCGCCGACGGCGTATGCCTTCGCCTGCGTCGCGGGAGTCAATGACCTTCGAGTCGTTGTGGCCGCAGTATGGACAGACCATATACTTTCGACTATCCCCCTGACCCCCTTCCTGGCCAGGAAAGGGGCGGAAAAGAGAACTGGGGGACACCCCCAGACCCCTGCCAACGGGGCTTCGCCCCTCTGGACACCCCTTTTCCCGCAGCCTACTAGCTCTTGTATTAGCGTCTAAGCCAATCACTATAGTTGACAACTAGCATTGACAGGGACAAGGCGATTGTGACACTGCATTATCTGTTTGTCAAGGGCACAAGGCCCTATTTTGTGGACAGTTATGAGAGAAGCACAAGATGTAGTGGGGAATATGGCGGACTGCGTCGTCAGCAAGTGCTTAGGTGGACGAAGGATTGCAGCTGACCCGTGCTCCGCTCGTATGGTTCGACAAGCTCACCACGAGCGGAGTCATGTTCCCGCTCATCCTGAGCCTGTCGAAGGAAATGAGCGGGACAGGCGATCAGTTAAGAACTTAGGTAACACACGTAACTTCAAGGGATAACCACAAAAAGAAGACCGAGGAGCTTAGCTCCTCGGTCTTCGATCGGAAGGCCACCCTGTTGGAGGGTTAGCAGGGCTACCTGCTTTGTTCTCCGGCTGCCATGTGGTCCCCTGGATAAAATTTAGTGCTAAACCATAGGCACCGGAGAATTGTCACCATTTTTAGCTACCGCCTCCCCTACCGCCCCCTGCGGCGCATAGCGGGAACTCTCCGTAGGAACGGCGGTATATCCAGGGCCTCGGTATCGTTGACTGAGCTCATCCCCAGTTGGGAGAAGAGGGAGTCTTCCTTGGGCAGGAACGTCTCTGCCCCAGAGAACCCCGTAGCTATGATTGTGACCTTCACCTCGTCTTCCATCTTCGGGTCGTTCACCATCCCGAATATGATGTTGGCGTTGGGGTCTACCACCTGCTCGATTACCTGGGCTGCGGCGTGGACCTCTTGTAGTGTTAGGTCGCTGCCGCCGGTAACGTTGAACAGCACACCCTTGGCCCCATCAATGGACCCTTCCAGCATCGGGCTGGAGATGGCCGCTCTGGCAGCCTCGGCGGCGCGGTTATCTCCACGGCCGGTGCCAATGGCCATCCATGCTGTCCCCGCTCCGCCCATGACAGCTTTGATGTCGGCGAAGTCCAGGTTGATGGTTCCAGCCTCGGTCACCAGCTCCGCAATGGCCTGCACGCCCTGGCGCAGGACGTCGTCCGCCATCCTGAACGCGGCGTCAGCGGTGATGTCTGTGCCGCACATCTCCAGGAGCCTGTCGTTGGGGATGACCACCAGGGAGTCCACCCGTTCCTTGAGGCGCTGGATGCCATCCTCAGCCTGCTTGCGGCGCTTGTGCCCCTCGAAGCTGAAAGGCTTTGTCACGATGGCAATGGTGAGTGCTCCCGTCTCTTTGGCGATTTCGGCCACTACGGGGCAAGCGCCTGTGCCTGTGCCGCCGCCCATGCCCGTGGCAAGGAATACCATGTCTGCGCCTCGGACCGCCTCGTACAGCTCCTCGCGGCTCTCTTCCGCCGCCTCTGCCCCCTTCGCGGGGTCTCCTCCCACCCCAAGGCCGCGGGTCAGCTTGTCGCCGATCCGTATCCTGCTAGGTACGTCGCTTTTCAACAGGTGCTGGGCGTCGGTGTTGATTACCATATACTCCACGCCCTCAATGCGTTCCCGGTACATCCGGGAAACAGCGTTGCTTCCGCCGCCGCCGACACCAATCACCTTAACCGTTGCCTTTCCCAGCTGGGCCTCGCCGTTGGGTTGTCCGTCCTGTGAGATCATTGCTCCCTCCTTACACTTAGCGCTCTTAGCTTCTAGACCCTGCGAACTGCCCCAGCCTGTGGAGCCACCACCGGCTTCTCGTGAACAGTCCTTGTCCATTCCTATGTGGGTATGCCTGTTGCTCCGTGGGGTGATTGATCCCCCACAGAAGTATGCCGACGCTGGTGGAGTAGGCGGGGCTCTTCAACTCGCTGGGAAGCCCCGGAATGTCTTTGGGGGCAGCAATGCGTACCGGGCCGGGGACCATCTCCTTGGCCAAGTCCGTCCACCCCGCCAGGTTGGCCCCGCCACCGGTGAACACCAGGCCCGCGGATGGCATTGTCTGAAGACCGCTATCTCGCACCTTCAGCAGCACCAGCCGCAGGAGTTCAGTGGCACGATCGTTTAGGATGCGGCACAGGTCTCGGCTACGCACCAGGTGTGGCAGTTCGCCCTCGTGCCCCTTGATCTCCACCGATTCGTTGGCGTCCACCATCTCGGGAACAGCATGGCCGTGGCGTAGCTTGGCTATCTCGGCGGATTCGTATGGGACGCTCAGAGCTATGGCCACATCGTTGGTGAACTGGTAGCCACCTACTGGGATTACCGCCGTGTAGACCATCGCTCCGTCCCGGAATACCGCCACGTCGGTGGTCCCACCACCTATGTCTACCAGGATCACTCCTGACTCTTTCTCTTCCGCGCTCAGGACCGCCTCAGCGCTGGCCAGTGGCTCCAGCACCATGCTCCTTACTGTGACCCCGGCCTGCTCCACGGCACGCGCTATGTTGTCCAGAGAAGCGGCCTCGCCCACCACGGCATGAGCATCTACGGTAAGCTGATGCCCTTTGAGCCCCGACGGGTTCCGGACTCCATGAACGCTATCCACCGTGTAGTGTGTGGGTATGACGTGCAGGAGTTCCTGTCCAGGGGCCAGCTTGGGATAAGAGTGTTTGACCACCAGCTCCATCTCCCTTCTGGTGATGACCCGCTGGTCGCTTCCATTCAGGTTGCTGAGGGTAGCGGTGGTACGGAGGCTGCTGATGTGACCTCCCGTAACGCCGACGCATGCCCCGGGCAGCTCCCTGTCCACATCCTCGGCAGCGTCCTCTACGGAGGCTCGTATTGCCTGCGCCAACTCGTCTATGTTTACCACCAGACCCTTACGCATGCCCCGGGACGGCACCACGCCGGTGCCGACTATCTCTAGCTCTCCGCCGGAAGTCACCTGCGCAACGAGGGTACAGACCTTGGTGCTCCCTACGTCTATGGCCATATACAGGTTGCCATTCAACATTGTTATCTCCCTGGCCCCTTAACTTCTTGGCCATTCTTTAGCAATAAACCGCTATTCATTGCGCCTGCCCCAGCGCCACACATGCCCTTAGCCGCGCACTACGCACCCTGGGGTTCTCACGAACCTCCGCAGCCGACGGCTTTACGACCTTCTTGGTCAGGAGCCTTACACTAGCCCGGTGTTCGCAGGTGCATGTAGGCTGGCCGGTAGGGCAGATGCAGTCCCGTGATTCCCTGCGCAGGAATGTCTTTATTAGACGGTCGTCAAGCGAGTGGTATGCTATGACCACCAGCCTGCCTCCCTGCTCCAACACGCGCACCGCCTGCTCCAGCGCCGACTCCAGTGTTTCCAACTCGCGGTTCACAAACACCCGGATAGCCTGGAATGTACGTGTCGCTGGATGGATCCGCTGGCCGCGGCGCGGGACCGCTGCCTCGATAGCCTGGGCCAGTTGCAGAGCCGTTCCTATGGGCCGCTGCCGCACTATGGCAGCGGCTATGCGCCGCGCCTGGTGCTCCTCGCCGTAGGTGGAGATTATCCGTTGCAGCTCAACCTGGGAGTACGTATTGACCACATCAGAGGCGGTAACGGGCTGAGATGGGCTCAGGCGCATGTCCAAGCCGACATCCTCGCGGAAGCTGAACCCTCTTCCACCAGACTCCAATTGCCAGGAGGAGAGGCCCAGGTCCATCAGAACTGCCAGGACAGGACGGAAGCTATGGCGCTCCACGATGGCTTCCATGTTCGCAAAGTTGTCGTTTACCAGAATGGCCCTGTCGCCAAAGGCGCTGAGGCGCTTGCGGGCACGCTCCAGGGCCTGGGGGTCGGCGTCTATGCCCAGCAGCTTGCCGTCGGGGGCGGTGGCCTCCAGAATGGCTGCGGCGTGCCCGCCATCCCCTAGAGTCGCGTCCACACACCGGCTTCCAGGGCCCACGGCCAGCATGTCCATCACCTCCGCTGGGAGCGCGGACATGTGGTGAGAATCAACCGCCTCACCGATGTAGGATGGCCACTGGGGAGCCAAGGAACTGCCCCTTTCGGAAGAGCCGACCGACTGAATAATTACTAAACTTGCTAAGTTTTACCATAGCGCCTAGATAATGTCAATAGCTGCTGGACGGATTTTAGTAACAATTCCTCATTTTGCTGGGCCAAAGTTGCGGATAGCAAACATTTGTTCTACTGTTTCCTACTATTTTACCGCCTGGTGGACTTGGCGCATACTAGCAGGTTGCTGAAAAAGGGGAGTCCAGAGGGGCTATGCCCCGGCGCCTGTCCTGAGCGAAGTCGAAGGAGTGGGGGTCTGGGGGTACCCCCAGATTTCTTTTCCACCCCCTTTCCTTCGCTACGCTCAAGGACAAGCTCTGGCAGGAAGGGGGACAAGGGGATGGTCGAACCGTGCTATCATGGTGGCGCCATGCCTACCTTGGGTATCCTCACAAGCAGCGACCTGGGTTCCCAGGGCAAGCGCCAGGACACCAGCGGCCAGCGCATCCGCGAGATGCTTACGGCGCAAGGGTTCGAGGTCCGGCGTTACGAGATCGTGCCTGATGAGCAGCCGGTCCTGGAGGACCGATTGCGCCGATGGGCCGACGAGGATGGCCTGGACCTCATCGTCACCACCGGAGGCACGGGCCTCACCAAGCGCGACGTTACCCCAGAAGCCACTCGCGCCGTGGTGCAACGTGAGGTGCCAGGCATGGCGGAAGCCATGCGTATCCAGACCATCAAGTACACGCCCCTAGCCATGGTGAGCCGCGCCGTGGTGGGAGTCCGCGGGCACACCCTTATCATCAACCTTCCCGGCAGCCCCAAGGCGGTGCAGGAGTGCCTGGAGGTGGTGTTGCCCGCCATCCCCCACGCCTTGGACATGCTTCGGGAGACTCCCCCGCCCCATGAGGCCTGAGCTGGCGTTACCCCGCTCATCCTGAGCCTGTCGAAGGAAATGAGCGGAGTGACAACCTGATAGGCCGATCATAAGAGAAGGCGTCCTACCATGCAAATCCACATATTCACCCTCTTCCCTCAGATGTGCGTTGGGCCCTTTGGCGAAAGCATCATCGCTAGGGCGGTAGCCCGCGGGCTACTCACCATCCACCTCCACCAGTTCCGTGACTACACCCACGACCGCCACCACACCGTGGATGACGCACAGTACGGCGGCGGCCCCGGAATGGTCCTCAAGCCGGAGCCGCTCTTCGAGGCAGTGGAGTCGGTGGTGGGCGCTCCGCCTTCCTGTCCAGTCGTGCTGCTCACGCCCCAGGGCAAGGTGTTCAGCCAGGCCCACGCGAAGAGGCTGTCTGCACAGCCTGCCATTGCCCTTATCTGTGGCCACTACGGAGGCGTGGACGAACGGATCCGCGAGCACCTGGCAACGGAGGAGCTGAGTATCGGCGACTACGTGCTATCGGGCGGCGAGCTGGCAGCCATGGTGGTGGTGGACGCCGTGGCACGACTGGTGCCTGGCGTTTTGGGGGATGAGGAGTCCGCCGGAGAAGACTCCCACGCTACTGGCATTTTGCAGCATCCTCTATACACCAGGCCCGCACAGTTCCGAGACTGGCCCGTGCCAGACGTTCTCCTCTCCGGCGACCACCAGGCCGTTGCCAAATGGCGGCGGCGGCAGGCGTTGCTGCGCACCTTGGCGCGCCGCCCAGACCTATTGGAGAATGCGGCCCTTACCGATGAGGAGCGACGCTGGCTGGAGGAGGGCAAGGCGAGATTCTGCTCACCATGAGCGGAGCAAACACCCCGCCCATCTTGAGAGCCTGTGAAAGAAGTGAACGGGATAATTCCAACAGGGCGAAATAGCTCCTGGTCACGGCGGCGGGCAACTGCTAGTATGGGCAACATACTATGCTCAGTGCCAAAAATCTACTTCTCAGGGAGGAACCATGCTGGCGCTTAACCATATCCATCTACGGTGCACCAATCCCAAAAAGACCGCTGCCTGGTACGTGGACATGTTCGGGGCCAAGATCGTGCGGGAGACAGAATCGCCGGCAGGCCTCACCGTGGCAGTGGACATGGGAGGAACCAGGTTGAACGTCTCATCTCCACCCCCAGGCCAAAACCTGCGCAGGGGCTCCGCTGAGATGCACCTGGGCCTGGAGCACTTCGGCCTGCAAGCCGATGACCTGGAAGGGTTGCTGGCGCGCCTGCAAGCCAAGGGGCTGGAGGTCCTGGAACCGTTGCGCACCATGCCCACCGGCATGAAGATCGTCTTCGTTCGTGCACCGGACGACGTGCGGATCGAGCTGATGCAAGTGCCTCCTGCGTAGGCGGCATGTGCATGGCAACTGATCTGCCATAGATAGGCATATATTGGCCACAGGCATCATAGTCATCCACTAATTGAGGTTGCCTACAAGTGCAAAACCAGCTATCATAGGTAGAAAGCCAAAGGGCGAGCGAACTTGTCTCAAGAGGTTTTCCCCCCAGCTAACCAAAGCGAACCCCCAGCAAATCAGACCACTACGCCTGTGCGGCGGCCACGGCGGCGCACAGCAAACAGGTCGTTCTCCGCTCGTCCGTTGCTCACGGACCGCCCGCCTCTCCCAGACATGGACGGCCAATCAGAGGCGGCAACCAGCCCAGCGCCTTTCAGTGGGACACCCGCTGCCCCAGAGGGCGTACTCTCCCAGCCTGCGGCCCCCAGGCCGCGTTACCCCAGGCAGCCATCCGTCCCCTTGGCGGCGCCCGTGGACCATCTCCCTGTCCCTACCACGCACCGACCCTTCTCCCACCCCAGCGAGGACGATTTTACCCGGATTCTGAACTTCTACGGAGTGCAGTGGCTGTATGAGCCGCGCTCTTTTCCTCTGCGCTGGGATGGGGACCGGGTTGTGGAGATGTTCACACCGGACTTTTACCTGCCAGAGTTGGACCTGTACGTAGAGCTCACTACGATGAAGCAGAGCCTGGTGACTGATAAGAACCGCAAGCTGCGCGAGATCCGTGACCTGTATCCCGACATCAACATAAAGCTGCTGTATCGCAGGGACATCCACCGTCTTCTGGCCAAATACGGTTTCGGGCCGCTGGCGCAGGCCGACATCCCTGGCGTGGAGCGCGTGCTGTTCACGAAACCCCAGATTGACCGGCGCGTCACCGAGTTGGGACGGACCATATCCCAGGACTACGCCGGCCAAGACCTGGTCCTCATCGGAGTGCTGCGCGGCGTCTTCTGCTTCATGGCCGATCTAATGCGCCAGATTACGCTGCCGCTGTCGGTGGACTTCATGTCTGTGTCCTACTACGGTGGCAATCAGGACGGGGCAAGCACAGCGCAAATCAACAAAGGCCCCGATGTAGCCATAGCGGGACGGCACGTGCTGCTGATAGAGGACATTGTGGACACGGGCATGACATTGGGCTACCTGGTGCGCTACCTTCAGGCTCAGGGCCCCGCCAGCTTGAAGGTGTGCACGCTGCTGGACAAGCAGGTGCGACGCCTAACGGACGTGAAGCTGGACTACGTGGGCTTTGAGGCCCCAGATGAGTTTCTGGTGGGCTACGGGCTGGACTATCTAGAACGGTACAGGAATATGCCATTCATAGGCATATTGCGACCGGGGGAATCATCTGAGCCGCGGGGCGACAACCGAAGAAACAGAAGCCCCAAGTAACCTGATCTCCACTGCCCGCCTACCGACCACTCGTACCTAGAGCCGAAACCCGTTGGCGGAGTGTACCAGCGTACGAACCATGTCCCTTGGTTACTTGGGGCGTATTCAACATACCACTCCCTGCACTACGTGTCAAGCACTTTTGGCCACCAGTTTCCTACTTTCTCTGCAGACCCGATGCCGCGGTAAGTCCAGAATACGTTAGCATTCTTGCGACGCGCCTCACAAGACGAAATACGTACAAGGCATACACCCCACTAAGGCTGCGCAACCACCCCATCCTTCACTGCACTCTTTCCAGTGGGACAGAGATCCGCCAGGCAGCAGCTATCGCATAGCGGCGATTTCCGGCACGTTTCCTTGGCATGCCTGTCCAGCAACGCGTGATACTCGTTGAACAGATTGGCGTCCGGGTAGAGGTTCTCATGAAACAGGCTCTGGAAAGCGCCGTAGCTGTCCTTCTGGGGGGCTACGCCCAGGCGGCGCACGATGCGGCGCGTGTACGTGTCTATGACGAAGGACGGCAGGCAGGCGGCGTAGAGCAGAATGTCGTCCGCCGTCTCCTCTCCGATGCCGTAGATAGCGAGCAGCTCCTGCCGTAAGAGCGCCGTTTCCTTGGACAGGAACGCGGCCAGGTCGTCTTGGTAGCGGTCGCCCAGGTGGTGGGCAAGGGCCTTCAGCTTTCTGGCCTTGGTGTTGAAATATCCGCTGGGGCGTATGAGCTGTGCCAGAGCCTCTATCGGTAGCTCCCGCAGCCGCTGGGGGGAAAGCGCCTGGGCGGTCTTTAGATTGTCCAGGGCGCGTTCCACGTTCTTCCAGGCGGTGTTCTGCGTGAGAATGGCCCCGATGATTGTTTCGAAAGGGCCGTCTCCCGGCCACCAGTGCTGAGGCCCGTGTAGCTGGTAAAGCCGCTGGTATATCTCCAGCAGATGCGCCCCCAGAGGCGTCGGCGTCCGGAGATTACTCTCTTTGTCCGCTGGCTGTTTCATTGCCAAAACAAACCGAAGTTCTTGCCCGATGTATAATCCCGATCATCCTGAGAGCTTGCAGGTAGTGAGCTTGCCAAACTGTCGAAGGAAATGAGCGCGATTATACTCCGCTCGTAGGAACATGTCGAACCATACGGGC
>JAUSCR010000168.1 GCA_030651175.1 Dehalococcoidia bacterium
GGCATCTCCTTCGGTGGGGAAATGGCGTCTCAGGGTGTCCAGGTACTCATTGGGCGTCTCTTTGGCTCTGCGAGGGAAGCCGGCGGTACGCGCCTCATCCAGCAAAGTGGCGTACATCTCCCGCACCTCCATCTCATGCTCTGGTGAGTCGTGCCTGGAATGCGCCCGTGTGGGTACCCGGGATCGTGCGCGCTGCCCCTGGTCCCGGAACCAGAAGAACAGGCGAAAGATGCCCAGGAGGATGTCCCGAACGAAATCCCTCCAAGAGCCAACGGACTCGTGGAGTTCCGTGAAGCCTGCCTGCTGGACGGCTCCCCGGCGGCGCTTCAGGAGCAGGTGAGCAAGAAAGCGGACTGCCAGGGCCAGGATAAGGAGCAGCAGGCCCCATTTCAGCAGTATGACCCAGAGAGGAACAGCAATTTCACGGCCCTCTTGAGGTATGGCCCGAAGCGCGCTCAGGTCAGGGAGCTGGATTTGGGGCTGGGCAACAGGCCCGCGCTTGGCCAGCAACCACTGTACGGCATAGATCAGCACTGCAACCAGATATGCTATGGGCAGCATCAGGTAGTAAAGCAGGAACGCCACGCCGTATGAAACCAGGGAAAGCAAGCGCAGCAAGACCGACCAGAAGTTCACTGAGAACACACCAGACAGAATGGCGCCAGCCATCAGCGTCGCTGTCACCACTCCAAGCAAGACCGCCGACCACCGGTTGCCAGAGACCTGTGGAACCTCCCCTAGCTCTGCCATTTCGGCCCTGACTCTCATGAGGTGGCTCATGGCGAGCGCTGAGGCCGCGGCGGCGAAGAAGATTACGACGATTGCCAGGGCGTGCCACCGGGTTGTGGCAAAGCCTACGCCGGACCTGAAGGCCATCTCCCACGCCATCAGACCAAGGATCAAGCCGCCTAACCCCACCAGGAAGGAGTGAAGCACCTGTTCCTGGTTGAGACCTTCCTGGGCCAGCCGGTAGCCGCGCCACCACAAATAGGCGCTGCCAAGCAGTGTGATCTGGAGAGCGGAAGGGAAAGTACCCGCCAGGTTGTGGGCTGCAAACCCGGTCCACCCCAGGTCAAGCAGGCCGTAGCCGCCGCCGTTTTCCAGCCTGGCCACCACGGCCAGCAACATGGCGCTGAAGAGCCCGGCGACAAAGCGTGCCTTCTTGGTGCTCCAGCGCTGTTGCCCCAGAATCTGAACGGTGTGGAAGCTGCTCCAGAGGAGGAACAGCGTGGACCATACACCCAGTGGCACCTCTCCAAACCCAAATCCACCCCAGAGACCCAGCCACACCATCCACGCATAGAACCACAGCCCTTCCACAAGCAGCACGGCCAGGAGCAGCAGGTGACCGGAGCTGAGCCAGTACGAAACCAGGCCGCCCAGGTCCGCCGACTCAGTAGGGGCTTGCCCCGCGGGAGCGGATACGCCCTTCAATGCAACGTCACCTCCTGGACATGTTGCCAATCTACAGCGCCGGACACCGCGTACGTGGGAATGCCACCGGCAACGTTGCCAGCAGGCCCGCCTATGTGCACCAGTGAGACTCCCCATCCAGCGCGTCGCAGTCGCCCCAGGACATTCAGCGTTGCGGCATCGGGTATTGCCGTCACCACCATGATTGTGGTTCCCCACGGCAGATTCCTGCTCTGCTCCAGGATCAGGCTCGCCAGGGGAATAGAGTCCTCTGGGTGGACCTGGGCCATCACCTCCAGGATGCGGGTGAGCTGTTCTGAATGTCTGGCGGGCTGCACCTCCAAGAAGTGTGACGTGAGGCGAGAGGTTTGATTGACGTAGACTCCCACCGGGTAGCCTTTCTCCAGAGCGTAGTTGGCCAAGGCAACCGTAGTCAGGACGCCCATCTCAAGCAGTTGGGGTATGGTCCCCTGGAGCGGGTGCTCCATAGTGCGCACGCCGAAAAATAGAACGAAATTCGCTGTGGTGGAGGCATCGAATAGTCTGGTCTGTAAGCGCCCCAGGCGTGCGGTGGACTTCCAGTGCACGTATCTCAGGCTGTCTCCGACCACATAGTCCCGGCTACCCACGGGCCTGGTCACATCGTCAAAAAGGGTCCGACGGACGCGGACGTTGCCGTAAGGTTCCCAGAAAGGAAGCCTGGAGTCCACGAGAGGCAACACACGAGGATACACTGTCAGGAGGAGGTCGCGCTCCATGCGCATCTCGGTGCTGGACATTCCGAAGAGGTCGCCTGAGCGGATACGCACGGGACCCAGGTAGAAGATGCCCCTGTGTTCGCAACGTAGGGTGTAAGTGCGGGTCACTTGATGGTACCAGCCCATGGAGAGGAGGCTGGTGATACCAACCCGTCCAGGGTGTGGTGCTGGACTGGTGCGGCCTTGAACGGGTCTGACCTCCTTTGGGATCTCGTCGTTGACCTGGACCCATGGGAGTGGAAGGAACTTCCGGTTAGTCAACCTGGTTGAGAAGATAAGCTCCTCACCTGTGAAGGCGCGGTAAGAGCTTAGGGAGTGGTGGTACTCCACCCTGGCAAGGGAGTACTTAGTCCACAGGTTGGAAACAGCCGCCAGGACCAGTATTAGCGACCCCGCCATCAACAGCGGCGCCGATCCCAGGGGGGCGCCCGCCAGCACCATCACAACCGCAGCAAACAGCCAGAACTTTCCCATTGTGTTTCACTGCGGGCGGACATCCGCCGCACCCGCCTCTTCCTCCACGGGCACCGGCACGCTTTCCAACACCTCTTTTAGGATGTCCGGGACGGTGTGCCCCCGGAGATGACCCAGTGTCTTGGGGATGATGCGGTGCGCCATAACGTAGGGAGTCATGGCCTTGATGTCGTCGGGGATGGCGTATGAACGGCCTCGTACGGCGGCCAGGGCCTGTCCTGTCCTGTACAGGGCCAGCATGGCCCTGGGGCTGGCTCCCAGGTCTACCCAAGGATGAGAGCGTGTGGCGTGCACCAGAGCGATGATGTAGTCCTCCACGGGAGGTGCGACGTGGACCTTGCGTACCAGGTGTTGCAGCTCCACAAGCTCACTGCTCTGGGCAACAGGTTCCAGTTCCTCCAAGGGGTCTTTCTCACGAAAGCGCCGCAAGATGAGGCGATCCTCCTCTTGGGATGGGTATCCCAGGCTCACCTGCATGAGAAACCTGTCTAGCTGGGCTTCCGGCAGAGGGAAGGTGCCCTCCAGTTCAATGGGATTCTGGGTGGCCATTACAAGGAAGGGCCTGGGCAGGGCCATTGTCTCGCCCTCCACAGTCACCTGCCGCTCCTGCATCGCTTCCAGCAGGGCCGCCTGGGTACGCGGCGTGGCGCGATTGATCTCGTCCACCAAGAGGGTTTGGGCCATGATGGGGCCGGGCCGGAACTGGAACGTGGATGTCTGCTGGTTGAACACGTAGGTGCCTGTTATGTCCGAAGGCAGGAGGTCCGGCGTACCCTGCACCCGGCGGAAGGAGCAGTTCAAAGAACGGGCGATGGCCTTGGCCAACATGGTTTTGCCGGTTCCTGGCACATCCTGAATGAGCAGGTGGCCCTCGCAGAGGACAGCCACCAGCGTCAGGGCAACCACGTCGCTCTTGCCCACAATGACGCGCTCTACGTTCTCCTGAAGGCGTCGCGCCGTGGTGGCGATACGGCCTACCTCTTCTGGCAGCAAGTTGGCTCCTTTATCCGGGTGTGCCTTGCCCCTGGGCCTCAGCTATACTGGCACCCTCCATATTCGCCGTGATTAGGAAGCTGAGGGAAAACTCCTTCGACCATTCCCCTCACCCCAGTTCCTTCGGCCTACTCAGGACAGGCCTGGCCAGGAAGGGGGTAAAAAGTATATCTGGGGGATACCCCCAGACCCCCACCCCTTCAGCTTCGCTCAGGGCAAGCTCCGGGGCTTCGCCCCTCTGGACTCCCCTTTTTCAGCAGCCTGCCAGGAAGCTGAATACAAGGTAAAGACGTCTTGCAATGGCAGTTGTGTAAAGTAGAAGGATTCTAGTGGATTGATGGGAAACGGTCAACGTTTGCCTCTTGCGTGCCATTGGTCAGTGATAATGTCAGTCCTTAACTGTTCAGGCAAAATGTCAGTCCATGGAAGGATTGATATTGAGCAACAAAGAACAGCGACGGGTACAGGTGTTGAACAAGGTGCTGGTGAAGGAGTGGGGAGTGGCGCAGGCGGCGAAGCTGCTGGGGGTGGGCGAGCGCCAGGTCTGGCGCCTCCTGGCGGCCTATCGTAGCGAGGGGGTGGCTGGCTT
>JAUSCR010000176.1 GCA_030651175.1 Dehalococcoidia bacterium
TCGCCATAATGGATACTCTGGCATCCATCAATATCAGACTTAACCTCAGCTTAGGTATGATAATCGTCCTCATCATGTTTGCTCCTTTCAACCAGATATCGTGTTTCGAACTGTTGCCGCTGCCATTTGCGGCAGACAAAACTGGCACGCTATGCTGATGCCCTGGCCCGACGACGGGGCTTGGCCATCCCCTGCGTGATTCTGTCCAAGATGACAGCCATGATCACGATGCCGATGCCGCCCAGCAGACCCCGGCCAACCTCAAGCCTGGCAATACCGTTGAGGACCTCCACACCTAAACCCTTAGCACCGATCATGGATGCGACCACCACCATTGCCAGTGCCATCATGATGGTCTGGTTCAGGCCAGCCATGATGGTGGGCAGCGCCAGTGGGAACTGCACCTTGACCAGCAGTTGGATTGGGGTGGCGCCAAAGGCCCGCGCCACCTCCACGATGCTGCTGTCCACCTGGCGTATGCCCAGATTGGTCAGGCGTATGACGGGAGGCACGGCGTAAATGACAACAGCTATGACCGCGGGTACCTTCCCAAGGCCAAAGAGCATCAGGATAGGAATAAGGTATACAAAGCTGGGCATGGTCTGCATGGTGTCCAGCACCGGCCTCAGCATGGCATCAAAGTGCCTGCTCTTGGCAGCCATGATACCCGTAGGGATTCCCAGTGCCACCGCCAGCACCGTGGATGCTGTGACGATGGCCAGGGTGGTCATGGCGAGGTCCATCAGGCCAAAGACCACCAGCAGCATGACCATAGCCGCTGCTGGCAGAGCGAATGCAGCGCCAACTATGCGGTAGGCGGCCAGTGCTACGCCAACTACTACCAGCCACCATGGCAACGAGAGCAGCCATTTCTCCAGCGGCAGCAGCAGATAATGGAGCACCGCGACGTTCACAGCTCTGAAGAAGGGGTCCCAGTTGACCACCATCCAGTCCACTGCGCCGTCCACCCAGTGGGAGAATTTAGCCCCTACTATCCAGCTATCTGGGATCTTCCCGAAAGAGGAAAGCTGGCTGCCTATCAGCAACAGGAAGAGTGCGAGCACGCCCCATTTGGGGAACGCCTTGGCCCGCGAAATCAGGCTACCAAACCAGGTGGCTTCGATTGGCTTGCCAGGGCTAGCGGTAGGTCTCTCTTTCATCCTCATCGTTTTTGCGACTCCATTCCTTCCCCAAACGAACCATAGGAGTACAATAGGTGTCCCCTGGCTACGGTTGTTGGGTCACAGTTCCGTGTCCAAGGATACGCAGGCATCCCTATGCCGACTGCGCTGCCTTTTCCTTGGCGTTGGGCGTAGCTATGGCTGTTGTGATGCCCCGCACCGCGGTCCGGTGCACCTCACCCAGCAGCTTGCCTTCACTATCCACCACAGGTAGAGCCTCCAACCTCCAGTCGTAGTCCAGGAGCTTGCTCAGAAGCCACGAAACAGGGGCATTAGGGAATAACGTCATCGGCGCCTTTTCTATCAGATCATGCAGGTCAGGCCGCCAGGCTCCCCTATCTATAGCTTTGGTGGCCGCCTGGAATGTGACGACCCCCAGCAACTGCTCTTGGCTGTCCACCACAAACGCGAACTCCTCTTCTGCCTCGCGCATGGCATTCAAGGCTAGAGCCGGGCCTTGCCAGATATAGACCCTGGTCTTGGGCGGTTTCATGATGGATGACACAGATAGGATATCAGCCTTGCGAACACCCCTGGTAAACTCGCCCACGTATTCGTCCGCGGGGGACATGATGATCTCTTCTGACGTACCACACTGGATGATTTCACCATCGCGCATGATTGCTATACGGCTGCCCAGCTTGAGCGCCTCGTCCAGGTCGTGGGTGATGAAAACAATGGTCTTGTTGATCTTGACCTGAAGCCTGATGAGTTCGTCCTGCATCTCCCGGCGTATGAGCGGGTCCAGGGCGCTGAAAGGCTCATCCATCAGTAGGATCTCCGGGTCTGCGGCTAGAGCCCGGGCCAACCCAACCCGCTGCTGCATTCCGCCGCTCAACTCATGGGGATAGCTGTTCTCCCATCCCACCAGATCAACTGTTTCCAAAAGCTCGTGTGCCCGGCGCTCCCGTGTTCTCCTATCAACTCCCTGAATTTCTAGGCCCCAGGCCACGTTATCCAGCACGCAACGGTGAGGCATCAAACCGAAGCGTTGGAACACCATTCCAGCCTTGCGTCTTCTGAACCGCGTGAGGCGCCGCGACCCATACCGCACTATGTCTTCGCCATCCACCAACACTTGGCCCTCGGAAGGTTCGATCAGTCGCAAAAGGCAGCGCACTAGGGTTGACTTGCCGCTTCCAGAGAGTCCCATCACAACAAAGGTCTCGCCTTGCTGCACGTGAAAAGTAACGTCTTTCAATGCTATGACGTGGCCGGTCTCCTGTTGAACTTCTTTGCGGCTTCTGCTGCGCCATTCGGGCTGCAAGATTCGCTTCGGGTGTGGACCAAACACCTTCCACAGGCCTATTACTGATAACTTTGCGTTCGTCAGGCTCATGTTCCCTCCTAAAAAGACGGGTAGTAGCTGAACCAGGCTACGGCCTGACCACAGAGCATATGCAGGTGGCAGCATTGAGAGACTGACTACCAGGTCTAGCCGGCGCGAACGACGCCGTCCCTGTATATTTGCCACAGCACCTGGTAACGCTCAGCCAGCGGAAGCTCTGGGCTTGCGAAGCGCCAAAGGATGACGGCTCCCTGAATGAGGCCGAAGAATACGATGGCTGCGGCATTTATGTTGCACTCAGGGTTGATCTGGCCATGCCGTACCCCGTCTTCTAAGATTTCCTCCACCTTTGCTAAATAGCTATTGATTACGCCTTGCATGCGGTGGCGCAGGTGGGGATTGCCGTTGCGTAGCACCTCTGCTATTACCAAGAAAGAAACCCCGTGCCGCCGTTCCGCTGAAGACAGGTGCTCTTTCAAAAGGGCTTCCAGCTTCTCCAGCGGCGACTGGGCATCCTCTTCCGCTTTTCGAACTAGCTCTTCTATCACTTCGCCCACTTCATCCACAAGGCCTACGAGAATCTCGTTCTTGCCACGGAAGTGACGGTAGATAGCCCCTTCAGAGATGCCGACGGCTCTAGCTATGTTTTTGATAGTTAGGCCTTCCATCCCCCGGGACGCAACGATCTTGCGTGCCTCGTCAATCAACTCCCTCCGCCGCACCTCTGAGGTCTGCCGTTTAGTTGCAAGCATGTAAATGTTTACTTACATGCAAGTCTAAGCTATGTTATCGCTTTTGTCAACCGGTACTGGTTGCCTTTGAGTGGCGTAATAATCCCGCTCATGGTGAGCCCGCCTGCCCTGAGCGGAGCCGAAGGGTTGAACCACATGAGCGGGGCACTGTTGGGCGCGGGCCAGGCTCCATCGGTTCGCATGCGCTCCGCCTTGATTTCACTAGCCTGCGACGCCTATAATCGGTGACGTCTTGGGTCTGATTGGGCTGTCGTGCGGGAAGAAATGGAGCAGTTCATCTCAGGAGCGTACAAAGGCATGGGAGTCTCCAGTATCGTTGCGGGCCAAGAGCTAGGCCAGGTCAAATTCAACCTGGACGCTTCTCTGGTACGAGAGTACCTGTCGGTTGCGGGCGACACCTCCAAAGTGTACGCCGACACCGACCTCGTTCCGTATACAGCCGTGGCTGCCCTGGGGGTGCGTACCGTCCTGGGAGGGTTGGCACTGCCTCCGGGTACGATACACGTTGCCCAAGAGCTGGTGGCGCATCGGGCGGTAGCTCGCGGGCAGAGCGTCTCTTGCCGGGCGAAGGTCACGCAGGCCAGCCACCGGCGGGATGGCACCTTTTTGGTCATGGAGTTCGCCGTCAGCGACGACGCTGACCGGCGTGTTCTGGATGGCCGCACCACGCTCCTGGTTCCAGGGCAAGGGAAGTAGGCTAAGCGTGGAAGAGGGTCAGGCCCTTCCAGAGATCAGGAAGACAGTCACCCAGGACCAGATCAACCGGTATGCCCGTGTTTCCGGCGACGGCAATCTTATCCACCTGGACGCAGAGTTCGCCGCCCAGGGTCCTTTCGGCAGGATCGTGGCCCACGGTATGCTGGTGCTGGCCTTCCTTTCCGAGATGCTGACCCAGGCCTTCGGGAAGAGCTGGCTGGAAAGCGGGCGGCTGAAGGTGCGCTTCAGGGCACCCGTGTATCCCGGCGAGGATGTGATAGCATTCGGCAGGATCACCAGGCTGACCGTGGAGGACGGGAGCCGCCATATCCAGTGCCAGGTGGGATGTCGCAAGGTGGACGGGCAAGAGGTAATTGTCGGAGAGGCATCCGTAGTGGTGCCCGAAGGCTAAATGGGCATCAACTACCTAAGATGACACTAGCTAGCTCTCCCCTTCCCCATCGGGGAAGGGGACGGGGGTTAGGTCTGACCTCACCCCTGGCCCCTCTCCCTGTGGGAGAGGGGAACCACGATATTGCTTTTCCTTGACGGTTCAGGGAAAACAGTCTGGATTTGACCTTTAGGAGAGTCCAGGGAGGGCAAAGCCTCTCTTGGGGGTACACAGGGGTCAGAGATTACCGCATAGGCTCTGGTGTTCTGACTCCGAAGCTCGTTGAATAAATCTCCCCTTGGGGGTGCAGGGGGCATAGCCCCCTGCCAGGGTAGCAGGGGTGTCCCCTGGTCTCCGTTTCTCTTCCCCCTTCTCCTGCAGGAGAAGGGGGACAAAGGGGAATGAGGCATCTGTGGGTGGCGGAGCGAGAGCCTGCTCATCGCGTAGACTTTTTCAATGGATTAGCAAGAAAGGACACTATAAGAGGACCAAACAGGAATGACAACAACGGCTTCCACAAATACGCCAGCCCAACCCATTGCCGTGGCGTTGGAAGTAAAGGGAGGCGACTATGCCCCCGAAGAGCTGGTGGCCGGGGCCGTGCAGGCGGCCCGGCAGCACGGCATCGCGGTGCTTCTGGTGGGAGATACGGCGGCCGTGAAGGCCGAGCTTTCAAAGCATCCTACTGACGGACTTCCTGTCACGCTGGTCCCCTCGCAGGGGGTCATCCTGGAGACGGAC
>JAUSCR010000180.1 GCA_030651175.1 Dehalococcoidia bacterium
GTCCGGTTCTAACCTGGGCCGCTCCTTCTTTCCGTCCAGGACCTTAACCCGGCGGTAGCCGTAGTGCGCATATGGCGAGACATAGAAGCCCCGGGAGGCCGCCTCGCGCATGCCTCGGAGCACCTCCTGGGCCAGATTGGCCGAATAGAATTCGTCGAGGCTCTCGATAATGGCCTCCATCAGCCTACCCGTTGGGGAGTCTTCAGAAGGCTCTGTGATGGAGACTACCCGCACCCCGTGCTTCTTCAGGAGGGACTTGAAGACGATGGCGTCTTCCCGGCTCCTGGCGAAACGGGAGTACTTCCACACCAGTAGCAGCTCGAAGGGCCTGCCCGGCCGGCGCGCCTCGGCGACCATCCGCTGAAACTGGGGCCGGTCTGCGGTACGGCCGCTCTCCGCCTCGTCCACGTACTCCCTCACCACCTGGTAGCCGTTTTTACTGGCATACTCCCGCAAGGCGCGGAGTTGGGCAGAGATGGACAGGTCCACGTCCTGACGGTCACTGGACACTCAGGCATATAGTGCGATGTTCATCAATTCCTCCTCAGATAACTTGAAATGCCATGGGCACCCGCTCCAGCGGGCCTTGGCCGAACTGTGGCTCCAGGAGCAACCGGTCCCGGTACGGCACTGCGACCAGCGCGACCTTAGCCAGTTTCCCATACCATCGTACCGGCCTTGCGACCACCGTCAGGTCCCCTGGTCCCCACAGGTCGCAGCCAGCCACCCGCTCTACTAAGACCGGGCCGCCCGACTGCACAACCCGCCACGCCGCCGAGCCCTGCAGCACCGGGGCATGTCTCCTGGGCACCATCTGCCTGGGGCACGCAGAAGGGCTATGACGGTGACCCTTCGGTATCACCGAGAACCCCCTGGTCCTTACCGCCACCCCTACTCTGAAAACGGAGGCATCATTCGCATCCTTCCAGGTGGATGGTTCCCCCTCCTCACAGCGGTCGTAGACAGCAACCAGCATGGGCTGCTGGTGCATCACCTCTACCAACCGCAGAGCGACTGAGGCATAGGCCCGGCGATACATGTGCTGGAGGGCCACCACGTCCAGGCCGGCGGCCTGGGCAAATAGGGCGAACACCTCCGGCTGCATCAGCACCGCCGCGGCGAAGCGGTCAGCCATCCGGCACAGCCTTTGCTTTCCGGGCAGGCGCCAGGAGGGGCACATCTCACTGAACTTCTCCTGAAGGATCTCGTAGGTCTCGTGGAGAACTGTGTGTTCCCGGCCGCCATCCCAATCGTCGTCGCGGTATTTGATGGTGTAGTGGCCGTTTCGGAGCCCGACGTGGACTCCCCGCAGGCGGTCAGGGAGGCGTGCCTCTACTACCTGCCCGACGCCAGCTTGGCGCACCAGATGCTCCAGGTGATCGAACCGTGGGAAGCCGGAGAGCTCGAAGTGGCGGACGAACTCCCCCGCCAGTGCGGCCGGCGATAGATTCCCCGGCCACGTGGGCCTGGCCAGGATCTGGGCGCAAAACGCATCGAACCCGTCAGCCATCAAGGAGCCTCTTGCCCGTCAAAGTCTCGTACATCTGCACGATGAACCGCTTGGACTCCGTGTCCATCTCGCCCCGGGGACGTGTGCCGAAGCGGAAGCGGGGGTCGGAGAGCACGAACTGGTAGGCGCGCTCCACCTCCTCATCCTCAGGCGGCACCCCTGCCGGAGTCTCGACCAGGTGGCCTGCCAGCTCCAGGAGATCCCTAACGCTAACCCCATAGAGAGGGGCCAGGCGTTTCAGCACGTTGGTCCCCGGCCTGCGCTGTCCCGTCTCCACCTGGGAGAGGTACGAGTTCGAGACCCCTACCTTCTGCTCGACCTCACGTAGCGACAACCTCACACGTTGCCTCAGCTCTCTGAGGTACTGTCCCACTGCCGTAGTCTCCATGTCCTGTATCACTCCAATGCCTAACCTGCGAGCGATTATAGCACAAGAGTGAACGCAATGCAAGCACTTTACAGCCAAATCCTGCCAGTTCGTCAGAAACCCCTTGCATCATTACAGGGATGGCACGCTATACTGCTGCAAGCACAGCAGGGGAGGGCTACAGGGATGCTACAGGTGAAAGTAAAAACTCGTGCCGTTTGGGAGCTGCTAGCTCGGAAGAACATGACCCAGAACGAGCTGGGTCGCAGGGCCGAGGTTAGCAGCGGCCATCTGTCGCAACTCATCAATGGCGAGCGATTTCCCTCCCCAGCGGTCAGGCAGAGGCTGATGAATGCCCTGGCCCCAGTTGATTTTGACGACATTTTCGAGATTAAGGAAGGGTCCGATGGCAGAGGGAACGGCTCAAATGAGCCCGGAACAGAGGGAGCAGCTCGAGGGCGGCCTGCGGATTCTAGCGCGGCTCATCGCACGGGCGTACGCCAGGGATAGCGCGCTGCTGAACGGGCACCACCTGAGCACTCCAGGCAATACAAAGGAGAAGGAGGAGGAACATGTCCCTTCAGCAGAGTGAGGTGCGCGACGTTGCCCAGGCCCGCCAGCAGGCGGCCGCGGCTATCGAGAAACAGGTCGGCTCCACCAGGGAGCTTTACGACTACAACAGGGCATTGGTGGAAGCCTTCTGGCCGGACATCTCCGAGTTCCACGTGGCGTGGATGGCACGGGTGGCCTCGGATCTGGGCCTGGACATCCTCCTTGGGGAGGTCATCTGGTACCAGGGCCGGCCCTACGTCACCATCAAGGGCCTGACGCGCCTTCTGAACCGCCACCCCCAGTTCGACAACTTCGAGCTGGAGCCTGCCTCCGCGGACCTCAGGGCGGCCATGCGGGTGGCCAGGGAGGAGGAGCAGGTGTGGGTGTGCCGCCTTTTCCGGAAGGACCGCACCCGCCCCGCCATAGGCTATGGCCGGGCCACCCCCGAGGACACCTTCGTGGGGTACGGACTGATCAAGAAAGAGGATTCCCCGGACCAGGAGCCGCCCTCTTCGGCTGGCTCAGGACAGGCTTTCCGCACCCCGGCGGTGGTGGAGATGGCCCAAGAGCGGGCGATCCGCCACGCCGCGCAGAGCGCCTTCGCCTGGGAGTTCATGTCCACCCTGGATGAGCCTTCTTCGAAAGAGCACCGCCGGGTAGACCCCGGCGACGGCCAGGTCTCGGCGGTGTTGGAAGATGGCAGCCCAAACACCGTGGGGTGCACGGCGGCACAGAGGCGGTGCATTCACGCCCTGGCCCGGGCCGTGGGTCTCCCCGATGGCAGGGTGGACGAGGAGAAGGGCGAGGTTCTAGAGGAGGGGTGGAGAGCCGACCTGTACCGGCTCTATGGGGTGATTTCGACCATGCAGCTGACGGTGGCCCAGGCCAAGGAGTTCATCGATTCCCTGACCATGGAGCACCAGGAGCTGGACGAGCCCCAGAACGCCCAGGAGGTGGAACGGCGGGAGCTGTGGCACCGCATCGAGGACCTGATGAAGAAGCTGCCCAAGGACACTCCCAAGCACGTCTGCTCCTGGTTCCAGCGGGAGCACGGGGTGGAGGTGAAGCCCGAGGAGCTGAAGAGGTTCCACCCGCCGGGCAGGATTCCTACTCTGGCCCTGCGCCGCCTTGTCCAGGGCCTAGAGGGCTACCTGATGAAGCTGGGTCCGGAGGGCGGACCGTGAGCCGGTGCCTGCGCTGCGGCCGGCCCATCCCTGAGGGACAGAGCTTCTGCCGCCGTTGGTGGGCCGGGCTGTCCCCAAAGGAGCGCTCCTCGGCCAGGACGTGGCCGGGCCTCCTGCAAGTGGTCGCCTGCCAGGCCCTGGCCCGCCTTCAGGAGAGAGCACACGCCCCCGCCGTTTTACCGATGGTGAGGGGTAAAACACTCCGCACGCTCATCGAAGGCCGGGAGCCGGCGACAGAAGGCTGGAACAGGCAGGCGGTCAAACTCGGATAGGTGAAGGCCCGGGGCGGCGAAGGCCGGGTCCCGGGCCTTTCTGTTCGCCAGGGGCGGGGTGGCTGTGGCTCAGGGGAACACAGAAGACCAAATAACGGCACCGGGACTGGACATGTATCGGACAGTCTTCACGGACATATGGCGCCAGAAGTGGTTTGAGGAGCTATCGGTGGATGCCCGCTACCTCTTCCTCTACTTCTGGACAAATCCGGAGACCAGGCCCAACGGGGTCATCCCCACCAGCAAGAGGCGGGTGATGTTTGACACCAGGCTCGACGAGGGAAGGCTGGACGCCGCTGTAGCGGATCTGACACCCCACGTGCGCTGCCTGTGGGAGCACGGTGCCGTATGGATCAGCGGCTTCGCCGAGACCCAGGGATCGGGCCCCAAGTGGCAGAAGGCGGTGGAGAAGGCCAACCTGGCCACCCCTCCTGAGGTGCTCGACGCCACCGGGATGCCTCATCAATACCCCTCCGATACCCCTTCCATGACGGGGGCAAGGGGTAATGATACCCCTGCCATAGCCCATCCAGTCCAGGAAGGGGATACCGATACCCCATCGATGCCCCATTCGCCAGACGAGAAAAGGGGTATCGATACCCCATCGATGGGTCATCCACCAGGAACAGGATCAGGAACAGGAACAGCACCAGCACCAGGAACAGAGAACCCCTCAGGAGCTAAAGCTCCTTCGGGGGCCGCGCCCGCTTTTTCGTCCAATTCCAACTCTCCCTTCCAGGAAAGGGAAGCAGCTTTGAACCCGGAAGAAACGGCTCCTGCCGCAGCGGAGCCTTTCGAGCAGGACAGTAGTCCGCCTCAGGCGGACGGCGGGGGTACGGTACCCCGCGCAATGAGCAACCGCAGGAAGACCGGGGGGAACCCCCAGGTTGACGGAGTCCTGGAGGCCATCGAGGGTCTCTGGGGCCAGCCCATCGTCCACTGGGCGAAGGAGGCCAAGGAGGTCAAGGCGGCCCTGGCCAGGGGCTATGACCCTGAGCAGGTGGTCGACTGCTTCAGGGCGGCCCAGGAGAGCCCTCGATGGAAAGGGCGGTGGATGCCCCTGGCCTACCTGGTGGAGGACCTGGGCGAGTTCGTGAAGAACGGTGGCTGCCCTCTGCGGAAGTGGGGCCAGCCAGGAAAGGAGGAGGCGCATGCTGAGAGCCGATCGAAACTCCCCACGGCAGAGGAGTGGCGGGCCCGGCGTGGCCGCTGGTGACCTGCTGGCGTTACCTACGCAAACCAGAGAGACCTGCCGGCTGGAGCCGTGGGACTCCAGGCGGGGCCAGCCCGGCTGGGAGAGCCTGGCCGTGGCCTGCTGGGCGGCCCGGCGCATGGCCCTGGGCTACCGGACCGTGGGCCACATGCTGACTCTGGCCGGGGAGACGGGCGTGGGGAAGACCCACCTGGCCCTGGCCATCGCCTGGGAGTGGGTGGAGCGGTTCGAGCGAGAACCATGGTCGATCCTCACCAACGACGAGCTGCTGAAGGTCCTGGAGAGCGGCATCCGCAGACACGAGGGATGGGAAGGGTGGCGCGTGATCTCCGACGAGCGCAACTGGAGGCGCCCCGGCTGGCCAAAGGACCACGGTGTGCGGTTCGCCCGGGTTGGCGAACTCCTGGACATGCTCCAGAAGGGATACGAGGACGGCCTCTACTACGAGCTCCTGGACGAGTGCCAGAACTGCCGGCTCCTGGTGTTGGACGACCTTGGGCACCAGCGCGAGACGCCCTGGCGGTTGGAGATAGTGGACCGGATCGTCGACGCCCGCTACATCAGTGGCCGCTGGACGGTGGTCACCACCAACCTTCCCGGCGACCAGCTTCCGCCGAGGATAGCAAGCAGGCTCAGGGACCGGAGCACAGGCTTCGTGGCGGCCATCGAAGCCGGGGACTACCGGCCCCTCAAGTCCAGTAACGGGAGGCGGCCCTGGTGAAGCCACTGGAGCTCCTAGCCGTAGAGAGCAACGGGCACTACCCGCGGGTGGTGTACCGGCAGGAGGGTCTGGCCCTCATCCACGGCGATGCCCGCGACATGCGGGAGCTGCCGGCGGAGTCGGTGGACCTGATCATCACCGACCCGCCCTTCAACGTCTCCTTCTCGGACTACGGGGGCGGCGTCAAGGACAGCCTCTCGCCCGAGGAGTATGGCCAGTGGACGGGCGAGTGGCTCAGGGAGTGCGTGCGGGTGCTAAGGGACGGGGGCCAGCTATACGCCCTCATGCCCCTCAAGTGGCTGGCCTACTGGCTTCCCCAGGTGCCGGAGCGGTGGCACATCCTGGCCTGGTGTAAAACCATGGCCCACCTGCACCGGGAGAAGACCTACCTCCGGGCCTGGGAGCCCATCCTCTGGGTGGTCAAGGGCGAGCGGCCCAACGTGTTGCGCCGGAGCTACCGGTTCCAGGATGACAAGGACTGGTTCATCGGCACCAGCGCCATGGCCGAGGCCGTGGCGGTGCGGCTGAAGAAGCGGCACCCGACGCCCAGGCCCGACTGGCTCTACGAGTACTTCATGGTGCGGGCCAGCGAGCCGGGGATGGTGGTGCTGGACCCCATGATGGGCAGCGGCACCGGGGCCTATGTGGCCAGGAAGCTAGGGAGACGATTCGTGGGATACGACATCAACCGTGACTACGTGGATCTCTCCGCCCTGCGGGTGGCCCAGGCGCCCATGGAGATGGAGCCGGTTGTTGAGGGCCTGGGCTTCCGGCAGATGGAGCTAATGTTCAAGTGGCAGGACAAGAACCTCATGGAAGGAGAAGAGACATGGAAGAGTTGAACATCCCGGCGGTGCTGGAGCGGTTGAAGCCGTATGGCCTGGGCCCAATCGAACGGGTGCTGGCTGCCCACACCGGCACGGTGCAGCTCCTGCTCTCCCTCTACTTCGGGTCCCCGGTGGACGTGACCCTGGTGGAGCAGGCTGAGGAGAAGGGAGAGATCCGCCGGCGGGCCTCCCTAGTGGTGCGACGCACCGGCCAGGAGGCCTGCTTCGCCCGGAGCGTCATCCCTCTCTCGGCCAACAGCAAAGAGGTCCTGGCCGACGTCCGGGAGGGTGTCTTGGGCATCGGGCAGATCGCGGTGAAGCACCGCATCCCCACGGAGCGGCGCATCAGGGAGGTCAACGTGTCCGCAAGCCA
>JAUSCR010000191.1 GCA_030651175.1 Dehalococcoidia bacterium
AGAACGGCACAGTCACTCGTAAGCGGCTTATGGTGCCTGAGAGTCACTATCACCTTGCCAACCGTGACCATAACTGCTGAGTACCTGGAAGGTACGCTCATCTATGTGCCAGCATAGACATGGGTGGCATACCCCCCCCCCAGTCTGGCTTAGGGAATCATGGTCAGGCCTATAGAAGTACGAGCCACACAATTTGAGGGTAAAACCTCAAAAACGGCGTTGAGAAGTTCTTGAAGCTGGGGCATAGGCAGGCTTGTCTGCCGAAGCTCGAAGAGCGCGGGTGCTCGTCGCTCGTCTCGCTTATCCCGCACAATGTCCCGAATGTCACGTACCGTGGTCTGGGAAAAGTCCACTTGGGAAGCAATCTCACGCTGAACTTCAGGAGCGAGTGAAGCAAGCCTAAACGCCTGGGTAGAATTTGGGGCGTTCCCATTTTGTAAGATTGGTCTTACATTTGCCATTACCCCAGCGGCTGCCATAAGCTCGTAACCGTGCTGCCTACTCCATCCCCACCGGTGCTCCATGTACTGCTCAAATGTCTTATACGCAAACCGATACCCCTGAGGGGCAGGTCATACGTGTGCTGGGGCCAGGGAAACCAGAGGAAACACTACACCGAGTGGGGAAGCATAAGCGCACCTACTGAAACCTTACAGAAACCCTACAGGAACCCTCTGGATTCCATCATTGGTCTATCACATTTCCACTATCGGCTATAGGGAAGCTCATAGGGAAAGCAGGGTAGCCAGATAGAAAAACCCAAAAGGCGTGACGCAGCCGTGGTGGAGAACGTACGTTCAAACGGACAAAACGGAGCGTCGCCTAACTACGCCCGGGCTATCCCATGTTTAGGCGGTACGTCAAGCTGTTCAGCTAGTATCCTCGAACTTGTCGCGGAGTGCCTTGGCCTTCAGCTCCACCACGGCGGCCTCCAGGTCCTGGACGTTGGAGCGGGTGGCCTTCAGGTAGTTGTCCACGTCGGCGTCGCCGCCCAGGATAGTGAGTGCCGTTGTGATCTGGGTGAATGTGGGCGTGGACTCGGCCCAGGCGTCGCCGACGGCGTAGAAGGCGGCGGTAGGGGCTGCGTTCTCGCGGTTGTAGGTGAGGCCGTTGCCCACTATCTCTATGAAGGGCAGCGCCTGCAAGACAGGGCTTTCCTTGATGATGGACTCGATGACTCCGGCCAGGAGCAGGTCATTGGATAGCTTTGCGGCTTCGGCAAGGGTTAGTGCCATATAGGTTTCCTCCTGAATCAGTTTTGAACTACGGAGGAATAGTAGAATATATGTTCTGGTATGCGAAAGGGGAGGATGGCAGAAGGGATGTGGGCAGGAGAGGGTTATCCTATCCCTACCCTTGCACGGTATCGGCGGTTGCCGTATAGTGGCTTTGCTATGCTTGACCGAATTACCGTTGATGCCCACGTCTGCAACGGCAAGCCAACCATCCGGGGCATGCGCATTACCGTGGACTTTGTGCTGAAGCTTCTGGGCGATGGGTACACGGCCCAGGACATTGTCAGGGAGTATCCAGAGTTGGAGCCGGATGACGTGTACCAGGCGGCCAAATACGGGGCATGGCTGGCAAGCGAGCGAACCTCTGTCACGACATGAGGCTTCTGGCCGACCTCCACACCGTGCCCCTACGTTAGCAGCGTTCCCTGCTGGATTCGCTGGCCGATGTAGGAGCCACGCTCCCAACCAGGCCGATGCGGTGGCAGATTCGGCGACTTGCCATCCAGCAGCTCCGCGATTGTCATAATCTGGATGCGCGGGTGGTGGGTGTTCATCAGTGGATTGAGGTACAGGCCGGCAGCCAAGGCCGCTGCCTTCATTGGCTCCGTCGGCTCTTCCAAGGTGATGAAAAGGCCGAGCTTGTCATTGCCAACCGTCCCCGCCAAGTCTCGAATCAGGTTTGCGCCTACATGCCCGCTCTTGACCTGCACGATGACCTGAATGTAGGTCTCCTTTTTGCCGTCGCTGCTATGGACTAGAGAGAAGTAGCCGTCCACCCCTGCATCCGCTCCCTTTTTCCGGTTGGCTGCGGCAGGCCGCGCCCCCACCAGTCCCAAAGCCCAATACTGGAACTGATACCGCGTTTCCAATGTTGCATCTGGCGATATCATGCTTTGGGCCTCGCTAAGGGTTGTTGGCTCGCCGACAACCCGGTACTTGCCCTTCAAATCTGGAAACGCCTCTTCCAGACGCTGCTTCATTACATTGACAGCCAGGATGGTCACGTCTATCCCAATCCACCGCCGGTTCAGCTTGTGCGCCGCCAGCACCGCCGTCCCGCAGCCGCAGAAAGGGTCTAAGACAATCCCTTCAGGTGGCGCTGAACACTGAATTATTCGGTTCAATATCCCAAGAGGCTTTTGTGTCTGGTAACCAGTGCGCTCAGAATTTCCACCTGCTCCCCTTTGACGTTGAATCCACCTTACATCTTCATCAATGGCCTCTTCTGTACCGTAGAGCACTCCTCTAGTGTGAGGCTGATAAGCCCAAATATCCTGATAGGGAATACCAGGATTGTCCCCGAGGTGCTGTCTAAAAGTAGGCATAGCTCTTGAATCTTTGGGGGGCAAGTCAATAAAGCCTTGCTGATAAAGCGTCTCTAGCTTTTCTTGTAGCGGGAGACTATCGTCAATCCCCAACGTTAGGCATAATCCTCCAGGTACTGCCCAATGCCTCCCACGTTCTGTGGGATCATAGCCCCGCCACGGCTGTCCTGACTCTCCCCGTCTTGTCCCTGCCCCAGTAAGTGCGTTAGTCCAGAACTTTCCTCCTGTGTCTTCCTTGGTGAAGTACTCTTCCACATGGCCTTTTGTGACGGGCCTAAAGTTGGGCTTGAAATAGTATTTGTCGGTCTTTGAGTAAAAATGGATCGTATCGTGAATCGGCCCATAACGTTTCGCCTGATTGTGGGAGGCGGTTCTTCGCCACACGATCTCGTTCCGAAAGTTGGTGGCCCCAAAGATGGTGTCCAGGATGATCTTGAGGTAGTGGGAGGCCGTGGGGTCGCAGTGGAGGTAAAGGGAGCCGGTAGACTTCAGGATGCGGTGCAGCTCCAACAGGCGCGCCGTCATCATCACCAGGTAGGCCATCATGTCGTTATGAGCAAACCGTCCCTCCTGGAGGACGATGATCTTCTGGAATGCCTCCAGAGCGTCCACCACTCGCTTGGGGGCAGTGTCGTGAAGGTCGGCCCACGTCTTGTCCGTGGCGTCGTCCCAGTGCCAGGTGTCTTTGAAGGCCTCCGCCTGGGCCGTGGAGGGCGCGCCGGTGGCCTCCTTGAACAGCACGTTGTAGCTGGCGTTGGAGTTGAAGGGCGGGTCCAGGTAAACCAGGTCTACCGACTCGTCGGGGAAGTAGTCCTTGTTGCGGAGGATGGGGAGATTATCGCCCCAGTAGAGGACGTTGGTGTCCATTTGTGTGCTCCTGCGGAGACTGGGGGCATTGTAGCACAGGCCAGCCGCATGTCATTCTGAGGGAGTCAAAATGGCTGTCGGCGGATGGCAATGAATGGGCAGCCGCCCGCAAGAAAGAGTGGCCGTGGTGCCCGTCGGTGTTGATTCCACACGGTGGGCATATTAGAGTAGCCGTTGTAGCCTAGCAGCACTCAGGAGGTCAGCTATGCGAAGAACCACAAAGCTACGGCAGATGATCCAGGGGGACGGGCTTACGCTCATGCCGTTCACCTATGATTCCTTCACAGCCCGCATCGCCGAGGTGTCAGGATTCCCAGCGGTGTACGTATCGGGCTTCGGCTCTGCTATGGGCAAAGGTTACCCAGACATCGGCCTTATTACGGAGACCGAGATGGTGCAGAACGGCTGGAACATCGCCCGGGTAACGTCCATCCCTATACTCATGGACGCGGACACCGGCTACGGCAACGCTATCAATGTATGGCGCACTGTCCGGGACTACGAAGCTGCCGGAATCGCAGGGTGCCACATTGAGGACCAGGTGTTTCCTAAGAAGTGTGGCTTCTTTGAAGGTAAACAGGTGATTCCCATGGACGAAGCGGTCCAGAAAGTGAGAGCCGCTCTGGATGCTCGCACCGACCCCGATTTCGTAATCGTCGCCCGGTGCGATGCTCTGGCTATCAACGGCTGGGAGGACACACTTCGCCGCTGCCGAGCCTACAGAGACGCCGGAGCCGACATGGTGTTCGTTGATGGCGTTGGCACCCTGGAGGACCTACACACCTACGCGACGGAGTTGGCCGACATACCGCGCCTGTTCAACGGCGACCTGGCTCCGGCCTCGGAGATTGAGCGCCTGGGATTCAAGATTCAAATTCATCGGGGACCCATGTTCGCCGTGTACAAAGCCGTGCACGAGGCAATGAAGGAGCTTCTGGAAACAGGACGCCTGGATGCAGCCCGCTATGACGGCAGCACCGGTGCCCGACAGGCTATTGCGAACACGCTGGGACTGCCGCTCTTCTACGAGATGGAAAAACGGTATGCTGCCGGAAAAGCACCGGCATCCTGAGCGTGGCATGCGGCGGCAATCGCGCGGGAAAGAGCCAGCAACCTTTGATTCTGTCTGACCTAGCCTGGCTCTAGACAGATGTGTATAATCGTGACGCACAAGCAGAAGAAGAGGCAGCGCCCAAGTGATGGAGGTATTGAATGGGCAATCGCTTGGAAGGAAAAGTGGCAGTGGTCTCCGGCGGTGGCCGCGGCATCGGCCGGGCCGTGGCGCTGCTCCTGGCAGAGGAGAAGGCGTCGGTGGTGGTCAACGACCTGGGATGTGAGGTGGACGGCACAGGCTCCAGCCACGAGCCGGCGGACGGCGTGGCAGCGGAGATCACCCGCAAAGGCGGCAAGGCGGTGGCCAGCTACCAGGACACATCAACCATGGCCGGCGGCGAGGCTGTGGTCCAGAAGGCCATGGACACCTACGGACGCCTGGACATCCTGGTGAACAGCGCGGGGGTGCGCCAGGACAGGATGATCTTCCAGATGAGGCCCGATGAGTGGGATGCTGTCATCCGCAACACACTGAAGGCAGCCTTCACGACCACCAGGTGCGCCTGCATAGTCATGCGGCAACAGCGCAGCGGACGCATCGTGAACTTGACCGGCGACGCTGGGCTGGGAGGAATAGGGATGTCCAACCAGGCTGCGGCCTCCGAGGGTGTCATCGGCCTGACCCGCACCGTGGCTCGCGACATGGGAAGGTACGGAGTCACATGCAACGCTGTGTCGGCTATGGCCAAGACACGCCTGTTCAGTGGCACAGTGGAGATGTACAGGGCCTCCGGCGCGCGCCCCACACCTGACCAGCGGGCTGGCCTGGGCGTACCGGAACCCCGAGATGCCTGGAGCGGCCCTGGGTCGCCCGACGACCCGGAGAGAGTTGCTACCCTGGTGGCGTACCTGTGCACCGATGGAGCGCCCAATGCCAACGGATACGTCTTCGGCGTGCGCGGCGGCGACATTTACGTGTACACCAACCCAGAGATAGAGCGCAGCATCTCCAAGCGCGGCATGTTTACCCTAGATGAACTGGATGACCTGGTGCCCAGGACCATGTCCCAAGACATGCGCAACTGGACAAGGTTCCGGAACGCACGATAAAGAGGAACACATGAGCAACAGGCTGAAAGGACGGGTGGCCCTGGTAACCGGCGGTGGAGGCGGCATTGGTCGTGGAGTCTGCCGGTGGCTGGCGGAGGAAGGCTGCGCCGTCGTGGTCAACGACCTGGGCGGCACTGTGGATGGCAGCGGCGC
>JAUSCR010000002.1 GCA_030651175.1 Dehalococcoidia bacterium
CGACTGGCGGCGCTATCACCACGCCCACGGCCACTCCAACTCCGTCTCTGCCGCCAACGCCTACCTTCACGCCAACAGCGACGGCCACTTTCACGCCGACGCCCACTCCCACGGCAACGGCCACGCCAACGCCTACCTTCACGCCGACAGCGACCTTCACACCAACGGCAACGGCCACGTTCACGCCCACACCTACGCCCACGCCGTCGCTTGAATCCATTGTCCCTCTGGTGAAGGACTCGGTGGTGAAAGTGATTTCCGGCGCCACCACAATCTCAGGCATGGTGGTGAAAGACCCGGCCTCCCACGTCCTGACAGCCAGCAAGAATTTGGGCGCCGGGCCGCTGGTGACAATTCAAACGGGAGCTGGCCAAACTTACAATGGTTGGATTGTGGGGCGGGACGACAACAAGAACCTGGCACTGATCAAGGTGGTGGGCGCTACCTTGCCAGGTATTGGGTGGGGAGACACCTTTGCCTTGGAGACGGGGAGCGAGATGCTGTCCTTGGGATACCCCCTGTCCTCAGAGGGGAAGCTGCTTGCCGCGAACGCTAAACTTGCCGCCGCGCAACAGGATTTGAAGACTGGCTTGCGGTTCCTGCCTCTGGATGTTCCGCATCGGACCGGAAACACTGGTGGACCTGCGGTCAACCGGCAGGGTCAAGCCATGGGCATCAGCATGGAGCCGCTGTTTGTGCAGGGCTTGGGCATTCCTGTATCCGCTAGCGTTGTCTATCTCCTTAGCTCAGATTCTATTCTTGAGCTGCTTCCTCTGCTAAAACAGGGAGTGGTGGAAATGGCGCGGCCTACTCCAACGCCAAACCCGGCGTTTGGGCCGCCGTCCTATACTACCTTCCAGGGCACCGTAAAGGTCGGTGGAAACGTGCCGCCTGCCGGGACGGTCCTCTATGCCCGAATGGTCAGCACAGGTTACGGTGATGTATGGGTTTCCACTAAAAGCGAAGAAGTGGTGAAAACGGCCGGCGCCTATTACCTGACAGTAAACGCGATTGCCTCCCTGTACGGGGGTGTACCAATCGAGTTCTACATCAGTGGTGTGAAAGCCAACGAGACATCATCGTTCCAGCAGGGAGAGGCCGTTAACCTGAACTTGACATTCCCGTAGCGGGTTGCCGAAAAAGGGGAGTCCAGAGGGGCGAAGCCCCCTCTGACGGGGGAGATGGGGGAACACCCCCATCTCTTCTCTCTTCTCACCCCCTTCCTTGAAGGAAGGGGGCAGGGGGATGGTCGAAAGAGTTCTTCGCCAGCCTGCTACCGAGAGCTTCTTGCTTGAAGGTAGCCCAGCAGCCCCGCCGCGGGGACCTCTTCCTGGCTTCCGGCGTCCATATCCCGGACCACAACAGTGCCACGGGCCAGCTCATCTTCACCGAGGATGACAGTGAACCGCCCTTGCATTGCCGAGGCGTAGCGCATCTGGGAGCGGAGGCTCCGGTTGGCAGGTGGTATGACGACTGCTAGACCTGCCTTTCTAAGCTCCGCTGCTATTTGCAGCCCCTGGGCGTGCGCCTCTTCGCCAAGGCAAGCTATCAAAACGGGCGCGGAATACTCTTCCGGTACGCTGACCCCTTGTCGCTTCAAGTTAAGGATCAGCCGCTCTATGCCGGAGCCAAAGCCTATGCCGGGCGTGGGGCGTCCTCCTAAAGCCTCAATCAGGCCGTCGTAGCGTCCGCCGCCGACTATGGTGCTCTGCCCGCCCTCCTCAGGGGGCTGAATCTCAAAGACGGTGCGTGTGTAGTAGTCCAGGCCCCGCACCAGCCTGTGGTTTATCCGGTAGGGGATGTCCGCAAGCTTCAAGTAATCCTGGAGCCTGTTCCAATGCTCCTTGCATTCTGAGCACAGATAGTCGGTGGCGGTGGGGGCGCCGCCGATATACGGCTGGCACGTCTCCTGCTTGCAGTCCAGGAGGCGCAGTGGGTTGTTCTCGTAGCGGGTCCGGCAGTCAACACATACGTGCTCCAGGTGCTGTTGGTAGTAGGTTTTCAGCCTTCTCAGATATTCGGGCCGGCACTGAGCATCGCCGATGGAGTTGATTGAGAGGGAAAGGCCTTTCAGTCCAAGCTCCTGGGTAAGAAGCCATGCTATCTGGATAATCTCTGCGTCAACTGTGGGATCGGCCTCCCCAATGGCTTCGAGTCCGAACTGGTGATGTTGGCGGTAGCGGCCGGCCTGGGGGCGTTCGTACCGGAAGATGGGGCAGAAATAGTACAGGCGCACGGGCTGGGGCAGATTGGACATGCCATGCTCCAGGTAGGCACGGCATACAGGAGCGGTGCCCTCCGGGCGTAGGGTCAGCGGGTCGCCGCCCCTGTCTTCGAAGGTGTATGTCTCCTTCTGGACTATGTCTGTCTCCCCCCCCACCGTGCGTATAAATAGGCCCGCTGCTTCAAACATAGGGGTGTCTATGCGTTGGAATCCAAAACGCCGGCATAAGTCCACGGCATGGCGTTCAACGTAACGCCAGTATTTCTGCTCTTCGGGCAGCATATCTGCTGTGCCGCGGGGCGCTCGCTGCATATGGATACTCCCAGCTTAGTTCGTCACAGCTTATTCTACTTTAGCCTGACCGTAAAGGAGTTGTACGAGGTAGTTCCTGGTTGCTTGGGGACAAGTCAAGGGCCAGGTCCACCCCATTCCTTCGGCGGGCTTTGAAGTTGGAGGCTGGTATGCGGTATACTTGCTCATACAATGGGGTAAGATTGACCACTCAAGGGCGGGTGCTGTGCGCGACCTCATAGCCAAGATTGAAACCTATCTGCCGGACGACAGGGTTGCTTTCGTCCAGAAAGCCTACGAGTACGCTGCTCGGGCCCACGAGGGCCAGGTAAGGCTCTCAGGGGAGCCGTTTATCCAGCATCCCGTGGAGACGGCGCTCTATTTGGCAGACCTGCACCTGGACGCTACCACCCTGGCAGCCGCGCTGCTCCACGACGTTATGGAGGACTGTGGCGTAACCCAAGAGGAGCTGGAGGCCGAGTTTGGTAACGAGGTGGCGCGCTTCGTGGATGGCGTAACCAAGCTAAGCCGCCTGGACCGCGTTAGCACTGAGGGTGACGAAAGGGAACCGCGCAGTCGAGCGGAGGACCACGACCAGGCGGCCAGCCTGCGCAAGATGCTGGTAGCCATGGCCCGGGACCTACGGGTGGTGCTAATAAAGCTGGCCGACAGGCTGCACAACATGCGCACCCTGCAGGCCCATGGCCCCGAGCGGCGTCTTGCCATTGCCCAGGAGACCCTGGACATCTATGCTCCACTGGCCCATCGGCTGGGCATGTGGGACATCAAATGGCGGCTGGAGGACCTGGCCTTTCAGTATCTTGAGCCGGACAGGTACAACCAGATATCCCGGCTGCTGGCCAGCGGCAGGGAGGAGAGAGAAGAGCACATCACCCGCGTGTCTGATATTCTCTCCAAGGCAATCCAGGAAGCGTCTATCAAGGCCCAGGTGACTGGCAGGGCCAAGAATATCTACAGCATTCATATGAAGATGCGGGCCTACGCAGCCCAGGGCAAGGATTTCAACGAGATACATGACCTTTTCGCCCTGCGCATCCTGGTACAGGAGAAGCAGGAGTGCTATGCCGCTCTGGGAGTGGTACACGCCCTATGGCCTCCCATCCCCGGCCTTTTTGATGACTATATAGGCAAACCCAAAGAGAATCTCTACCAGGCGCTGCACACCACTGTAATGGGGCCCGAAGGAGTGCCGGTGGAGGTGCAGATCAAGACCAACGCCATGCATCAACTCTCGGAGTACGGAGTTGCAGCTCACTGGCGCTACAAAGAAGGAAACGCTCCCGATACCCCCTTTGAGCAGAAGATGACTTGGCTCCGCCAGCTTCTGGAGTGGCAGAGGGATGTCAGTGGCGCTGAGGAGTTCCTGGAGAACGTCAAGACAGACATTTTCCCTGACCAGGTATTTGTCTATACCCCCAAAGGGGATATAAAAGAGCTGCCTGCGGGGTCCACCGCCATTGATTTCGCCTACCACGTCCACACCGATTTGGGACACAGATGCATTGGCGCGAAGGTCAATGGCAAGCTCATGGCCCTGGACTACGAGCTTCAGAACGGCGATACGATAGAGATCCTGGCTAGCAAGGTGGCGCGAGGGCCTAGCCTGGACTGGCTAAACCCCAACGCAGGTTACGTAAGAAGCGCCACGGCCAAACACCGCATCCGTGCCTGGTTTCGACGGCAGGAGCGGAGCGCCAACATCCAGCGCGGCCATGAGCTTTTGGCGCGCGAGATGCGGCACCTTAACATGAACCCCTCGAATGAAGATCTGATGCGGCTTTTCAAGATGGATTCCATGGATGACTTCCTGGCTGCATTGGGCAACGGCAGCATCACCGTAAACCAGGTGGCCGCGCGATTAGCGCCCCAGCAGCCAGAGGAGCAGAACGCCCAGGAGCAAACCACCCCAGTGCCGGCGCCGGCATCCGGCGTCGAAGTGCTGGGCGTGGGCGACCTCCTAACACACCTGGCCCCCTGTTGCTCGCCTCTGCCCGGGGACGAGATCATTGGATTCATTACCAGGAACCGGGGGATCACAATCCACCGCAAGGAATGTCGAAATATTCTCAATGAGGATGAAGCGGAGCGGTTGATCGGCGTGGACTGGGGCGTTACCAAGAACCTCCATCCTGTGCGGCTATCCATAGATGCGTGGGATAGGGTAGGGCTTTTGCGCGACATTACCACCCAAGTGTCTGCGGAGAAGGTCAACATTGCCGCTATGGTGACCAGGGAGAACGCCGATGGCACCGCCACAATTCAGCTAACCCTGTTTATCACGGGAGTGGACCAGCTCAGCCGCCTGTTCACCAAGCTGGAAGGAGTGCAAGGAGTTAACAACGTATCCCGCGTCACTGTTGATCAGGCCGCCTCGCCCGTGCAGGTGGGTGAGCGTGCCTGATCATCTACATAGTGTAGTGCTTCTAACGCCTCGTTAGTCGTCGCTTGGTGGTGCTTGTCACACGGGGGAGTCCAGAGGGGGTAACGACCCCCTCTGGAGGGGGAACTGGGGGGACACCCCCAGAACCTTTCCCCCCTTCCTCGAAGAAGGAAGGGGGGATTAAGGGGGATGGTTCGGTACAGTGCAGATCGGCGGCGGTGCGGTGCAATCGCTAGAATAGGACTATTTGGACTTTAAGGAGAACACAAGATGCCCAGTGAGAAATCGGCGCGAGTTGCCTTGAAAAAGGCCGGGTATAATCGGCAGGTCAAGAGTGCCGCCAACACTGTTGTGGCTGCAACAAGGCGCACCATTGCTGCCGGCGACCCAGAGCAAGGTGTGGCTGCTGTGCGACGGGCTGCTGCGGCTTTGGACCGAGCGGCCAATGCAGGAGTCATCCACAAGAACAACGCCTCCCGGAGGAAGTCCCGTTTGGCCCGAAGTTTACCGGCAGTTGATAAGTAAGCAAGGCAGGTAGCCACCCAGGCATTCGGATGGGGCCGGGGCCTGAGGCAAGTCGTGCCTTGCTCATCGCGGATGCTTCCACGGCAAAACTGTTCTTAGCATTTTCTCATTGACATGGGCTTCAGGGTGTGCTAACTTGTGGCTAGGCTGTCCAGAACATGCGTACTATGCAAAGTAGCACCCTTCGGAATAGGGGGTGACGGTGAAGAAGCTCTCGCCAAGACAAGAAAGCATACTTCAGTTCATAGGCGATTTCGTTGATGAGCATGGGTATCCGCCAACAGTCAGGGATATCCAGCAGGCGTGCAACATCAGCTCCACCTCCGTGGTGGACTATAATCTGAACATCCTGCAAAGGGAGAGCTACCTGCGCAGATCGCCCGAGATATCCCGAGGGATTGAAATCTTGAACGGCTCCAAGCGTCGCACCGGCACAGTTGCCGTTCCTCTGATGGGTTACATCGCTGCGGGCCAGCCCCTGCCTGTTCTAACATCGGAGGATGGACGGCAGGGCGAGCCCCTGGAGATGCTGGAACTTCCCAGCGACCAGTTGAAGGGCGAAGGAAGCGTGTACGCCTTGCGCGTGCGTGGCACATCTATGATAGACGCCCTCATTGATGATGGCGATGTGGTGGTAATCAAGCCCACGGCCTCGGTGCGTAACGGGGACATGGTGGTGGCATGGCTGAAGAAGGAAAAAGAGGCCACTTTGAAGAAGATGTTCCACGAAGGTCATCGGGTGCGCTTACAGCCCGCAAATAGCCAGATGAAGCCTATATTTGTTGCCCCATCGGACGTGGAGATACAGGGCAAGGTAGTAATGGTGATCCGGAAACTTTCCTGATCCGGTGGTGCGGGCCAAAGTAAGCCGTGGTCGGCAACAAAAAACCAGTAGGAGCTGCTTCCAAGGTTTCAATTGGAAACGGAACGAAGCCCCTGAGGCCCAAGGCCACCCTAAATAGCCAGCAAGCTCGCTTTGGCTGCCGGCGTTAGTCGGAAGAGGGAAGTGTCCGCGCCTGCTGGAGGTCCATGTCCTTCTCATGGCACTGAATCGAGCCTTGGCTCGCCTTAGTGCAGAGAACCACAGTGCCACACACCGGACATTGATACCGTTTTCCTAGCTGGTTTGCCATGAACCTGCCTCCCGTGCCGGCCCTGCGCATAACTTAGGGGTCAATGGAGAAGGGGCTATTTCTTGACGAGGGGCTTGCCGTGGCAGGCGATTGCCCCCTCGCCCCCCTTGGTAACAATGAACTCCGCGCCGCATGTGCCACAATAATACCGCTTTCCAGTCTCGTTGGCCAAATTTCTATCCCCGTGTAAAGATTCTCTGGATGTGATTATATTCACGATGCCAGTGGGCGTCAACGGGTATGAGACCCTGTTTCTGTTTGCTATTGGGTGGTGGGGGCTTCTCCTGGCATTTTAGCGCCAGGAGAAGGTCTAGCTAACCACCGACTTGAGTCGGGGGACGGGAGGTCCCGCCGCAGCAAACGGAACCTTGCCGCCGGTGCCCTTGGCACAGATTCAAGGCCGTCGTATAATGAATAGTCTTTATTCTATTAGTCATCTCACGAGGGAGTGCTGACATGGCGCGTCCCAGGAACACTGCACCTAGGGAAACCCGCAGAACGGAGCCAAGCACTGGGCTTGAGGAGGTGACTCCTGAAGTCCTCTTGCGGTGGTACTCCAGCATGGTCTTGGTGCGCACCCTGGATGAGCGTGCCATGCTTCTGAACCGGCAGGGCAAGGCGGCTATAGTTGCCTCCTGCCAGGGACACGAGGCAGCCCAGATGGGTGCCCTTTGGGCCGCCGTGCGGCATGCGCCCAGCCTCGCGATCTTTCCATACTACCGTGCCCTGGGCATGGCCATAGCCGCGGGAATAACACCCACTGAGGCGTTGCTGAGCATTCTGGCCAAGGTCGGGGATCCCACCAGTGGGGCGCGACAGTTTCCGTTGCACGGCGCCGTGCTGACCCCCAAGCTGAAGGTCATCAATACTTCCAACGTTGTTGCCGCCCAGATCCCTCATGCTGTTGGCTATGCCCTGGGGTGCAGAATGAGCGGCGATCCCACCGTGACCATTACCACCTTCGGGGATGGCGCTACCAGCCAGGGGGACTGGCACGAAGGGATGAACTACGCGGGGATCCACAAACTGCCCGTGGTATTCATATGTGAAAACAACGGTTATGCTATTTCTGTGCCCCAGAGGAAACAGATGGCCATTGTCAATGTGGCCGACCGGGCAGCAGGTTACGGCATGCCGGGGGTGGTGGTGGATGGGACCGATGTCATAGCGGTGTACGAGGTGGTCGGGGAGGCGGTCCGCCGTGCCGTCCAGGGTGGAGGCCCGACATTCATCGAAGCCAAGGTGGTGCGTCTTCTCCCTCATACCAGCGATGACGACGATAGGCGATACCGTACCTCGGAGGAGATAGAGGATCTGAAGAGGCGAGACCCTGTTAAGAAGTTCAAGGAGTACCTGCTTGAGCAGGGTATTTTGACGGCAGAGCTGGACGAACAGGTCCGCAAAGAGGCCAGGGAACAAGTGGACCGGGCCACAGCAGAAGCGGAAGCTGCCCCATTTCCAGATACGGGAGACTTCTATGAACATGTGTATGCCTCGGAATGACACCCCCCGGAATTGAAAGTACCATAGATTGAGGAGCTCCGCATATGGCAGTGAAATCCGTTATCGAGGCCATCCACGAGGCCATTTACGAAGAGATGAAGAGGGACCCCAACGTCTTCATCATGGGTGAAGACGTTGGCAAGAGAGGTGGCGTCTTCCTGGCTACCAGGGGGCTCATAGAGGAGTTTGGCGAGGAGCGGGTCATAGATACGCCCCTGGCGGAATCTTCTATTGCTGGGATAGCCCTTGGGGCGGCCATGCAGGGAAGGCGTCCCATTGCAGAGATCCAGTTCGCCGATTTCATCTGGCCCGCAGTGAACCAGATCATTGGCGAGGCCGCACGGGTGCGCTATGGCACCAAGGGCGTACTGCACGCTCCCATGGTGGTGCGTAGCCCCTACGGCGGCGGCGTTCGGGGCGGACTATTCCATTCGCAAAGTCCGGAAGCCTACTTCGCCCACACCCCTGGATTGAAGGTTGTATGTCCCTCTACCCCATACGACGCCAAGGGACTCCTGAAGGCCGCCATCCGTGACGAAGACCCGGTGGTATTCTTCGAACACAAGCGGACGTACCGATTGGTCCGCGGCGAGGTCCCGGATGAAGAGTATGTTCTGCCCATTGGCGTGGCCGACATCAAGCGGGCAGGGTCTGACATAACATGCATCTCCTATGGCTTGATGGTGCACTACTGCCTGGAGGCGGCGGAAACCCTGGCCAAGGAGGGCATCAATGTGGAGGTGCTGGACCTGAGAACCGTGCGCCCGCTGGACAAGGAGGCCATATTGGAATCCGTCCGCAAGACCGCACGAGTCCTGATTGTTCACGAGGACAACAGGACCGGTGGTATAGGCGCCGAGGTAGCCGCCACTATAGCTGAGGAAGGTTTCGCCTATCTGGATGCGCCTATCACCCGCGTGACCGGGCCCGACGTTCCAGCCATGCCCTTCAGCCCGCCGCTGGAAGATATGTTCATGCCCAATGCCGAGAAGATCGCGGCCGGCTTGCGCAGGGTGGCCTCGTACTGATTGCGGGCTGCTAGATTGCCGGTGGGCTGGCCCTCACTTGTATTAGATGAACTCCAAAAGGAGTGCTGGTTAGAAAATGCCCGTAAAGATCAACCTTCCCCAAGTTGGCGAGTCGGTCACCGAAGGCATAATTGGCAAGTGGCTCAAAAAGGTCGGCGACACCGTAGACAGATATGAGCCGCTGGTGGAGGTTACCACCGACAAGGTGAACATGGAGTTCCCTTCCCCCTACAACGGCAAACTGACAGCTCTGCTGGTCAAAGAGGGCGATACTGTTGCCATGGGCGCACCCATTGCGGAGATGGAGACGGCGGAAGCCGTAGTAGAGGAGGCGCCGCCCCGGACGGAGCGGGCAGCAACGCCCGTGGCCCGCACCGGCGTCCTCTTGAAAGACACAAGGCCCGTGGGCCCCACAGGTTCAGGAGTGGAGAGTCCCGTCTCTGAACCGGCGGTGGCAATCCCGCCTTCGGCCCCCGCCGTTCCCAGTGCACCCACGCCTTCGTCTCCCGTGCCCGCAGCAGAGTCGGCGAGGGGTGGCCAGCGGTATTCGCCCATAGTTCGCAGGCTGGCGGAGGAGCATGGCGTAGACCTGGCGCAAGTCAAGGGTACGGGACTGGATGGCCGCGTGACCAGAGAGGACGTTGCGAAATACGTGGAGCAGAGGGCAGCCGCTCCCGCGCCGGCAGCGCCCGCTGCACCAGCCGCTCAGGCCGCCGGGCCTGACGAAGAGGCTGTGCCGCTGACCCCCATACGGCGGATCATCGCCGACAACATGATGAAGAGCGCCACGCAGATTCCCCAGGCCTGGTCAGCCCTGGAGGTGGATGTCACCTCCCTTGTGGCGCGCAGGGAGAGCGTAAAAGACGAGTTCCTGCGGCGGGAGGGTGTGCCCCTTACTTACCTTCCCTTCGCCTTCAAAGCTGTTGCCGAGGCTCTCAAGGAAAATCCGCGCGTTAACTCCACCTGGGGTGGCGACAAGGTCATTCTGAAAAAGCGTATCCACATAGGAATTGCGGTAGCTACGTCCCAGGGATTGGTTGTGCCGGTCATCCACAATGCCGATTCCATGAGCATTGCCGGGCTGGCAAAGGCCTCCAACGAAATCATCCAGCGTGCCCGCGAAGGCAAGCTGCGTCTGGAGGATGTCCACGGCGGCACATTCACTCTGAACAACACCGGGGTCCTGGGGGCTGTTTTGACTCAGCCCTTGATCAACTGGCCCCAGGCAGCCATTCTCACTACCGAGGCCATTGTCAAACGGCCTGTGGTGCTGCCCGGCGACGCCATTGCAGTCCGCTCCATGATGTACATAGGCCTCACCTTTGACCATCGCATCCTGGACGGCGCCGACGCCGGAGCTTTCATGATCAGCGTCAAGCGCCGCCTGGAGGCCATAAGCAAGGACACACCCATCTACTAACAGGTTGCTGAAAAAGGGAAGTCCAGAGGGGCGAAGCCCCTTTGGTGGGGGTCTGGGGGTATCCCCCAGATATCTCTTACACCCCCCCCTTCCTGGCCAGAGCCTGTCCTGAGTAGGCCGTAGGAAAGGGGGATAGGGGGATGGTCGAAGGCGTTGTTCATCACCCTGCCACAGTCTGCCGCTGGGCCTTCCTGGGCCGGTGGGAATACAAGCGGGCCTGGGACTTTCAGCGCTCCCTGGCCCAGGCCAGAGCCGAGGACATGGTAGGGGACATCATGCTCCTTCTGGAGCACCCACCCGTCTACACCCTGGGGCGTCGCAGCAAGCCGTCGGACCTGCTGCTCCCACGAGAGGCACTGGAGGCCAAAGGTGCCCAGGTGGTTGACGTTGACCGGGGTGGGGAGATCACATTTCACGGCCCGGGCCAGTTGGTGGGGTATCCCATCATCTCTCTTCGGGCCTGGGGTGGCCCTCTCCAGTACGTGCGCGCCCTGGAAGAGGCGCTTATCCGTACCTTAGATGCCTACGGTATTTCCGCTGGACGCATAGAGGGCCTGACGGGCGTATGGGCTGGCGGCGCCAAGATAGCCGCCATAGGTGTGAAGGTCAGCCGGGGAGTCACCACTCACGGCTTTGCCCTCAACGTAGCCACCGACCTTTCCTGGTTCCAGAACATTGTCCCCTGCGGCATCCGTGACCGGGATGTGACATCCATGGAGCGCCTGCTGGGGCGTCCCGTTCCGCTGCCGGAGGTGGCTTCCGTTGTGGCGGAACAGTTTGGCCAGGCCCTTGGATTCCAGATGGCGGCAGAGGCGACAGAGTCAGTGGTTGGCGACAAGCTACTGGCGTCCACTGTATAACAGGCTGCTGAAAAAAGGAGAGTCCAGAGGGGCTTTGCCCCTCTGGTGGGGGTCTGGGGGTATCCCCCAGATTCGATCTTCACCCCCTTCCTGGCAGGAAGGGGGCAGGGGGATGGTCGAAGAGGGTTTTTCATCACCCTGCTAACAATTCAACGCTTGGAGGGGTGTGCTATGGCAAAGCTACCAGTTGTCGCCATCACCATTGGGGACCCGTGTGGCATAGGGCCAGAGGTGGTGGCCAAGGCCCTGGCCAAGCAGGATGTCCGTGACCTGTGCATACCCCTGGTGGTGGGCAGCATTGCGGTAATGAGCCAGGCTCTAGCCCTGGTTCGCTCCCCTCTGCGCATACTGGAGGCCGCCGACGCCAAGGATGTCCACCCTTCACCGGATGGCATTTCTATACTGGACCCTCACAACCTGAATGCAGAGGACGTTGTGCCGGGTCAGGTCTCCGCTGCGGCGGGAAAGGCAAGCATGGAGTGGGTGGAGCTGGTGGTGAAGCTATGTCTAAATGGGGCTGTGCAGGCCATGGCCACTGCCCCAGTGAACAAAGAGGCCGCTTCGGCGGCGGGCTACAAGGTGATTGGCCATACGGAGCTTCTACAAAAAATGACCGGCGCCACCAACGTGGCGACAATGCTGATGTCCGGAGGGCTGCGCGTGGTGCATCTCACAACCCATCGCTCTCTGCGCCGCGCGTGCGACGCCGTTACCAGGGAGAACATCCTGGCCAAGATAAGGCTGACCCATGACTATTTCAGGCAGTATGGATTCCCAAGCCCGCGCATCGGCGTGGCGGCGCTGAACCCCCACGCCTCAGATGGAGGTCTCCTGGGCGATGAAGAGGCCACAGCCATTGAGCCGGCGGTGGCTGAGGCTCGTGCCGGCGGAATAGATGCTACGGGGCCGGTGCCCGCGGACTCGGTGTTTCACCAGGCCATCAATGGGAAATACGATGCTGTGCTTTGCATGTACCATGACCAGGGGCACATACCCATCAAGGTCTATGGCTTTGAGCGCAGCGTCAGCGTGAACCTGGGCCTGCCCCTGGTCCGCACCTCCGTGGACCACGGCACCGCCTTTGACATAGCCGGGCAGGGAGTTGCCCAGGCGGTGAGCATGGCCGAGGCAATCAAGCTGGCGGCGTATCTGGCTTCTGGCCGCGGACTTCCCAGGTAGATTGGATGGTATAATGAGCGACGCATTTCTAGTAGGCTGCTGAAAAAGGAGAGTCCAGAGGGGCAAAGCCCCTTTGGTGGGGGTCTGGGGGTATCCCTCAGATATACTTCCCACCCCCTTCCTGCCCAGGAAGGGGGCCAGGGGGATGGCCGCATGAAAATCGCTTTTATCGGTGGCGGCGTGATGGCTGAGGCCATAATCGAGGGCATTCTGCGCGGACGAGTGGCCCAGCCTGGGGATATATTCGTTGGCGAGCCAATAGAGGCCAGGCGTCAGCAGCTTGCCCAGCGCTACGGCATCGCCACCACTCAAGCGAACCTGGAAGCGTGCCAGCGGGGCGATCTGGTCATCCTTTCAGTCAAGCCGCAGAATCTTCCCGATGTGCTGGCGGAGCTCCGTGGGTCGCTGAGAAGAGAGCAGACTGTGGTCTCCATCGTTGCGGGGGCGCGCATGGAAACCATTACCTCAGGACTCCGACATGATAAGTTGATTCGAGTCATGCCCAATACGCCGGCCCAGATAGGGGCTGGAATGAGCCTGTGGCTGGCCTCCCCTTCGGTAAGCCAGGAGATCCGCGAAGCTGTCCGTGCTATTCTCAGCACCCTTGGCGAAGAGCTAGCGGTTGCGGAGGAGAAGTACCTGGATATGGCCACGGCCCTGAGCGCCAGTGGGCCTGCCTACGTCTTCCTATTCATCGAGAGCCTGATAGATGCTGGCGTATACATGGGAATGTCACGAGACATGGCTAGAAAGCTGGCCGTGCAAACGGTGCTGGGCAGCGCCAGGTTTGTGCAAACGTCGGGCAAGCCGCCGGCGGAGCTGAGGGACATGGTCACCTCGCCGGGTGGCACCACGGCGGAGGCTCTCAAAGTCCTGGAGGAGGGTCGCTTCCGGGCCACGGTGATCAACGCCGTGGCAGCCGCCTATGAAAAGGCCAAGAGTCTTGGAGGGCAAAAGTGAGCATTGGCCAGTTGATCAACGCCATAGGCACGTTCTTTTACATCGCTATCTTTGCCAGGGTGCTCCTATCCTGGTTCCCCCAGGTATCCACGACCAATCCACTGGTCCAGTTCGTCTTCACAGTCACGGAACCCATTCTGTCGCCTATCCGGAGGCTCTTGCCACGAATGGGTATGTTTGACCTCAGCCCCATGATAGCTCTCATCATGGTAGGTGTTATTCAGAGCGTCCTGCTGAAGGCGTTGGGTTAGAGGTTATTCGGAAAACCCTCACCCCCTTTGTCCCCCTCTCCCGCCTCAGGCGGGAGAGGGGGAGATGAAAGAAGCTGCGGGATACCCCCAGACCCCCAGCAGAAGGGGCTTTGCCCCGCTGCACGGGGAGTGCAGCGGAACAGGATTTCGAGAGAGCTTCTAGCGGGCCAGCAATCGCTCCATGGCCTCTTCCTGGCTCAGCCCTTGCACCGCCACAACCTTGTTTCTGGCCGTGAGACCTCGTAGGATTCGTATCCGCGTCTTGGGTACGCCCAGCAGGCTGGACAAGAACTCTATCAGTGCCTCATTGGCTCTGCCCTCTTTTGCAAGGGCCGCAACCCGCACCCGCACCACTCCGTTCGCCAGTCCCAGAATTTCACTGCGCTTGGCATTGGGCTGAACATGCAGGGCAAGACGCGTCTCTGTTGGGGACGTTTTCTTTGGTTGATTTTCTTGACGAGCCATAGCTTAACCACCATAATACGCCACGCCGGAGTTGGGTGTCTCCTTTGCCGATTCCGATGGCAAGCATGAGAGATGTACACACCCACCCGCCGATTGGATTGACTGGGTTGCGATATTCGTCGTCAATGCTCTTGGGCGTGGCCTAGCGGGCTATCGAAAAGGAGAGTCCAGAGGGGCGAAGCCCTTTTGACGGGGGTATGGGGGTGTCCCCCAGATTCAATCTTCACCCCCTTCCTGGCCAGAGCCTGTCCTTGAGCGTAGCGAAGGAAAGGGGGCCAGGGGGATGGTCGAAAGAGTTTTTCCGCACTCTGTCTGTTAGGTGTGCGGTGCTTGCATCTTGACATAAGGCATCGCATAGCGCATAGATAGATAGAAGGGGGTAACGGCAGATGAAGATCGGTCTGGTAATGCCCATCTACGGCCAGTGGGTTCACGGAGAGGAGGTGTGGGCCGTATGTGAGAAGGCCAAAGAGATTGGCGTGGACTCCCTCTATTTCGTAGACCACATCATAATCACCCCTCAGCAGGCCATCGGCCAGCAGGGCGGGTACATGGATATATGGACTGCCATGTCTTACGTTGCGGCAGTGACTAACGTGCAGGGGTGGGCTCCCACCCTGGGGCAGTGCGCCGCCGTGGTCCCGTATCGCCCGCCTATCCAACAGGCGAAGATAGCGGCCACAGTAGACTCCCTTTCCGGCGGCCGGCTCTTGATTGGGGCCGGCACCGGATATCTAGAAACCGAGTTCCAGGCGCTTGGCCTCAACATCCTGGAGCGAAGCGATATGGCGGATGAGTACATCAAAGCCATGATCGAGCTGTGGACCCATCCTGTGGCCTCCTTCCACGGCAAGTATGTCAACTTCGATGAAATGACTATATCCGTGCGCCCGGCGCAGCAGCCCCATCCTCGCATCTTATGGGTGGCCCGGGGCGAGCGAGCCTACCGGCGCATCGCTCAGTTCTGTCAAGGGTGGGGGGACTCGCCCGGCCGGGGAGACTCCGAGGCTCTCAAAGGGACCGAGGCGGCATGGAGCGAGGTGTGCCGCTTCTGGAAAGAGTATGGGCGCACCGGCGAGCCGTATTTCGCTCTGGGCCCCAGGCCGTGCCACCTGACCACCCGACGCAGCCGGTCTGGCGAAGCCGTGGTGGTGGACGCTGCGCCTGGAACTCAGCCCTCAACCACGCTTTTCCCTGTCACTCACGTGGATGACCTGGTGGACCAGATACGGTCGTTCGAAGCCATTGGCGCCCACGAGTTCGCTGTGCGCCCGGCGTCGTACCGCTGGGGTGAGTTCGATAGTCTGACGATGCTGCTGAACCAGATGGATTTGCTGGCGGAGCACGTGCTGCCAAAGTTCCGCCGGGGCTAGGTGAGCATGGCGATAGAAATAGGGCCACGGGCAATAGCCCGTGGCCCTATTTCCCTTTACTTCCACCTGCTCGCCTGGCTGTTCTACCGACCGCGCAGCCTTGGGTCCCAGAGGTCCCGCAGGGCGTCCCCGAATAGGTTGAACCCCAGGACTAGGACTGATATTGCAATACCTGGGGCGAACACCATCCAGGGCGCTACCGCCGCGTACTGCGAGGCGTTGCCCGATAGCATGCGGCCCCAGGATGGATAGGGAGGCGGTACGCCCAGCCCAAGGAAGCTCAAGGACGCTTCTATCAGGATGGCATTCCCCAAGGCCGCTGACGCCACCACCAGGAAGGGGGCAAGGACATTGGGAAGTATGTGGCGCAACATTATGCGGAGAGGAGAGGCCCCTATCACCCTGGACGCGTCCACGTAGACGTTCTCCTTGGCGGATAGCACAGTTCCCCGGGTGATCCGCAGAGCACCTGGAATAAAGACGATGCCTATAGCTATTATCACCGCCTTGAACCCGCCCCCAAAGACAGCTACCAGGGTCAACGCGAGCAGGATCCCAGGGAAGGCCAGCATGCTATCAACTATTCGCTGTAGGATCATATCCACCCAGCCGCCGAAGTACCCGCTGACGATACCCAGCAGGAAGCCCGAGATGCTGCCAATGCCGATAGCAAAGAAAGCCACCTTGAGGGAGACGCGGGTGCCGTCTACGATGCGGGAGTAGACGTCCCGTCCCTGCTCGTCGGTGCCGAAGAAGTGGCTGGTGCTTGGAGCCTGGAGGGCGTTTACGTAGTTGCCGCCAAAGTTGGGATCCTCTGTAGTAAAAACGCCAGGGAGCAGACCAAGGACGAGAGCTACAAAGCAGATGGCCAGCCCCAAGAACCCCAATGGCTTCCTGCGTGCGAACCGCATCGTTTTGAATAACCCGCGGTTGGTCATTTGGGCCAGCTTGGCTACAGGTGAAGCCTGCTGAAGAGCAACTTGCGTCTGCATGCCACCACTCTGCCTTTCACTCTCTGGTTACTTGAGTTAACCGCTTCCGTAGCTAATGCGCGGGTCAAGCCATCCGTACAGCAGGTCAACTATCAGGTTGACAAACACGAAGGAGATGGCTATGACTAAGACTATTCCCTGGATTATGGGATAGTCTCTTCTGGTGATGCTGTTGATGAATAGAGTTCCCATCCCAGGGATAGTGAACACCCTCTCCAGAATCACCGTGCCTGCAAGCAGACCTCCAAACGCCAGGCCAGCTATGGTCACTACGGGGATGAGGGCGTTTTTCAAGGCGTGGCGTACTATGACCACCTGTTCCGCCAGCCCCTTGGCCCTGGCAGTGCGTATGTAGTCCTCTCTCAGCACCTCCAGCATTGTGGAGCGGGTCATGCGTGCAATGACGGCAGTGGAGTGGGACGCCAGGATCAGCGATGGCCAAATGCTTTGCCTCAAGCTCTCCAAGGGGCCTTCCCAAAACACGTTTCTTCCCACCGGCGGCATCCAGTTGAAGAGGGTGGCGCCAACTAGCAGCACCACCAACCCCAACCAGAAGGAGGGGATTGCCAGGAACATGATGCTGAAGAAGCGCAGGACGTAGTCCGGCAACGAGTCTTGCTTGATGGCTGTGATAACGCCGATGGGTATGCCGAAGAACAGGCCCAGGAACAGCGCCATGATGGAGATCTGCAAGGTTATGGGGGCGCGCTGCCCAATGTAATTCCACACGGTTTCGTTGGAGTACAGGGACTTTCCCAAGTCCCCTCGAACAACGCCCCAAATGAACTGGGCAAGCTGCACAGGGATGGGCTTGTCCAGACCCAGGTCCTTCACAAGGGCATCGTGCACCTCTTTGGGGATGATCATTCCGGCGTTGCCACTGGCGCCTCCGAGTAGCATGGTCTCCGCTACGTCCCCCGGTAATATCCGGAGCATAAGGAAGATGAGTATGAGGGTCATCAGGACGGCGGGTATGCTGAAAAGCAGGCGGCGGATTATGTATGCTCGCATGGTCTTTCCCTTCCTATAAGGTCGTAGAAATGGCCACGTGGAATGCGAGCCATTGTAGCTAGTGCTCGGAGCAGTGTCAACCCTCTGCGTATTTGTTAATCTTGGCCAAGAAAGTCTCCGAAAAGCGTAGACTTGCCCCACTGGCTGCCAGCCTCCCAAACATTCAGACCCACGGTTATCCCGCGGCCCACGCAAAAGCAAACGGAAACTCCGCTAGCAGCTAGTTGACATAAAAGAGCGGGGCCTCTATGTGAGGAGACCCCGCTCTTTTTGTTTGCGTTTGCAGGTTATTCGGTTGCGGCGGCAGTCCTACCTGCCGTCATTGGCGTTGCGGCGGCCCGCTCCCTTGTGCGGCTGATACCTATGCGCCTGGCAATCACCACCTTGGCGATGTTAAGGCTGCCGGCGCCGTGCTGCAGTATGAAGCTGGTTCGCTGGTTTACTTCCTGCCTTCCACCATGGGGGGCTAGTTGGTCTCCAGTGCCCAGCAGGGCGTACATCCCCATGACATCTCGAACCCTCCCGACCTGGCGCAAACCACTCTCTCGGGAGTAGAACTGAGTATTGGCGCCCTCCCAGTTGATCTCCTGCCCGGCGTGGTACATCCAGGCGGTGCGCTTGTTCAAGACGTCAGCAATGCGCTCTTCTATGTGCGCTTCCGCGATCTTCTGCTGCAGGACAAGGTTTCCTCCAGGGCTTACTCCTTGTCGCCGCCTCTCCTGCACGTAGCTTACCAAGTTTTCTATTGGGCCTTCGCTGCGGAAGATAGAACCTTCGCCTCCATGCTCCTTCTCGGAGCTGGTCATGGCCACCTGCCACCCCTGGTGGTCGCCGCCGATAAGGTGGTCTCCCGGTACGCGCACGTTGTCCATGAACACGAAGTTCTGGCCGCTGCCACTCACCAGGTTCATCTTTCGAATCGTGACGCCTGGCGCTTGGGCAGGGATCAAGAAGTAACCAAGGTTCCTGTGCCGTGGCGCATCCCGGTCCGTGAGCATAGGGCCATAGAGATAGTCCGGGCGGTCGGCAGGGTTGCCGCTTACGAACACGTTGGACCCGTTCATGATCCAATCATCGCCGTCTTTGACAGCACTACTCTGGTAGCTGGCCAGGTCTGACCCCGACTTGGGTTCCGTGAACTTCTGCCAGGCTATCTTCTCCCCCTTCAAGATAGGAACCAGGAACTTCTGCTTCTGCTCCTCTGTCGCCCACACCAATATGGCGGGGGTGATGAAGTCTATGGTGAAAGGCCCCTGGGCCCTGAAGCGGCTGAGCTCATCCGTAAGGACAATGGCAAGCTCTGGTGAAAGGCCGCCACCTCCGTACTGCTTGGGAAGGGTGGGGAAGAGCCACCCCCTGGCGGCCATCTCCTTGTGCTTCTCCCGCCAGAACAAATACATCTCCTCGGTGAAGTCATCCTCATCAAGAGGCATCTTCATCTTCTCTGGGACGTTCGCTTCCAGCCAGGTGCGGACTTCCTTCCGGAATTGCTCCTGTTCTTTGGTGTAAGTGTGCTCAAAGTCCATGGCCGCTCCTTTCCATGCTAGCAGGGTGCGGAAGAACTCTTCCGGCTATCCCCCTGGCCCCCTTCCTGGCCAGGAAGGGGGTATAAGATATATCTGGGGGATACCCCCAGACCCCCACCAGAGGGGCTTTGCCCCTCTGGACTCCCCTTTTTCAGCAGCCTGCTAGTAGGGCCTGTTTGCTCGGTGGTTTGCATTACCCATTGATTATGCCGTGCTCGCGGCAGAAGTCCAGCACCAGCTTCCTGAACTCATCTCGTTTTTCGACGTGAAGTGTGTGCCCGCCGTCCTGGAATATGTGGAGGCGGCAGTTTGGTATGTTCCTGGACATAATAACGGAGGGGCCTGCACCCCTATTCATATCGTCTTTGGCCCCCGCCGTCACCAGCACAGGGCACGTTATGTGCTTCAACCGAGGGGTCAATGGGTGTTCCCGCAGTCCAGCCACCACCCTTGAAGCGGCTACAACGGAGTCCATGTGCTGAGGCTCGATTTGCTGTGCTCCGGGCTTCCCTTGGCGCATTGCCTCCGCTGCCTGATACCAGTACTCCGAGGCGGCTACATTAACCTCGCTGGTGCCAGACTCCAGAACCACGGCGGCGCACCTGTCGGTGTAGTCAATGGCGAACTGCTGTGCTACGGTGGAGCCCCAGGAGAACCCCAGCACCACAGGCTTGTCTATGTGGAGGCCGTCCAGCAACCGGGCCAGGTCCGAGGCGTAGAGGGGCAGCGAATACTTGGCTGCTTGGGATGAATGACCCATGCCCCGGACATCCCACGAGATCACCCTACCGAAATGGTTCTTCCAGAAGGCGAACTCCTCCGTGAAAGTGTCGCCGCCACCGTAAAGTCCGTGGCAAAACACAAAGGCCAGTGGGCCCTGGCCAGCCTCCTCATAGTGGATGGTGACGTCTCCCAAGCTCATGTCAGGCATCGTTGTTTTCCCCGTTGATCTTGCTTGACGCCTTGGATAGCCTCGTTGCCGAAGGCCTGGGTGCTGGCAGGATGTTAGCAGACAGCCCAGTCCCTCGCAATGGCGGCCCCAATTTACCAGCGAGCGCACCACATTGACTTCCCCATCCTGGACACATATACTCCAAAAAATCAGGCTCTAGCCTGCGCGGCACCACATTAAGGGTATCAAGGGTATGGTATAAGGAGGAGCCGTATGGGAACCACCGAGCAGCTTGCCCGTTTCCTTGCGGAGACAAAGTCGTCCAATGTCCCCAATGAAGCGCTGGACGCAGCCACCACGGGCCTCATGGACGCCGTAGGCACCGCCATCGTGGCCAACACCCACGAGATCGGAAAGATCATCACCCAGTACACCGAAGAGATTGGCGGGACACCCACGTGCCGGGTCATTGGCACCGCCATCAAGACATCGGCGCCCAATGCGGCCCTGGCCAACGGGACGCTGGGCCACGCCGACGACTACGATGACGTTGGTGCCTTTGGACATCCCGCCGTCACCCTGATGCCAACCGTCCTTGCCATCGGAGAGCAGATGCACAAGTCCGGCCGGGAGGTACTGGAGGCCTACGCACTGGGGTTCGAAGTGGGCGCACGCATAGGCATGAACATCGGCGGCGACCATTACGGCCGTGGCTGGCATAGCACCTCCACCATAGGCACCTTGGCCTCGGCAGCCGCGGCATCCAGGCTCATGGGGCTGGACGTGGCACACACCCGCACCGCCCTGGGCATCGCCGCCTCCCTTGCCAGTGGCGTCCAGGCCAATTTCGGCACCATGACCAAGCCCCTCCACCCGGGCAACGCTGCCCGCAGCGGCTTGCTGGCTGCCAATCTCGCCAGCAAGGGTTACACCGCCAACCAGGATGTTATCGAGGCACCCCTGGGCTACGTGGCGGTCTTCGGCGATCAGCAGGTCAACCTGGCCGCAATGACCCGCCAACTGGGGACGGCCCCCTATCTGATCGTCAACCCCGGCGCCGGCATCAAAGAGTGGCCCTGCTGCTACGGCAACCACGGCGCCATCCCTCTGGCCACAGGCCTGGTCGCCAAGTACGAAATCACGCCCAACCACGTGGAGAGTGTCGAGTTCATCGGCGCCTTCGCCAGGGGTTTCCTGAACCGCCCGGATGCTCACACCTATTTCGGCGGCAAGTTCAGCCTTCAGTTCAACATCGCCGCGGCCATTGTGGATGGTGGCTTGACCTACGAGACCTTTACCGACGAGAAGGTCAACGATCCCGCCATTCAGGCTATGATGAAGAAGGTGACGCTGAGCGAGGACCCCATGAGGGCTGGGCTCCCCGCACGCCTGCTTACAGCCGGCGAGCGGGCTCAAACGATGGTAATTCACCTGAAAGATGGCCGCGAGGTGAGGGACAGCCTTGATGGAATCACCAACAGCCTGCGTGGGCACCAGGTGGACGTCAAGTTTGAGGCCAACGCCGTTCAGGTGCTGCCCAGAGACCAGGCCAAGAAGGCCCTGGGGCTGCTGCGCAACCTCAAGAACATCAAGGACGTGTCTGAGGTGATGGACGCCGTAGCTTTCAAGTAGGCCGGCAGGCCCTCAACGTTGCCAGCACTTGCTCCACTCCCGGGCGTGCCGCCACCACACGCACAACGGCTATGTCCAGGCCCTTTGCCAGCGACCTGAATGCTTTCGCCGCTCCGGCTGCCCGTCCGAAGTAGCCTACCCGCAGGGCCATCTCTGCGGGGAAGGCGTCGGCCAGTTGCGGAAGAGATGCGCCGCCGCTCCGCATCTCATCCAGGTGGCTCAACTCCTGGGTGAAACCCATGCGCTCGAAGTGGGCGCGATAACCTAGATTACGATCCCTGGCTCCAGCACCATGCCGGCCCAGGGCGTAGCCCAGCATGTTCCTCACGAAGGTCCGCCGGGCCAGTTCCACGTCATCGTCCACGCAGACGCGTATATACTCGGCAACTGTGACTGACGAGGGGTCACGTCCTGTCCTTGCTGCGCCCTCGGCAACGCACTCTCTGCTCCAGGCTATCTGATCGGGAGTGCACCAGTTCAGGTCCACGCCATCGGCCCGCTCGCCACCCAGGCGCAGCATCTGGGGTCCCAATGCTCCCAGGTGCACTGGAGTGCGCGGCGGAGGCTCAATGGCCAGATGTGCTCCCCGAAGCGTCAGCGCCGTACCTTCATATGTCACCGTCTCTCCGGCCACCAGCGCCCGGACGGTGGTGAGATAGTCGCGCATCAGCCCAATGGTGGAACCCTTTATGCCCAGGGCTCGCCGCTCCTCTTCTCGATAGAGGCCGCCAGACCCGATGCCCAGGATGAAGCGGCCACCGGTTCTGGCACTTACCGTGCCGCCGCCCATGGCCAGGGACATGGGAGTGCGCAGTGCCACGGGCGAGACTGCGATGCCTGTGGTCAGGCCGCCTGGGACCACCTGGCGGGTGGCTTCCCAACGAACAGCGCATGTCTGGAAAGAGTCATAGCCCGTGGTTTCCGGGGTCCAGATGCTGGTGTATCCCAGGCGCGCTGCTTCCTGGGCTAGTTGTGCCTGCTCCTCAAAGGTCAGGTTCAGCGTCGCATCCAGGCCTATGCCTATTTCCATTCCATACTCCTTTTACACAGGGGTTGATCATATGGTGGCCTAGCTTATCTTACCAGAAGTAACTTGCCGTGGTAGTGTTTTGGTATTGGATAGACAATCCTTGGTAGCCTTTCGAGACCAGTAAAGGAGAACAGCTATATTGAACTTACGCGTCGAGAAATCTTGGCTAGATGGCTACACCATCACCTTTTGTGGGAGTAGAATGCTCGGAGGTGGAGTGCCCGCCCAAACAAGGCAAGATGCTGGAAGGGTCGCGGCAGGCTGGATAGTAGAGGAGACACTGAATGAAGCCCAGGCGGATATTCTACGGCTGGTGGATTGTGGCCGCTGGCCTTGGAGTGAACTCTCTCAGTTCCACCCTGTATGTGTACGGTTTTGGCGCCTTTTTCATTCCCTGGCAAGAAGCCTTCGGATGGTCTCGGGCGGCCCTGGGCGGGCTGATAGGGATGGCCAGACTGGAAGGCGGACTGATGGCGCCCATAGCGGGCTGGTTGATAGACAAGTACGGGCCGCGGCGGATGATGTTCTTGGGAATCAGCCTGATGGGTGTGGGATTTCTTGCCCTAAGCCAGATCAGATCCCTAACAATGCTCTATGTAGTCTTTATCGGTCTGCTGGCCACCGGTTCTAGCCTGGGGACTGGGCGAGCCGTACAGGTGGCAGTGGTCAACTGGTTCGTAAGGCGACGCGGTCGGGCCATTGGGCTGCTGATGACGGGGTTCGGCGTGGGGGGAAGTTTCGTCTTCTTGCTAGGGATGGCCATCGAAAAATTGGGATGGCAGGGTGGGGCCATTCTAGCCGGAATAATTACCTTGGTCGTAGGATACCCTCTGGCGTGGATCGTGCGGCACAAGCCGGAGCAGATGGGGCTTCTCCCCGACGGTGATAAGGCCCCTGTGCTCACCCCAGACGATCCCAGCCTGGAGAGGGAGACCCCTGCGTCTTATACGGTGGGGTCTGGCAGCCCCACGGCCACCCTGTCGCAGGCCGCTAAGCCACCTCGCTTTTGGCAACGCGACCCGCGACCTGAGATCGATTTCACCGTGCGGCAGGCGGTCAGAACCCCCGCCTTCTGGATGCTAGCCGTTATGCAGGCCATATGGGCGGCTGCTCCCGCAATAAACACAGTTCACCTGGCTCCTTTCCTTTCGCAGGAGCTGGGAGTGACGTATGCGGTAGCTCTGGCAGCCCTTTCCTTCTTTGCATTTATGACCACCCCCGGACGTCTGGGCTTTGGGTTCATCGCTGACTATGTGAACATCCGTCTTCTCATGGCAGCCCTTCTGATAATCGAAGGTATAGGTATATTGCTATTTTCCACCGTTCGCACCATGGGCCAGGTCCCTTTCTACATCATTATTTTCGCCGTGGCCCACGGAGGCGTTGTCTCCTTGCAGGCCGTGCTTCTGGGCTATTTCTTTGGCAGGAAGAGCTTCGGCACCATAAGCGGCGTCATCTCCATGTTCTCCCTGCCCATGGCCGTAGGTGCTCCTATTTGGATTGGGTGGATGGCCGATACCCAGCAGGGCGGGTACCGTATTGCCTTTAGGGTCATGGCCGTTTTGCTGGCCGTGGCCGCGACCAGCGTATTGCTGGCCCGCCGGCCTCGCCTGCGTATGCCGGAAGGCCAACTGGTGTCCTAGGAGTGGTTTCAACAATAACTAACCCCCCGATGCAAGTCGGGGGGTTGGTTATTGTCCATGCCTCCCTTTGGCCGCTCCCAACAGCCGTGTCGCAGGCTTCCGGTGGTACCAGGTCGCACGGGTAAACTCCTCCAGCATCCACCATCCCGCTGTGTGGGGACCTCTTCTCATGCTCGCTCCGGTGACATGTATTATGAGTCAATACGGGTGCTTGACGGGGCTCCGAGGTGTCTGTACCATCAAACTCATTCAGAATGATCTGGTCTTTCGATGTCCGTACCTTGAAGTTGGAGATCTCGGCTAATGCATCATCCAGGCCATGTCGGACCAGAAGAATCCAGCCGGCTGCAAGGCGCGGTCCATCGAAACGGTCTGTCTAAAGGTATGTACCTGTGACAGAGCAGCTATACATCAACGGCAGGCCTCTGCCGGTAACGCCGGGGCAAACTCTCCTGGGATCCCTGGAGATGGCAGGGGTAAACGTGCCGTCTCTCTGCTATGAGCCACGCCTGTCCCCTCAGGGTACGTGCCGCCTATGCCTCGTTGAGGTTGATGGCCTGGCAAAGCCAGTGGCTGCATGCACAACAATCGCCGAGCCAGGTATGCGTGTCACCACTGAATCCGATGGTTTGACCGAATACCGTAGGCTCATCCTGGAGCTTCTGCTTTCGGAGACACCGCCCACCCAGGGATGCCCCCGATGCTCCACCCTTGGCCCCTGCCAGCTTCACGCCGCCGCCGGCAGGTACGGTGCGCAGGAAGACAGATTCCCTCGACTATCGCAGCGGAAGCCCAGCCAAGACCCCAACCCGTTCATCCGGAGAGACTACCAGTGGTGCATAGCCTGCTTCCGCTGTACCAGGATATGCGAGGAGCTGGAAATGGCCAGAGCCATAGTTCCTTCGGGGAGAGGCCAGTCAACTTGCATTACCAGCTTCCCAGGAGACCGCCTTCTGGAAAGCCCATGCACTTTCTGTGGCCAGTGCATCCACACCTGCCCCACCGGGGCACTGATGGATAGAAAGGTGGTACACCAACTTGGCTATGAATGAAGTCAGTCGTGTAGCTACCATATGTCCCTACTGTGGCACTGGATGTGGCCTGCAGCTACTGGTTCGCAATGGTCGCCTCATTGGCGCTGAGCCCGACTTCGCCAATCCAGTGAGCCAAGGGTCACTGTGCGTGAAGGGCCAGTTCGCCGCATGTGACTTTGTGGCAAGCGAAGACAGGCTGACCCATCCGCTCATTGCTGAGAACGGCTCTTTCCGGCGGGCCACATGGGACGAGGCATACAATCTTATCGCCAAACGCTTTTCCGATGTGCGTGACGAGTTCGGCCCAGACGCCCTCGCTTTCTGGAGCTCCGCCCGCGCTACCAACGAGGCCAACTACCTCATGCAGAAGCTTGCGCGGGCGGTCATAGGCACCAACAACATAGACAACTGCGCTCGTACCTGACACGCCCCAACAGTCGCCGGTCTGGCGATAATGGTCGGGCGAGGGGCAATGAGCAACTCAATCAACGAGTTGAAAGGGGCAGACTTCCTGCTGGTTGCAGGCAGCAACACCACAGAGACCCACCCTGTAATCGCTCTCCGTATCAAAGAAGCTGTGCGGCATGGCGCGCGGCTTGTTGTGGTGGACCCCCGCAGGATTGAGATGACTCGCCTTGCGCACAGGTGGCTCCCGCTTACCATCGGCACGGACATACCGCTATTCAACGCAATGGCTCACGTGATTATTCGCGAGCGCTTGTACGACGCATCCTATGTAAGCGAAAAGACAGAAGGGTTTGAGGAGCTTGCGAGGCACCTGGAGCGCTATACTCCGGAGCTTGCGGAGAGTATTACCGGCGTGCCAGCCGACGACATAGTGCAAACGGCCAGGGAGTACGCGACATCGCCTAGGGCGTCCATCGTGTACACCCTGGGGATCACAGAGCACTCGTGCGGCACACACAACGTGCAGTCCCTGGCAAACCTGGCCCTCCTCTGCGGCAACTTCGGCAAGCCTTACGCGGGAGTAAACCCGCTACGTGGGCAGAACAATGTTCAGGGCGCCGGGGACATGGGATGCATCCCCACGGACTTTCCTGGATACCAGAAAGCGGATAACCCAGCGGTGCGCGCCAGATTTGAGAAGGCATGGGGTCGGCCCCTGCCTGAGACAAGGGGCACCACCAAGATAACTGCGCTGAACCAGATCCTCAGAGACCGCCTCAAATGTGTGTACATCATGGGTGAGAATACCGTTGTGTCGGACGCCCACGCCTCCCACACCCGGGCTGCCCTGGAGCACCTTGACTTCCTGGTAGTCCAGGACATCTTCATGACCGAGACGGCCCGCCTGGCCGATGTGGTGCTCCCAGCGGCCTGCTACGCCGAGGTGGACGGCACGTTCACCAACACGGAACGCCGCGTCCAACGGGTGCGGAAGGCAGTGGAGCCTCCGGGAGAAGCCAAGCCCGACTGGCTCATTGTCAGCGAGCTATCCTCCCGCTTGGGCTACCCCATGCCATACGTACACCCTTCAGAGATATGGGACGAGGTGGCCAGCCTGGTCCCTACCCTCAGCGGCATCTCCTACCAGCGGCTGGACCGGGAAGGAGGGCTTCAGTGGCCGTGCCCCACGCCGGACCACCCCGGCACCACTTACCTCCATTCTGGTAGACCAGACTCAGGGACTGGTTATTTTGGCCTGGTGGACCATATACCGCCTGCCGAGCCCCCTGACATAGACTACCCACTTGTGCTTACCACAGGCCGGCGTCGCCCTGCGTACCATACCGGCACTATGACCCGGCGCGCATCCGGTTTCGACCTTCTTGCGCCCCACGAACTGGCGGAGATTAACCCTGCGGACGCCGCTGCCCTGGGGGTGAGGGATGGAGAAGAGGTGATGGTGGTGTCACGACGTGGCCGGGTGGCAGTGAAGGCAAAGGTTACCGATCGTTCGCCTCTGGGAGCGGTTTTCATGAGCTTCCACTTCCCTGACGAAACGTACACCAACCTGCTCACAACCGATGCATGCGATTTCATCACCGAGACGCCGGAGTTCAAGGCGTGCGCCGTGCGAGTGGAGAAGTTGCCTGTTGCCCATCATCAATGACAAGATGGCTGGCAGGGTGTTCCCTGGACAGAGTTCGAGGTTCCACAAGTCCGATTTTATCGAGAACTTCCCGACCTTTGGTCGGAGCTCACCCCATGAGCGCCATGGCCAACAGTGCCCGTATGCCCCTATGCCCCTACCCCAATGCCCGTATGCCCATCTAGCAAGACTCGCCCCAGACCTTAGCAGGCCACAGCTTGCGTCATGGTGAGCTGATTGGTAGGGAGACGTTAGTACAGATGGCAAGCCACCTTACGGCCCAGACGTACCTCCCTCAGTGCGGGGACAACCTCTGAGCAGCGGTCAAAGGCCAAAGGACAGCGAGGGTGGAAGGCACACCCGGAAGGTAGATTCAAGGGCGAAGGGATCTCTCCCGCAAGGACGATCTCTTCCCGTCCGACATCTGGGCGAGCCGGGAGGGAGGCGGAGATAAGGGCCTTGGTATAAGGATGCAGAGGATCGGTGAACAAGTCGTGGCTATCTGCCTCTTCTACTAGTTCCCCCAAGTACATTACCCCCACCCGGTGACTCATATAGCGCACCGTGGCCAAGTTGTGGGCAATAAGGAGGTAGGCAATGCCGTACTCTTTTTGGATGACCTTGAGGAGGTTCATGACTTGGGCCCTTATTGAGACATCTAGGGCTGAAACAGGCTCGTCAAGAACTATCAGCTTGGGGCGCAGGGCAATGGCACGAGCGATGGCGATGCGTTGCCTCTGCCCGCCGCTAAATTCGTGGGGATAAAAGTCCGCCTGGGATGGGTGCAGCCCCACCTCCTCTAACAATTTCTTTACCTCTGCCTTGAGTTCCATGTTAGTAAGGCGTTTATGGGTCATCAGAGGCTCGGCGATGATGGATTGGACCCGCACCCGTGGGTTGAAGGAGCTCCAGGGGTCTTGGAAAACGACGCTTACTGAAGCACGGTACTGCCTCAACTGCTCACGACTAGCGTTAAGGATGTCGACGCCTTGGAACAGAATCTCTCCCTCGCTGGGCTTTTCCACAAGAAGGATTAACTTACCGGTGGTCGTCTTGCCACAGCCCGATTCGCCTACCAAGCCGTAGGTCTGCCCTTGAGAGATACCAAGAGACACACCGTCCACCGCCTTAACAGTGCCGATGCGTCGCCTCATAAGGACACCCTTGGTTATTGGGAAGTGCTTTTTGACGTTCTTGAGCGTCAAAAGATCGCCGGGGCTTTGCATAGCTTCAATCCTTTCCACTCAGCATCCAGCATCGGGCACTATGTCCTGGGGCTACAGTGAACTCCGGAGGATACTCGACTCGGCAGCGGTCAAAAGCCAAGGGGCAACGAGGCTCAAAGCTACACCCTATCGGCAGGTTCTCCGGTCTTGGCGGCTGGCCTTCTATTGCAGGCAGGAACTCTACCTCCTGCTCCAGGTCAGGCACCGACCGGAGGAGAGCCACGGTGTATGGGTGGGCGGGCTCCGAGAAAAGCCGCCTTACATCTGCAATTTCCACTATCCTGCCCGCATACATTACCGCCACTCGGTCGCACATCCTGGCCACAATGCCAAAATCATGGGTGATAAAGATGATGGATACCCCAGTTTCTGCCTGGATCTCCTTCAGCAATCGAAGGTACTGTAGCTGGATCGTGGCATCCAGGGAGGTGGTGGGCTCATCGGCGATAAGTACCTTGGGCCTGCGTGAGATAGCGATGGCCCCCACCACCCGCTGCCGCATACCGCCGCTCATCTGGTGAGGGTAGTTACCCATTCTAGCCTCTGGAGCGGATATTCCGACCCTCTCCAGGAGTTCTAACGCCCTTTGCCGGGCAGACTTCGGCTCCATCTTATCTTCCGTGCGCAGCGCTTCGGTAGTCTGGTCACCAATGCTGAGCACAGGATTCAGAGAGGTCATGGGGTCCTGCTGGATCATGCAGATCTTCTTACCCCTAATCTTCGTCATCTCGGCGCTGCTCTTCTTTAGCAGGTCCTCTCCCTCCAGGAGTATCTCGCCGCCAACAATCCGGCCTGCCGGATGGGGAACCAAGCGAAGGATAGACAATGCCGTCACACTCTTCCCACTCGCCGACTCGCCTACAACACCCAAGGTCTCCCCCTCCACCAGGTCAAAGCTCACCCCGTCCACGGCCTTGACGACGCCGGAGCGCGGGAAGAAGTAGGTCCTCAGATCCTTGACTTCAAGTACAACCTTGTGTGCCAACAAAGCCCCCTTTAGCCAGTGCCTAGAGCCGCCGCAACTTGGGGTCCAGGGTATCTCTAAGCCAATCGCCGAGATAATTGAAGGCCATGACTACGGCCATAATGACCAGGCCGGGCAAGAGGGCGAGCCACCATGCGGTGAGTATCACCTGCCGCCCCTCGGCCACCATGATGCCCCAGGCCGGTGCACCGGGAGGAAAACCCAGGCCCAGGAAGCTGAGAGACGCCTCCAGAAGGATGACCTGAGCTACCATAATGCTTGCAATGACCATCACGATGTTGGCAACACTGCTGAAGATGTGGCGACGCACGATCACGTGGGGTGGCACCCCCATGATCCTGGCTATAATGACGTAGTCCCTTTCCTTGGCTGACAGGGCCTCTCCTCTAACCATGCGTGCGAACCGGGGCCATGTGGTGGCCGCCACAGCCACGACGATATTCTGTATTCCTGAACCCATCAAGGTTACGATGATCATGGCCACCAGTATGGAAGGGAACCCAAGCAGACCGTCGGTGATGCGCATGATGATGGTATCAACCCACTTGCCGGCGTAGCCGGAAATAAGGCCCAACGTAGTTCCCAGTGTCACCCCGACCGCCAGCGCCGACAAGCTGATGGTGGCTGAGTTACGAGCACCAAAGATAAGCCGACTGAGGATGTCTCTGCCCAGCATGTCCGTGCCCAAGGGATGGGTGAACGTCTTGAAGGGAGCGATCCTCGCGTCCATGAGCGAGATTTCCGTGGGGTCGTAGGGAGCCAGTAAGGGAGCAAAGATAGCGCTTACCATCAGGGTCGTCAGAATTACAATGGGTATCCACGGCAGCCTCAGCCTTTTCGCCTGAAGAACCGTCCTTCCCAGCCGTCCATAGCGACCAAGCACAACAGCAGTTGAGACAGCCATTTCAACCCTTTTTCATCAGCCGACCCTAATCCTTGGGTCGGCGTAGCCATACAGTACGTCGACGATGAAAGATGTGACAATGAAGAAGAAAGCGGAGACCAGAATCGTCCCCTCCACCAGTGGGAAGTTCCGCTGAACAACCCCTTCCAGCATGAGCCGACCAACCCCCGGCCAAGCGAAGATCACCTCTACCACAATCGAGCCGTTCAACAACCCCGCCAGGGACAGGCCTCCAAAGGTGAGCAAGGGGTTCACAGCGTTCCTGGCGGCATGCTTCCAGATCACCTGCCGTTCACGCAGCCCCTTAATCCGCGCAAACCTCACATACTCGCTGTCCAAGACCTCTAGCATGCTTGAGCGCGCCAACCTCATGTAGGCAGCCGCGAGGCTCAGGCCTAGCGATAAGGCCGGTAGGACAAGGTTGCTTAAATCTCCCTTGCCATAGGTGGGCAGCCACTTTAAGGTGGCCCCGAATAGCAGGATCAACATAATGGCCAGCCAGAACTGCGGCGCCGCCATGCCAGCAACGGCAAACAGCTTGCCGGCTTTATCAAATATGGAATCCCTTTTTACAGCCGACAGAATCCCTAAAGGCACCCCCAAAAGGATCCCCAATAGCAGACCAGCACCGGCCAATTGCAGGGTATTCGGGATACGCTCCATCATCATCGTGCGGACGGACCGCTGGTGGTATGTCGACTGCCCGAAGTCGAGCTTAGTAACCACCCTCTTCAGGAAAATGTAGTACTGCACAATAAAGGGCTTGTCCAGGCCCAGTTGCTTTCTCACCATTGCGTATATCTCCGGGGTGACATCCTCGCTTCCGCGGATCAGGAAGTACTCAGGACTCCCCGTCAGATGGACGCTGCCGAACACCAAAAGGCTCAGCGCGAGCAGTGTCACCACCCCCTCAGCGAGCCTCCGGGCAACATACCTGTACATGCCTTAAACCTCGCATCCTATTCAGACAGGAGTGAAGCCCTTCCCTGTCCACAGTCAGATAGGGAAGACCCTTCAGACAGCCTCTTGAGATCCCTTGTACCAGCCCTCGCACCACAGCCGCCTGCTGGCAATGCGAGGAAGCCCAGTGGCTTGTTATACCCCAACTCCCTAGAATTGCCCCATACTAAGTCACAGGAGTCACAGCCTTACCTGTAGCTTCTGTGGCAATAGGCACGCAATGCGCTACTTAAGTTCCAATGTCCAGATGGCGGTGGTGTAGGACATCAGTGGCCACGGCTTGTAGTCTTTGACCCGCGGGCCCAGGCCCCACGGCGTGTTCACGTAAAAAAGGCTGCCATTGCGACTATTATCCCGAAGGACTGTATAGACCTCCTGGTAGTTCTTGAACAGGGTGGCCGGGTCGGCAGGCTGCAACATTCTCTCTCCCACCAACTTGGCCATCTCTACACAGTCAGGGGCAACCGGATCACAGACGCGGCTCACTGAGGTTGGGGAAAAGTATTGGCTTCGAGTAATGCCAAGGCCGTTATAGCGGGCTTCATTGGGGCGGAACTCTATAATGCCTGGGAGCTGCCTGGCATTAGAGCGCGCGCCGAAAGAGGTAGCGTCACTCACCACCACCTCTATCTGCAAGCCCAGTTGTTTCCTCCACCCAGAAGCTACTGCCGACGCCAGCTCGACCACAAGGGGCAGCTCGTCTGCTTGAAAGGTGTACATCTTGATGACAGGCAGACCCTTTCCCTCAGGGAAGCCTGCTTGGGCCAGAAGCTCCTTGGCCTTCTTAACGTCATATGGGAATGGGTCCGTCACACCAGGCAAGTAGCCCATGGCATTAGGGGTCACATGGGCCCAGCCCTTTACGACAGCTATCTTCGGTCCATAAAGCTGTTGTACGAGGGTCTCCTTATCAATGGCGTACTCCAGGGCCTGACGCACCTCTTTCTTGTAGCACCACATATCAGGGGTCCAGCAGTCCCGGAAGATGAACCGAAGGTAATTTGTCTCCTCTGTATAAACCACTTTGCCGCCAGCCTTCTCGATATCCGTCAACATAAACAGGTTGGCCTGAATCAGGTCCGCCTGCCCTGCTTGCAGTGCGGCAGAGCGGGTGGCAGCCTCAGGCACAATCCTCTGTATCAACCTGGTGAACTTGGGCCTACGGTCTTCAGGGAACCCGTTCTTCGGCTGGTAGTAATAGTCGTCGAAGCGCTCAAATACTATCTCCTGCTGAGGGATGAAGGAGACGACCTTAAAGGGGCCAACGCCAACGGGCTTGGCCTCGTACCCGTCCTTGCCGACCTGATTCCAGTAGTCCATAGGTATGATGAACCCGTATGGGCCGTACCCTGCGCTAGAAAGGAAGTAAGCCAGGTCAGGCCGAGGCTCTTTCATGGTTATGCGCACCTTATCGGGGTCAACCTTCTCCACGCTCTGGGTTCCCTGCGCAGTGGTCAGTGTCGTCGACGTCAGTTCACCTGCAGCAATACGAACTTTGGCTACCGCTCCAAAGCGACTATCCAGGCTTCCAAAGACGTCATCCACATTTATCGCCTCACCGTTGTGGGCCTTCACCCCGTCCCTGATGGTGAAGGTCCAGGCTTTGCCGTCAGGGCTCATTTCCCAGCTTTTGGCGATGCCGGGGGTTATCCCTCCGCTTTTGCCTGTCTCCTCCATCAAGGAGGTTTGAAACATCCGCCCGTATTGGAGGCCTATCTCGTCGATCCTGGTCGGGTCAAAGAGGCCGTTACCCGCCGTGTTGATCAGCTCGGTGACAGTCGCGCTCCGCACGCCTGTCGCCGGAGGCGGGGTTGTCACAGGGGTGGGAGTGGCAACAACCCCGGGTTTTGTCGGAGTAGGAGTCGCTTCTTCGCCCCCACAACCCACCACCCAACCAAATACCAACAGAACCATACCAAGTAGCACGAAGTGCATCCAATCAGTTTTTTTTCTCATGACAATATTCCTCCTTCATACTATGGCACTCCGTGCTCGCTCTTGCTGAATCCGTGGAACGCCCCGCTACTTAAGTTCCAAGGTCCAGATGGCGGTGGTGTAAGGTGTCAGTGCCCACGGCTTGTAGTCTTTGACCCGCGGGCCCAGGCCCCAC
>JAUSCR010000004.1 GCA_030651175.1 Dehalococcoidia bacterium
TCCACACGGCGCTCCGCCAGGGATGAGACCTGGTCGCTGGAAGCGACTACAAACAGATGATACGGGCCGGGCACAAGGCCAGTGGTGGCCTGGGCTGAAAGCTGAATGGTGTACTGGGTCGCGCTGACCCGCTGCCCGTTGCCCTTGTCCACAACCTTGCCTTTGACCGGGTCGAATAGCACGTAGCGCACATCCACCTGGCCTGGGCCCTGGAGGGAGACGTTGACAGTAGCCTCTGACCCTATGCCAATGCCCGCAGTCTCAATGGCGTCAAAACCTATCGTGGGAGGAGCACCCTTGTACCAGTCGCCAGGTTTGAATGGGTACGTTGGGTCTCTGAATGCCAGTAGCTCCGCCGACTGGGCAGGCGGGTCGAAGCGCACCAGTTGGAATGGCCCGTTGCTGATCACCGCCATGCCGTACTTCTGAATCCATTGCAGGGTTGCGCCATACCGTTTCAGGGCATCGTCCTTGGTAACCAGGGATGTGTCGTCCACCTGGAAGACGTTGGTGGGATAGCTACTCTTGTCCCGCAAATCCGTTAAGGCCCGTCGCAGCAGACGGGTATCGTTGTCCATGACCAGGCTGATCCACGGAACGTTGAATCGCTGCGCTGCGGTGTCGCTATAGGCCGCCTTCCTGTCTTCGAAGACCAGCTTGTCCATGCCGGCCAGGACCTCCCAAGGCGTGCTCACCCCCGAAAGGCTGGCGTACTCAGCTATGTAGTCCTTGGCAAAGTGCCAGTAGTCCACATACACCTCCAGCTTGTCCTTCCCGACTACGCGGATGCCGCGTATCGTCTCCAGGAAGGGCTTGCTGGTGACGGCATTGGCAACCTCAATACGGGACTTGCTCTCATCGTAAGCCATGTCGAAGCGTTGATAGATGGAGTAGACCACATCGGCCATGGTGATGGGCTGGCCGTCGTGCCAGTTGGACTGGAAATACTTGGAGTAGTCAAATATGACTTTGCTGGTGGCCTGCTTCGCGCTCCCCACGGCGACCCAGGCATGCTTAGTGGCGTCCCACAGGACGGCATCCGCGGGCACGTCCAGCTTGCCGCTGGGGCCGGCGGTCGTCACGTCATAGGTAGCGCGGAACGGTATGGGCACACCCGTGAATGGGTCACGCCATAGGGGTGGGTCGAACACGTTCTGCCAGATGTCGTTGCTGTAAACGTCCCCAAACCCGCCCACGGGATTCCAGGTGCTGCGCTCCGTCCACACCCACAGGTTGCCCACCGTCACTGTGTCCTTGCCTGGTATGTAGGCTTCACGGAGTGTCCAGATAGACTTGGGACCTGCGGCGATGTCTTGAGTGACGCCCTGCAACTTGGAGGAGGCGGGGAGGCTGTTGACCACGGTGGCCAGCCATAAGCGCACGGACTCCTGCACAGACAGGGCGGTCATCTCCTGGTACAGCTTATTGCGCTCCTCCACGGTCTGGAAGCTCCCCTGGAACAGCTTTTTGCCCATCTCATCCAGGCGCGGCTGCTCGTACTGCCAGAAGCCCGACTCCTGCCAGCCGGGCATGTTGCCCAGCCACGGCGCAGCCATGCTGTTGATGGTGGCGTAGTCGTATCTCTCTGCCGACCCGCGGCCCCATCCTTCCGTGTACAGGTTCCATTCAAAAAGCTGCGGGTCTGTTCCGTAGACGGTCAGGATGGCTGGGGCGAACTGCTGATAGTTGGGAGCCACCTCGAACCCCAGGCTCCGGAGCTGCGCGGCGATAAGGTCGCCCACGTCCTTGCGTTCATCTTCGGCCCGTATGATGAACTTCAATACGATGGGCTTGCCGTTGAAGCTCCATTTGCCGCCCTGGAGCGTGGCTCCAGCCTTTTGCATGGCTTCCGTCACCATCTTCCTGGCCAGCTCAGGGTCATAGGTGATGTCCTCTTCCTTGAGCTGGTCGTAGATGGTCAGGTAGTCGTAGTCAAACGGGCCTACGTGCGCCACCATCGGCTCCGCCAGGCCCTTATATATCTCCTGGGCGATGAACTGCCGGTCAATGGCGTACTGAAGGGCAAATCGCACCTCGCGGATGGAGAATGGGTTCAGCTCCGTCTTAGGGTCGGGCGCAGGCGCTGGATTCAGGATCAGCGAAATGCTGGTAGCGGGCGCCTGGTATACCTTCACATCCGGCACGGCCTGGAGCTTCCGGGCGGCCTCCGTCTTCAAGCTGAAGTTGTACATGTCCATCTTGCCCGCCTGGAGCTCGGCGCTGGCCACGTCCACGTGGAAGCCCTGGAACAGGAGGTGCTCCGCGGCAGGGCCAGGTTTCTGGTGCGGCGGTTGGTACGCCTGCTGGGTCTGGGCCCACGAAACAGGAGCAAGCTCCAGGCCTACCACTAGGCCCACCATGAGGCCCACGAACTTGAGTCGGCCACTTATACGCATCAGTGAGTATTCCTTGGAGTCACATAAGTCAAAACAATGCTAGGAGCTATTCAGAAAACCCTGACCCCCTGTGTCCCCCTCTCCCTTCCCTTAGCAAGCGAGAAGGGGGAAGAGAATCTGGGGGACACCCCCAGTTCCACCGCCAAGGGGGCTTCGCCCCCCTGGACTCCCCTTTTTGAGTCAGCCTTACCCTTGACTCTGCCTTCATCTCCGTGACCTGCGACTCCGTACATAGATGCCAACCATGAGAAGGCCCAGGAGCGCGAAGTCACCCACTCCTGCCAGGGGGCTTCCACCAACTTCCGGCGAGAGGTTGCAGGACACTCCTGGCTTACCTCCCACCGCCGCAACTGATGTGGGACTAGGCGTAGCAACCGCCTGCGCGGTGCCAGGGGCGCTGCCGACGGGTAGGCCGGCTTTCTGCTGCAAGGCGTCCAGGCGTTTGAGCACATCGTCCAGCTTGTCCGTGGCCTGCTGGATGGTGTCGAACCCAAAGTCCATGAAGAACGAGGAGCTGGCCACGTTGCCCGACTCCTCTATGGCCCGCACCGTATGGGCGCCCTGGCCGGCGATGGGAACGAATATGTGGGTGGAGAACCGCCCGTCGGCCTGGGTGCGCGCGTTGGAGACAATGACCCCTGCCACTTCTATGAAAACGTCCCTGTCCGGCTGGAAGTTGAACCCCTGTACAACTACGTCTTTGCCTCCAGGCCCGGAAGGAGGCGATATTAGGATAGACGGCGTGGGCATGAGCTTCTTGCGGGCAAAGGCGATCTTCTGGTTCGGAGAGCCGAACTCGCCCAGGCGGCCATCGGCCCATACCATGTAGACATCATCCCCCGTAGCGGCGATGGCAAAGTAGTCGCCTATGAATCTGCCGCCGGGGAAGGCCCTGCTGGGGTTGGTGCCGAAATCAGTGACACGGCTGTTGCGGCTCCAGGTCTGGCCGCCGTCCTCCGAGGTGGCATAGTAGATGTGGAACCTGACGTGGGCAGGGTCATCCCGAAAGTCGCCCCACATGGTGTGAATTGTGCCCTTGGGGTCAACCGAAACCTCTGGGAAGAACTGAAAGCTGGATGTGGTGTCATCGTTGATGCGGATGCGCCGGCTCCAGGTGTCCCCCTTGTTGGTTGAGCTGACCATGTAGACGTCGCCATCGTCTTCCGGGTTGTCGGTGGGTATGCCCACGTACGCCACGTACACCTCTCCCTTGGGGCCTATGCCCAGCTTGGGAAAGGCGGAAGACCATGAACGGAATGCTGTGTCACGGGACCTGAAGCCGGGCTCCAGGAAGCTGGACGCCCGCTGGGGCCTCTTGAAAGTGACGCCTCCATCGTCGGACCGTGAGACGTAGATCTCAGCCCGGCCCTCAAATGTGTCGTCATCGGTGGTGTCCATCCAGGCCACGTACACCGTGCCATCGGGAGCCACATCCACGTCGGAACCCTGGACCACCTTGCGGGGACCGCCGGCTGGTCCAAGCTCCTGCTCGGTCCTGCTGCCGTCGGTTGACTGGTTGAGCAGGATTGTATACCGGGCCCGGGGGCTTACCTCTATGGGCTTGCTCCAGGTCACGCCTCCGTCCTTGGAGTGAACCGACTCTATGACTGTCTCCAGCCGGGTGTTTATCAGGAAAGGAAGCTCGTCCACCCAGTAGATGGCAAGGGTTTCGATGAAATTAGTGTAAACAACATAGATAACGTCCTTGTCAGGCGAGGCCGGGCTGCGACCTATGACCATCCACGGCTTGTCCAAAAACCTGGACTCTATCTCACCTCGCAGGCGGCCGTCCGAGCTTGGCAGAGTCCGGGTGGTCACGCCGCTGCGCGACGACTGGACTGGATTCTCCCAGGTCTCGCCACCATCAGGCGAAGTGGAGATTGAGATGGAAGAGACCAACGCCTGTCCCAGGATGTTCCCCACAGTGTACTCGTCCACATCCAGTGAGATGTAGGCGTAGTAGGCCCTGCCCTTGCTGTCAAAGGCAACGACTGGATCGCCTGCCGCGCCCAGGTCCTGTCTGGGATAGTTGGCCCGGTTAGGCCCTTTCCACGTGGCCCCCCCGTCTATGCTGGAGTAGGTCACCATATTGGGGAAGTTGTAGTCAATCATCCCCACCAGAATATGGTCCGGGTCTTTTGGGTCAACGGCCAGGCTTGGCTCCGTCTGATAGGTGGACGATGAAAAGTCCGTTGGAATCAACACGTTGCGGCTGAACTTGGCCGATGGGTCACGGTAGGGCACCAGGGCCGCGCCTCCCCCACCTGCCTGGGCCGCTGGGCTGCCTCCGCCGGAAGAGGCAGGAGCATTCTTGACGCCCCCCAGGTCGCGGTTCAGCACTGGGTCCAGGCCGCTGGTGATGAGCCACATGCGCCCGGAGAGCATCTTGTTGATAGCCCCCGTTGGAGAGGTCATCTCCCAAGGCTTCAGCTTGCCTTGCCCAAGGGCCTCCTCACCCTCGCCTGCGTAGACCGTAGCGACTGGGAGAAGAAGGGCAAGCAAGATCAGAAGGGGTACAACGTTATATCTTCGTTTTTGGTTCATGAATTGCGAATCCTTTTCTTGCCGAGGCGCGCACCACACACCTGCTGTTGCCTTTCCACATACCAAATGCCACGCTTGCCAGCAATGCGTGCCAGTATAACATATCACCGCCAGCGCTCCCACGGATCAGGGGCAAGGCGTGGGCATACTGGCAGAGAACTGCCCTTCGTGTTACGTTATTAGATAAGCAATTGAATTGACACAGGTTGGAGGACAAGTGAAGGCTCTCCCATTCATCGCTGCCATCCTACTGGTCACGTTGGCCGCCTGCGCCACCGAACAGCCCGCGCCTACCCCTACCACGCCAACCTTCCAGGCCACACCTACGCCTCCTACGCCAGCGCCTACGGCCACCTTCACCCCCACCCCCACGCCTGGTCGCACCCCTTCACCAACGGCTGCTGCCACACCCACCAAGCCAAGACCCAGCCAGGTCACCATCCCTTCCAATTTCAAGAGCTATCGCGACCAGAACTTTGGCTTCCAGGTCTTCTATCCCCCAACGTGGACCGCCGAGAACACGGAGCAACCGTCACCCCTGGCGGTGCTTGAGGGGCCCGAAGGCCAGGGCCAGCCCCAGGGCCGCGTCCACGTGGTCTACAACCGGGATGTCATGGCATCCGACGCCGTGGTGGATAACATCCTTTCCCAGTTCCTGGAGCGTCCAGGATTTCGCACCCTGGAGGAGAGCGGAGTTACGCTACGGGATGGGACGCCCGCTTTCCAGACTACTTACCAATGGACGGGGCAGGGCACCATGCGAGGGGCCCTCTTTGGAGTAACCCGCCCCAGGAGTAGCCAGAGCTTCGTCATGATAGTGGAAGGCCCGCAGGACGCCTTTCAGGCCAACCTGGAGGATATACGGGCCATGCTGACCAGCTTCCAGTTGGAAGAGCCTGCTCCCCTGGGCATTCCCCGCAGCCAGGCGCTTACCCTCTACTTTGATGAGGGCCCGCTGATCTTGGACCCGGCCATAGCCCAGGAGAGCCAGTCCATCCAGTACATCACGCAGATTTTCAGCGGTCTGGTCTCCTTCGACGCTAACATGGCCCTCGCCCCGGAGCTGGCCAAAGAGTGGAAGATATCCGGCAACGGCACGGTCTTCACATTCACCCTGCGGGACAATGCTCGTTTCCACAACGGCCGCCCGGTGACCGCTTCCGATTTCAAGTACTCTTGGGAGAGGGCCATTGCCAAAGACACCCAGTCTCCCACAGCGGGCACCTATCTTGATGACATCGTTGGTGTGTCGGCGTTTGTGACAGGGAAGGCCAAAGCGGTCAGCGGCATTGAGGTGGTCAACGAAAAGGCACTGAAAGTGACTATAGACGCGCCCAAGGCATACTTCCTCTCCAAGCTGGCCCACCCTGTGGCGTATGTGGTGGATCGGAGCCAGGTGGAGGCCCCATCCAACCCCTCCGGAACACGCTGGTGGGTGCAACCCAACGCCACCGGTCCTTTCAGCATGAACCAGTGGCTTCCCGGCCTGGTGATGGTCTTGGACGCCAACAAAGATTTCTACGGCACCCCGCCCAAGGTCCCTCACGTCGTCTTCAGGCTGTACGGCGGAATACCAAGCCTCATGTACCAAGCAGGAGAAATAGATGCGGCTACAGTAGCGGTTGAGCAGGTAAAGGAGATTGACAACCCTCAGAGCCCTCTCTCAAAGGAACTTGTGAAAAGCCCTGAACTGAGCATATTCTATGTGGGCTTCGCTACCGACAAGCCCCCGTTCAACGACCCGCTGGTGCGGCGAGCCTTCCTGCTGGCCACGGATAGGGAGAAGCTGCTGCGCAACGTCTTGGAGAACACCCGGGCACTAGCCCACGGATTCCTGCCACCAGGCCTGCCAGGATACAACTCCGCTATTCCGACCATCTCCTACGACCCCAAGGCAGCGGTGGACCTGATAACCAAGTCCTCCTATGGCAGCGCTGCAAAACTTCCGCCCATCATTTACACCACCTCTGGTGCCACTGCGGCGCCCCCTCTTGTGGAAGCACTGCTGGCCATGTGGAAAGAGAACCTGGGGGTGGACGTTAAGGTACGCCTGTTGGACCCCACGCTATACTACTACGATCTGGACTTCAGCCTGGATAACCTGTTCGACTATGGCTGGATTGCCGACTACCCAGACCCACACAACTTCCTGGACGTGCTGTTCCACACTGGAGCTGACAACAACAAGGGCAAATACAGCAAACCTAGCGTAGATGCTCTGCTGGACCAGGCCAGGGTGGAGCAGAACCAGCAGAAGCGGCTTGAGCTATACCAGCAGGCGGAGAAACTCCTGTTGGATGACACAGCCGCCATTCCGCTGTACTTCGGACGCAGCCACACGCTGGTGAAGCCGTATGTTCAGAACTTGGGGCTAACGCCCTTTGGCATGGTGGACCTGCGCCGCGTTTCCTTGAACTTCCCCACACGCTTGAGCTACCAGCCATAGAGCTAATACGCCGCTCCCAACAGAGCGTTATTGCTTTCAGTGTGCCGGGTTCGCCTGCTTCCATGTCGCCAGCCCCCATTGACAACCCACGATGGAAGATGTAGCTTTCCTGTTTAGTGAAATATCTTATTTTACTGAACCTTTCTGGAGGACTGAAGTGAAGTGGGGCAGTGCGCGGCAGTCTAAGGAACGGCTCCTGGCCCGCGTTGCGGATATCCTAACGGAGGTAACACGCTCCGGGCCGTACGCTGTCTCGCCGGAGTGGTTCACTGTGGACCTCACCATGCCTCAGGCACGGGTCATCTTTCTGCTCATGCAAAAGGGCATTCAGCGTATGAACAACCTGGCCTCCACCTTGGGTGTGTCTTTCTCGCGGGCCACTGGTCTGATGGACCAGCTTGTGGAGAAGGAACTGGTGGAACGCTGGACAGACCCGGAGGACCGGCGGTCTGTGCTTTGCGCGCTGACCGACCAGGGGAAGGGACTGGCCCAGCGGCTCCTGACGGAGCGCCGCTCCCGCTGGGAGGAGAGGCTGGCTCCCCTTTCAGTGGAAGAGCTTCAGAGGATGAGCGACGCCATGGAACTGGTGCGCGATGCCCTTCAGCGGGCTGGCCGCGATGATGGTAGTCCTGGTAGCGCTGATCTTCGCCTTCTCGCCCAGGATGAGAAGGCTGGACTAGGGTTGAATACGCAGGAGGGTTGAGTAGCGCCAATCCCAGGAAAAATGTGAGGGGTGCCCAAAAACCAGAGCTAACTGAAGATGGAGTGAAGGGCGAGTAGGAATGATGCACGGATATCCGCGCGGTGTGTTAGAGGAAGAGATACCAGCCACGGCCTCGTCGGTCGCCTGGAAGGAACCGCCATCCTGGCTTCCCGCCGCTCTGCATTCCCTGGCATACAGGGACTACCTGCTGCTAGTGATTGGCCAGATCAGCAACTCCCTGGCGCAGTGGATGGACATGGTAGCCCGTCCTATCCTCGTGATAGCTATTACCGGCTCGGCCGTCCAACTGGGGCTGGTCACCCTGGTGCGGGGAGTTCCGATGCTGTTTCTTGGCCCCGTGGCCGGCATTCTGGCAGACCGGATGGACCGGCGCATCCTCATGCTCATCGCCAAGGTATTGAACCTGGTTGTGTGTGTGGGCTTCGCAGCTATCATCCTCGCCGGCCAACTGCAGTTGTGGCATGTTTACGTCACCGCCATTCTCAGGAGCCTGCTAATGGCCTTTGACCAACCCGCGCGGCAGGCCCTGCTCCCCTCCATGGTCCCACCCCGTTTGCTGGCAAATGCCGTGGCATTGAACATGGGGTCCATGCAGGTGACGCGAATTATCAGCGCCTCTGTAGCCGGATTGATGATAGCATTTTGGGCCATAACCTTCGGTTTTGAAGGTGCCGATGCCCGCGCCTTTGGTGGCGTCTACCTGGCCGTAGCCATTGTTTCCATCATCGCCGTGGTCGCTACATATGTGATGCGGGTTCCACCGGGAGGGCGCGTGGTACGCACGGAAGACTCCTGGGTCACCAGCTTCGTACAGGGGATCCGATTCGCATGGCATAGCCCTGTCATCCTGGGAATCCTTATCCTCCTTGCCGTGCAGAGCGCCTTTGGCATGCCTTACCTCCAGGTGTTTGTTCCGTGGCTCGCCATCAAGGTAATGGACCTGGGCGCTGCGGGGGCAGGCCTGTTGATAGCTGCCTCCGGCGTTGGGGCTCTGGCGGGCGCTGTGGTGGTGGCTGCCATAGGACATCGGCTGCGCCGCCGGGGGATCATCATTATCGTAGGCCTAACCCTCTATGGTGTTGCAATAGCGGCGCTGGGCCTCACCTCCGCCCTTCCCTTGGTGGCCGTAATGGGGCTGACATTGCCGGTCCTGCCCCTCGCCATGATCGTCCTGGTGGGTATAGGGCAGACAGCGATAATGTCCATGAAGAACATTGTCCTCTTGGAAAGCACGCCCAACGAGCTACGAGGTCGGGTGATGAGCTTCCAGAGCCTGGACCGCGGGTTCACGACAGTGGGGGGTGGCCTGGGTGGCTTCGCCATCGCCCTTATGGGCGGCCCCTTCGCGCTGGCCCTCTTTGGTGCCTTGTGTGCCTTCTGGGCTATCGTAGTGGGGGTATTCTCCCCGGGGCTGCGCAAGCACGACTGATCCGCCGGTCAGGCGGAGCCTTGCTAGGTACTGGGCCAACTGCAACTATTACAGTCACTGCCCGCGCAGTAGAATGGCGGTATGAGCGTCACCGCCTGGCCCTCTCGCTGCATCCTTCACGCCGACCTGGATGCCTTCTTCGCCTCCGTGGAGCAGATGGACCGCCCGGAGCTTCGGGGCAAGCCAGTGTTGGTGGGTGGCGCCCCTCAGCAACGAGGCGTGGTGGCTGCCTGCTCCTACGAAGCGCGGGCCTACGGCATACGCTCGGCCATGCCCATGCGCACAGCCCTGAACCTGTGTCCCCAAGCAGTCCTGGTCCCGCCCCACTTCCATCGCTACCGCCAACTCTCCCACCAGGTGATGGACATCTTCCTATCCATCTCGTCCCTGGTGGAGCCCATGTCCATGGATGAGGCGTATCTGGACGTTACCGACGTGGTAGCAGCGGGCACACTGCCCGCAGAGGTGGCGCAAGCTCTGAAGGAACGTGTCAAGAGCGAGGTGGGCTTGACCATCTCCGTGGGAGCCGCCACATCCAAGTCCGTGGCCAAGATCGCCTCCGACCTAAGGAAGCCGGATGGCCTGGTGGTGGTGGAGCCTGGCACGGAGCCGCAGTTTCTGTCGCCATTGCCGGTGCGACGCCTTCCCGGCATTGGGCCGAAGGCAGAAGAGCGGCTGGCCAAGGAGGGCATCACCACCCTGGGCGACCTGGCACGCCAGGACGAAGTGTGGGCGCTGAGGCTTTTTGGCAAGGGGGGGCCGCAGCTATTGGCCATGAGCCGTGGCCAGGACCACCGGCCCGTAATCACCGAGCACGTGGTCAAGTCAGTAAGCGCGGAAAATACCTTCGCCCGGGACATCCAAGACACTGAAGAGATAGCGGAGCAACTGGGCCGCTTGAGCCAGCGCGTGGGCGAGCGGCTCCGGAGCGAAGGAGTAATGGGAAGAACGGTGACGCTGAAGATACGCCTGGCGGACTTCACCACCTTCAGCCGGTCATTGACTCTGGCACTGCCTGTGGACGATGCGGCTACCGTCCAGGAGGTGGCCCAGCGCCTGGTGCGCCGGGAGTTGCTCCCAGGCCGGCGGTTTCGCCTGCTGGGCGTTGGCGTGTCCAACTTCGCCGAGGCCAGGCAGCTATCCTTGTTTGACGCTCCCGAGCTGCCAGGAACATTGCCATGAGGGCAGCCATTACCCTATGCCTACTTAACGGAAACCCGCACCCTCTCTAAGAACTTCCTGACCCGGGGCAACACCAGGTCACTCCTAGCCATTCCCTGCCCATGATTGAGGCCAGGCAGGGAGAAGAACTCCGCTCGAGGGATGAAAGCCGCCGCTTCCTTAGCACCCGCGAACCGAGCGTCATCTCCGCCGGTGTAGAGGAGGCATGGCACCGGGATGCCCGGTAGTCGGTCCCAGAGGCCGTGCGTCCTATCCATGGCCTCCCAGACTGCGAAAAGAGCTTCCGCATCATTGGCCAATATGCGTGCCTTCTGCTCAGGGGGCAGAGGCCCTGCCGTCCGCTCCCGAACGGCGATGTACGCTGCCAAGCCTCCTCTTTTCATCGCCTCGAAACCTATGGCAACGTCTTGACGCTCTTCTGGTCGGAAGTGAGGGCTAATACCGCCCAGGACAAAGCAATGGAACCGGTCAGGAAAGTGGGTGGCCAGGAAAAAGCCTATCCGCCCGCCCATGGAGTATCCCCAGAAGCGGGCCCTGTCTATGCCCAGGTCGTCCAGGACTGCGACAACATCGCCGGCCATGAATGTGCCCTCGTAGGCTTCAGGGGCGTGTGGCTTGTCGCTGGCACCGTGGCCCCGAGCGTCAACCAGGATGAGCTGGTAATCGCCTTTGAGGGCGTCCACGTAGCCCGCCGCCCGCCATCCCTCCAGGCTGGTGGTGAATCCGTGCTGAAGCACCATGGATGGGCCTTCTCCTTCGACCTCGTAGTGGATTCTGATTCCGCTGTTGCTTGCAAATGGCACGGTTCACCTCCGTATGATGACACGACCAGACCAATATCCCGCGTCTAGGTTTGGAGAGTATATCCGAAAGGCGAGGCTGGAGGAAGCGATGGGCAGGAGGTGCCATCGGGTTCAGAGGTCGGTAAGAGCCGCCGAGAAAACGATCAGGCCGGCCCGCTAGCTTCGGACCGACCTGACGTCTGAGTCACCTGTTGCTCTAGTCGTCCTTGTTGGCCTTGGGGCCATCGTGCTTGTTGGCCTTGGGGCCGTCGTCCTTGTTGCTCTTGAGGCCGTCGTCCTTGTTGCTTTTGAGGCCGTCGTCCTTGTTGCTCTTGAGACCGTCGTCCTTGTTGCTCTTGAGGCCGTCGTCCTTGTTGCTCTTGAGGCCGTCGTCCTTGTTGCCCTTGAGGCCGTCGTCCTTGTTGCCCTTGAGGCCGTCGTCCTTGTTGCCCTTGAGGCCGTCGTCCTTGTTGGCCTTGGGGCCAAAGACAAGGATCTCTGCGGCAGTGTACTGGTCGGTCGCCGGGTTGCGCCTGGCAACTACAGTAGCCTTGTATCCTGGCGTGACCGCTGTAGCACCGTGCTTGAACTTTATCTTGGTGCCGCTGGTGACTACAAAGGTGGAGCTGGCGCCCTTCTTGTCCTTGATTGTGATGCTGCCTGCCGTGATGGGGGTGTCGGTGGCGGCAGTGTACGCAACAATGGTTCCAACCCGTTGTACATGCACCGGCTTGCCGGGAATCAGGTGCACGTCCAGCGCCATCAGGCCGCTATTCATCTCCACTGTCAGGACAGACACCTTGTCACCGGCTTTGAAGTTGCTGAGCGAGGCATCCTTTAGGCCGGGGACCTTATACTTCGTCTGGGCGTTCACGTTGATGGTGACATCGCCGCCTTTCTTGGGCGTAAGGACGAAGCTTGTGGACGTGAGGGCTGGCGACGCGATGCTCTTGATTGTCCCTTCATAGCCACGGTGTTTGGCCACAGGGTGGCTGACCGATATCTTGCTTGCCTCCATGCTATCTTTGTCGTATTTCGCCTCCGCCCTGTCACCAACCGCCAGGTCAGCGAGAGTAGTTTTGCCCAGCCCTGCCTTTGTGATGAGCGTGCTCGCCACCACTTTCAGGGTCACCGCTGGGCCTCCCACAGGCTGGATGGTCACCGTGGCCGGCGTGGAGGTTGCTGCCTCACCAACGGCGGATATGATGCCTTTCACCTCCGCATGGTTCGGGCCAGGCCCATTCCCACTCTCATTGGCCAGGGCGGTAGCTATGGTGGTAAGGGCGACCGCAGCCACTGCTGCCATAAGTAGGGACATTTTCACGATTCGTTTCATTTTTACATCTCCGCTGGTTTAGTCTGTAAGGAGCGTCTCGCTATATATAACGTGGGAGGCTCTGTTTAGTCAGGGCTGCTATCACCCCGCTAAGGAGCCAAGTAAATAGTGAGTTGAGCTGTTGCTTCGCTCCCCTCTTCATCGAATTGTGATGGGGCTTGCACCGACGACGCTCTCATCCGCCGGCTTCACGATGTTGAGGAACAGAGGCGTTGGGGCGGGGGTAGGTCGAGGGGTAGCTGTGGCTGTGACCGTAGGAGTTGGCGTAGCCTGGTTGCCACAGGCCAGCGTGAACATGGCAACTGTTGCAAGAACGCCTGGAATCCAGATGGCGTGACAAAAGTTATGTGTGCTTGTGACCCTCACATGGAACGCCCTCCGTCTCTTTCATAGAACGATGGGCGGAGCAAGGCGTCATGTCATGGGGAGGTGATTCTGGTGGTTGCCCTTCACGGCTTCGTAATGCGACCAAGTCCGATTTCATCGTGACTCTCGACTTAGTCGGAGCTCACCACGAGCGAGAGCTTTGAAACCCCCGACTTAAGTCGGGGGTTTGGATAGATAACCGCTCATCCTGAGCTTGTCGAAGGAAATGAGCGGGGGTTCCCAACGGCCTCTATTCCCGCTCGCCCTCTCGCGCGTTCCGACCATGTCCCTGTAACACGCTCTACTCAATGGACACCAGGTAGTCATAGTGGGGCTGGCCACCATGCACCACCTCCACCTCCACGCCGGGACAGCAGGAGCGGAGGCGGTCCGCTGCTTCCTGGGCCTCCTGTTCTTGGGTGGATCCCCCCCAGTATAGGGTTATCAAGGCCCCGTGGGCCGGTGCTGCGCCCAGGCACAGCTTCTCCAACGCTTCCAAGCTCGTTGCGGCGGCAGCCACTAGCTTGTCGTCCAACATAGCTATGGCGTCGCCTTGCCGCACGCTGACTCCGCCCACCGAGGTGGCTCGCACGGCTCTGGTCACCTCTCCAGAGCGCACGCCTGCCGCGGCCTCCTGCATCCGGGCCAGGTTGGTGGCCGCATCCAGGTCAGGGTTGAATGCCAGGAGGGCAGCCACGCCCTGCGGTATAGAGCGCGTGGGTACAACGTGAAGCGGCTTGGGCGAAACCGATGCCGCCTGCTGAGCTGTGCCCACGATGTTGGGGTTGTTGGGAAGCAGAATGACCTGGGCAGCGGTGGCCTGGGCAACGTGGTCAACTATGTCCTTAACGCTGGGGTTCATGGTCTGGCCGCCCGGGACGATGTCCACGGCGCCCAGGCCACGGAGGACTTGCAGGATGCCATCGCCAGCGGCCACAGCCACCACGCCTAGCGGCACCTGCGCCCGTTGGCGCTCCCGGTGTCCCTCCAGAAACTCCTGATGCTGCCGGTCTATGTTGTCTATCTTCACCTGGGTAATGCTTCCCACGGAGACAGCATAGCTGATAAGCGCCCCTGGGTCGTAGGTATGCGCGTGCACCTTGATGGCAGTGGTGTCGCCCACCACTACAGTGGAGTCGGCCATGGCGGCCATGCGGCCTCTCATCGTGTCCACATCCAGGCCACTCCCTTGGAGAAGGAACTGGGTGCAGTAGCCGTACTCCTTATCCTCGGTAGCGGTCAGATACACTGCGGTGGGCGACACCCGTCCGATGTCCACATTCAGAGGGGACACCTCTTCGCCGCAGAGGTAGCAGCGCATACCTTCCATGATGGCCACCAGGCCCAGGCCGCCGGCGTCCACCACCCCTGCCTCCTTGAGCACAGGCAGCAGGTCAGGGGTTTCCGCCAGCGCCTTGCGGGCTGCCTGGCAGGCCCGTTCCCACACCACAACCGGGTTCAGTTCCCCTCCGGCCGCCGCTTCCCCTGCGCCTCTAGCGGCCTCTTTGACGACGGTGAGAATGGTCCCCTCCACCGGGTTGGCCACAGCCTTGTAGGAAGCATCGGCGGCGCGTTGCAGCGCACGGGCCATCTCGCGCCCGCCAAAGGTGTCCACACCGGCCAAGCCCTGAGCCCAGCCGTGGAAGAACTGCGATAGGATGACGCCGCTGTTGCCCCTAGCCCCCATGAGTGTGCCACGGGCTATGGCCTGAGCCAGCACGCCAGCGCCGGCGCTCTCCAGCCCTGCCAACCCCTCGTCCACAGCTTTGAGGGTGAGGAGCATGTTGGTGCCGGTATCACCGTCTGGGACAGGGAAGACGTTGAGGGCGTTGATGGAGGAGACGTTCAACTCCAGGGATGACCGCGCGACGATGAACATCTGGCGAAGGTCGTCGCCGGTGAGGAGAGAGCTGGCAGATTGGGTCTTGCGCGGCATGATTTGCTACGGGCTATTCCGAAAGATGCGCTGGATTATACCATTGACTATAGCCCGCTCATTCCCTTCGACAAGCTCATGGTGAGCGGGATTTTGCTCGCTCATGGTGAGCTTGTCGAACCATATGAGCAGGACATCCCGCAACTACGTTTTCTCAGAGGCCGTGGCCCGCTTCAGCACAGGGGGCTTGGTGGGCTTGGCCAAAAACATCAAGAAGGCTCCTATCAGGAACGTGGCGGAGAAGAGTACGAAGGCCCACCGGTAGCTTCCGTAGTGGTCGAAGACCCAGGCGCCTAAGAGAGGCCCCCCGGCGCTGGAGATCAAGCCAAAGGGGCCGGTAAATCCTCGGATGGTGCCTTGGAAAGTGCGGCCAAAGTAGTTGGCCCAGGCCAGGGGAGTCACCAGTATAAAGGCTCCCCGGGTAAGCCCATACACAACGGCGTAGATGTACAGGGATTGAGCAGTGGTGGCGAAGTTGAAGATGGATATGGCGATGCCGCCACCAATCATGCTCACCATGGTCAGGTAGCGAATGTGTACCCTCTCAGAGACGAAGCCGTATATCAGCTTGGCTACGATGGCAAGAAAGGCGTACAGCGTCACCACGCTGGCGGCGGTGGCTTCAGAGAAGCCCTTGTCCGTTATGTAGTTGAACTGGTGAAGGGTGACGGCACTTATGGACATGCTGCCCAGGCTAAAGGCCATGAGAATCAGCCAGAAGGCTGGGGAGCGTATGGCCTGCTGTAGAGTCCATATCTCTTCAAAGGCGTCCGCTCTACCCCCCTCTTGTTGTGCCTCCTTGCCGATAGCCTGAGTGGGGCTCGCGGCGGGGCTTGGCCGCGCGTCGTCTGGAAGCAGCCCCATGTCCTCGGGCTGCCTGCGCATGAAAAACGAGGAGGGGACCAACAGTATCCAACTGAGTATCCCCAGGAATATCCAGCCGGCGTGCCAACTGTAGTGCACCACCAGGTAGGTGCCCACAGGGGTAAACGCCAGCCCGCCCAGAGATACTCCCAATGTAACGAAGGCCGTGGCGCGGCCTCGCTTGCGAACGAACCACTTGGACACCGTTGCCATGGTGACCAGGTTGCCTTCGGACACTACCGCTGCGGCTCCTATGATGCTGTACACCAGAATGTACTGCCAGACTTCACCCACAAGAGTCATGCCTAGGCTGGTGACACCCATGAGAATGGCACCCACGAGCATTATGGCCTTTGGCCCTCGGCGGTCCACCATGCGGCCGATGATTGGACTAAGGAGCAAGGCGCTAAAAACGGTCCGCAAGGTGGGAGCGATGGCCACGGTAGTTCTGGACCAGCCCAGCTCTTTAGCCATGGGCTTGTAGAAGATGGGGAACCCGTAGGCGTTGGCGCCCGTGATGAAATCCGAAAGAAAGGCCACCCCAACAATCCACCAGCCGTAGTAGATCCGCCGCTTTGAACGGGTCTTGTCGCCTTCTGGAGCTTTTGTATCCACGCGGCTCCTTCCTCTGCGGGCCGGAGGGATGGAGGATGTAAAAGGCTACTCGCCCAAAAATATCCTCTGGGAGTGGTAGTCCACCACATTCCTCAGGGCGCGCGCTCCCCTCTCAAAGCCCAGGAAGGCGGGGATCCCCTCCTGGCTGAACCGTCTTTCCATGGACTCTAGTGTTGTAGAGTCAGTCTTGGGCATAGAGGAGCTGAGCACGGCGATTATCGGTTTGGTGGAACTGGCCTGAAACGCCTTGAACGCCCGAATCCTGCTCTCCATAAGCTCCTGGTTCTGGTTCAGCCGGCCAGTGGATACCTCCACCGCAACCACGTCTATGTTCTCATCTCTACCCAGAACGTCCACGATCCTGTCGAAATTTTCGCCGAAGGCCTGGATGGGGTTCACATAGTTGCCGCCAATGAGGCTCAGGAAGGAGGCCAGCTCCTTATGGGAACGCTCGCTAAATGGGACGACCTTGAACCCGCGCTTGGAGAAGACGTTGGCCATCTCCGTGGAATGCCCACCAGAGAGGGCGAAGAGACCTATGTTGACGCCGATGGCTGGGGGAACCACGGATAGGGCCTTGGCGGTGTCTATCATCTCGTCCAGGTTATCTACTTGGATAGCGCCGCACCTGGCCACTACAGCATCCCATAGCTCGCGGCGGACATAAGATGTGCCTGTGTGAGCCTCGGTGGCCCGGGCCGCATCCTCTGTCTGGCCCACCTTCCATATGATGACAGGCTTCCTCTTGACTGCTTCGCGCAGGCTCAGGAAGAACTTGTAAGGGTTCCTAACGCCCTCCAGGTACATTCCTATCACCCTGGTGTCTTCGTCTTGGGCCAGGTAGTCCACCAGGTCCGGGGCATCCACAACGACGCCATTACCCATGCTTATGCACTTGCTGACTTTGAGGCCGTGGACGAATGCCTCCGCTACAAGGCCCGTGGACTGGCTGCCGCTCTGGGATATATAGCCCAAATATCCCTTCTCTCCGTGGTACTGTTCTGCCGACTGCCGTATGCCCACTGCGGGGTTGAACAGTCCCATGCAGTTGGGCCCAATAACGGGAAGTCCTGCCTTCTGCGCCATTTCCACGATGGATTGCTCTAGCCTGATTCCTTCCTCCTCCCCCGACTCACCAAAGCCAGCCGTGAACACGTGGACCACGGCCACACCTTTCTTTATGCAGTCCTGTAACACCCGGGGCACTACCTGGCGCGGAACTGAAATCGTGACGTAGTCTATCGGCTCAGAGATGTCCAATAAGCTAGAGAAGTTCGGAACCCCCAGCGCTTCTGCCCCTGGCCACTCGTTCTTGTCTATGTTCACATGGAACAGCTTGCCATGATTCTGTTGAAAAGCCGAATGCGATCGCAGCCAATTATAGTTGTTGTGGCGTGCCGCTCCCACCACAGCTACGTTTCTTGGGTTGAACCCTCGCTCCAACCTGGCTACCATTTCCTCTCTACTCAGTGCCATGACCTTTGCCACTCCTTCTCCCAGCCAGGGTGAACTCCGCTACCAGAGTGGGCGAGTATATCATGCGTAGTAATGCCAGGCAAACGGAACCACGGCGTTTGTGTCCCGCCTTGGCGTTCTTCAGGCCGAGCTTCTATCCATCCCGCTGCCGGTACACCTCTACCGCCACTTTTCCAAGGATGGCACCTTTGATGGGAGGCGATACCTTAGCCACTCGCGCCAGCACGGCGGATACAGGCGGAAAAGATGCCAGCACACGCTGGGCGATGGCCTCGGCTACCGCCTCCAGCAAATTGAACCTTTCCCCTTCCACTACTGCCCTTACCGCGTGGTACAGGCCGGTATAGCTGACGGTATCCGCCAGGTTGTCGGAGCGGCCGGGGGGGCCAAGGTCCAACTCCACCTGGAGGTCTACCACAAACCTCTGTCCCAGCTCCTTCTCCTCCGGGTTTGCGCCGTGGTAGGCATAGAAGGTCATGCCTTCAAGGAGGATATGGTCCCGAGATGCTTTGGAGTCGCTCATCCGTGGCAGCTTTTATGCC
>JAUSCR010000009.1 GCA_030651175.1 Dehalococcoidia bacterium
ATCCGCTGGTACGCCTCCGTGGTGGCGGCGCTGTCCTGTCTTCTGGCGGTCTACACCTTTCTCTCATACGACCACGGCGATGGCGGTTTCCAGTTTACCAAGCAGTTCGAATGGCTACCTGTGCTGGGCATCAGCTACAGCCTGGGCGTGGACGGTATCTCGGTCCTCATGGTGCTGCTCACGGGTATTGTCTTCATTGGCGGAGTCCTGGTGTCGTGGAACATTGTTCACCGCCCTAAGGACTTCTTTGTGTTGTACCTTCTTCTGGTGGCTTGTCATCCCTAAGATTATCTAGCGAGGGCGAATTGAACGATTGGGTCTTGTTTATCCTCATAGCCTTGCCCCTGGTGGGCGGGGTGGGACTGATGTTCCTCCCGGGGCAGCGGCACGGGCTGATTCGCTGGTACGCCTCCGTGGTCGCGGCGGTCTCTTGTCTCCTGGCGATCTACACCTTTCTCTCATACGACCACCGTGCCGGCGGCTTTCAGTTCACCCAGCAGTTCGAATGGCTGCCTGTCCTGGGCATTCAATACAGCCTGGGCATAGACGGCATATCCGCGCTCATGGTGCTGCTAACAGGCATCGTATTCATCTGCGGAGTCCTGGTGTCGTGGAACATTGCTCACCGCCCCAAAGATTTCTTTGTCCTGTACCTCCTTCTGGTGGCGGGGGTCTTCGGCGTATTTGTGTCGCAAGACCTGTTCTTCTTTTTCTTCTTCTACGAGCTGGCGGTGGTCCCCATGTACCTGCTCATTGGCGTATGGGGAAGCTCCTCCGACTTCGGCACCTTCCTGCGCCCCAAGGAGTACGGCGCTATGAAGCTGATGCTGTACCTGGTGGCGGGCAGCGTCCTGGCATGGATAGCAATTCTGGCGGTGTACGTGGCCGGCGACCAGCACAGCTTCCTTTTCCAGGACCTCCAGAAGGCGGAGTTTACCCAGGGCTTCCAGCGCTTCTTCTTCCCGTTCTTCATGGTGGGCTTTGGCGTGCTGGCGGGCCTCTGGCCGTTCCACACCTGGTCGCCCGATGGCCACGTGGCAGCGCCCACGGCTGTCAGCATGGTGCACGCCGGCGTGCTGATGAAGCTGGGCGCATACGGCGTAATCCGCTCCATGGAGATACTGCCGCAGGGCGCCGTGGACTGGATGCCTGTGCTCATTGGCCTGGGTACGGTGAACGTCATCTATGGCGCTATTTCCGCCATGGGGCAGCGCGACCTGAAGTACGTGGTGGGATACAGCAGCGTCAGCCACATGGGGTACGTGCTCATGGGCATTGCGACGCTGAACCCCTTTGGTGTGGGTGGCGCTGTGCTCCAGATGTTCTCCCACGGCATCATGACGGCCCTCTTCTTCGCCCTGGTGGGCGTCATCTATGACCGCGCGCATGTCCGGGACATCGGCGTGCTGGAGGGGCTGGCCAAACGCATGGGAGTCACCGCCGCCTTCTTTGCTGTGGTGGGACTAACGTCCCTGGGACTTCCAGGGCTGAGCGGCTTTGTGGCCGAGCTGCTGGTGTTTATCGGCGTCTTTCGCTCATACCCTCCTGTGATTGGCCCGTTGCTGGGCGTGCTGGGTGTCATCGGAGCCGCCATCACGGCGGTATACATCCTGCGCTTGCTGGCCAAGGTGTTCTTTGGCCCTCTGCCAGAGCGGTGGCAACGCCTTCCCGACGCCTCGCGGCTGGAGGCGGCTGTCGCCGGCGCCATGGTGGCGGTGATCGTGCTGGTCGGCGTCTATCCCACCTACTTCATCCGGGTCATCAACAGCGGCGTTATGCCGTTTGTGAAACTTGTGACGGGTATCTAACGCATGGAAAACCTGACTGCAAACATTCATCTGCTGTGGCCGGAGGCCCTTGTGGCTGTGCTGGCGCTGGTGGTGCTTACCGCCGATTTCTTCCTGCCTGCGGAGAGGAAAAACGCGCTGGCGGCGGTGGCTGTGGTCGGGCTGGTGGGACTCATTGTTTTCACGCTGGTCTTCCTCGCGGGCAAGGGCGCTACTCCGCTATACGGCGGCATCGTGATGGTGGACCGGTTCGGCCTTTTCTTCAAAGTGGCCTTTATGGCCTTGGGCGTGCTGGTAATACTGGCCTCGGTGGATTTCGTCAAACGGTATCTGGCGCATCCCGGCGAGTACTACGCCATGGTGCTGTTCTCCGTCCTGGGCATGATGCTCATGGTGGCCGCTACTGAGCTGCTCACCGCGTACATTGGCCTTGAGCTTTTGAGCTTCAGCCTGTACATCCTGGTTTCCCACAGCCAGGGGGACCCCAAGTCCAACGAGGCGGGCACCAAGTACATCCTTCTGGGTGCCTTTGCCTCGGCGCTGCTGCTGTATGGCATCAGCATGGTGTACGGGGCCGTTGTCCAGGACGGCATAGCCGCGCCCACCACCTTCCAGGCCATCAGCACCCATCTTCAGGGCAGGGCTACCATGCAACCGATGTTCATGGTGGGCCTGGTGTTCATCATAGCGGGCCTGGGCTTCAAGGTGGCGGCGGTGCCTTTCCACATGTGGACACCTGATGTATACGAGGGAGCACCCCTGCCTATAACGGCGTACCTGGCGGTGGGTTCCAAGGCCGCCGCTTTCGCCCTGGTGCTGAGGCTTTTCGCCACCGCCTTCCTGCCTGCCATACACGAGTGGCAGATGGTAGTGGCTATCCTGGCTGCGGCGACCATGACCCTGGGCAACCTGGTGGCCCTGGCCCAGCACAACATCAAGCGGCTGCTGGCCTACTCCAGCATCGGACAGGTGGGGTATCTGCTGGTGGGTCTTGCCGCCTTGGGCCTGGTGGGCTCAAACGGCGACGTGACCATTTCCCCGGGTGCTTCTAACGCCATCATCCTCCACCTGGTGGGATACGGCATCGCAAACCTGGCGGCCTTCGTTGCGATCATCGCCTTCTACAACGCCACGGGCAAGGATGAGGTCAGCGACTTCGCCGGCCTGGCCGACCGCAACCCGTTCATCGCCATGGCGCTGACAGTGTCGCTGTTCTCCCTGGCTGGCCTGCCTATCTTCGCCGGGTTCATCACCAAGTTCTACCTGTTTACCGTCGCCGCCCAGGCCGATATGCTCTGGCTAGCTGGCCTGGCTATGGTGAACAGCCTTATCTCCGTCTACTACTATCTTGTGGTCATCCGGCAGATGTACATCCAGCCTGCCAAGGAGACCACGCATGTGCCGTTGACCTGGGTCACGGGTGGCCTGCTGGGTATGCTGGTGCTGGGCACGGTGCTCATAGGCGTCTATCCGGGGCCTCTGGTAAAGGTCATCCAGACGGCCACGGCAGTGATATTGCCGGGGGCGTAGGGTAGATTAAAGGGTGCCACGTAGATGAGACGGGAGTAGGGGCACGGCATGCCGTGCCCCTACTCTGTCCTATGGTAGAATTGGGTACTCAGTACCGTTAGACTTCCCAAAGGTGTTTTTCCGGATATGAGTGCAAATAGCCGTCAAAGTCCCATGCTCATCTCAGTCATAGGCGGCGGAAACCACCCACCTCAGGACGCGCTCGACATGGCGGAGGAGGTGGGCAGAGAGCTGGCCCGTCGTGGGATCACAGTCGTTTGCGGCGGCCTGGATGGCGTGATGGAGGCGGTTTGCCGGGGTGCCAAGGCCGAGGGCGGCGTCACCATAGGAATCCTTCCTGGCAACGACCCCACGGAGGCCAACCCCTGGGTGGACTACCCTATCTGCACGGGTATGGGCTACGCCCGCAACGTCATCGTGGTAAAGTCTGGAAGGGCTGTGATAGCCATTGACGGGGCATACGGGACACTATCCGAGATAGGTCACGCGCTGGGCGACGGCATTCCAGTGGTTGGCCTGGCCACGTGGTCTCTGGCTCGCAACGGAAGCCCTGAGCGGGGCATCATCCAGGCCAGAACCCCTGCTGAGGCGGTGGAGAAGGCCCTGGA
>JAUSCR010000011.1 GCA_030651175.1 Dehalococcoidia bacterium
GGGAGTCTGAGTCTTCCAAACAATCGGACGTTTCTTCCCAGCAGGCAGAACTTGCCATTTCTGGCCTTCTGGCCGGTTCATTCTAGGAGCAGTACCCGATCTCAACTACTTGTCCGGCTTCTTGGGGACTGCCTCAGTCTCCGCCGATTGAAGTGAGTTAGAATGGATTAGCTGCGTGGTGTACAATTCCGAACACAAGGAGTTAGCCTGGAACCGGGCATTGGCCCTGCCCTATTCAAGGGCGATGGAGTGATTCAGGAGGTACGTATGGCTGGCTGGAAGGATATGCTCCCTGGCGACCCTCTCCCCTGGCTGCTGGAACGCGAGGCGGACCAGCCCGCCGTTCGGCACTTCGCCTTCCGAGACCTGCTCGACCGCGAGGAGGACGGTAGTGATATTCAAGAGGCGCGGGCAGTCATTATGTCCGCTGTGCCTGTGCACTGTGACGGCTGGTGATCAGATAGGAGTGTACCCAGACCAATCCCAAAGAGGCAACAGAACAACATCCGGAGGTGAACAGTGGAACTACAACAGCCTTCGCCGACAGTGAATTGGCATCGGCAAACCGATGTGGTGGTTGTCGGCTATGGAGGAGCCGGCGCTTCGACGGCGATCACAGCCCACGATGCAGGAGCCGGGGTGCTAATCCTGGAGAAGGCACCCGAAGGGCAGGAGGGTGGAAACACTCGAGTAGCAGGCCAGGGCTATCTCACGCCGTCGTCTATCGACAAAGCCATTGCCTATTTCAATGCGCTCTCCGGCCCCTACACCGTTCCGGAAGAAATGGTTCGGGTATGGGCAGAGGAGATGTGCCGGAATAATGACTGGCTCAAGAGCCTCAACGGGGATCCTGTGGAGCATCACCTGCAACCAGAAGGAATCGAATTCCCCGAACTTCCGGGATCAGACTGTGCCCATAAGTACCACCATGGACCGGTGCTGGGGCATGAGGGAACGTGGAAACTGTTCAAGAGCGCCGTAGAGCAAAGAAGGATTGAGGTTCTGTATGCGACACCAGGGAAGGAGTTGATCCAGAATCGAGCCACTGGAGAGATCGTCGGCGTGAGGACCGAGCGGGAAGGGAATCCATTCAACATAAAGGCCAAGAGAGCGGTTGTTCTGACGTGCGGGGGCTTTGAGAACAACCAGGAGATGATCAGGGATTACCTGTCAAACTTACCCTACTGCTATCCCTCTGGTACGCCGTATAACACAGGGGATGGTGTGAAGATGGCAATGGCAGTGGGAGCAGATCTTTGGCACATGAACAATATCACCGGCCCCTGGTATGCCTTGAAGGTTCCTGAATTCCCGTCAACATTTGAGATGGGGCCGTTGCACTATCGTAAAGAATCCCCAGGGGGTATGATTGCCGTTAGCGTCGACGGAAAGAGGTTTATTGACGAAAAACACATGAGTGCTCATGGAAAAGTGAAAGCTCGTGGTCAATGGATCCAAGCACCCACTCCGTGCCCTATGTTCATGATATTTGATCACACGCTGTTCTCAGCAGGTCCTCTCCATGACAAGGATTTGCATCATAGCTGGAACCCAATACTCAGGGTCTACGATTGGAGTGATGACAACAGTGCCGAGTTGGCAAAGGGTTGGATAAAGAAAGCCGACACAATCCTAGGGCTAGCAGAGATCATTGGGCAAGACCCAGCAACGTTGGAGGATACCATCAACGAATGGAACGAGTACTGTAAAGCGGGACGAGATCTTGAATTTGGCAGGACCAAGATGCTATCACCCATCAAAGATGCACCTTTCTACGCAGTTGAGCTGTCTCCGGCTTTCATCAATACGCAGGGTGGTCCCAGGCGCAATGCAAAGAGTCAAATAGTGCAGCCTAACGGGAGTCCTATTCGAAGGCTGTACAGTGCAGGGGAACTCGGGTCGATTTATAGCTTCCTGTACCAGGGAACCGGAAATATCGGAGAATGCATGGCTTTTGGCCGAATCGCAGGCCGAAACGCCGCTGCGGAGAGGCCATGGAGATAGGACTCAGCGTGTCGTTGGTCTACGATTAGGTCGGTGATAGTGATTTAAGTGGTCAGGGAAAATGATGCTCCTATAGAGGTCAGTCGCGGGTTCGAATCCAGCCTGGGACTCTTTTAGTTGAACCCCTATCAGGGTGATGAACCCAGACACGTCGGGGCGACCATCCCCTTAGCCCCCCCTTTCCTTCGGCCTACTCAGGGCGGGTTCCGGGGCTTCGCCCCTCTGGACTCCCCCTTTTTCAGCAGCCTGCTAGGATTATCTGTTCACAACTCTGCCACGGGCCTGACGATCGGAGACGGCCAAGACCAGAGGTAGCGATATGAGCAAGAGAGCGCAACTGGCGGCAAAGGCCCAAAAATACGAGCCTGTAGTGTCGAATACCCATCCCGCGAAGAGCGGTCCGACGACTCCACCTGCCGCGGTAACAGACTGCATGGTGCCGTAGATGGCAGGGAAGTGCCTCCGGCCAAAGTAGTCGCCGCTGATGACTACGCGTAGAGGAATGGAACCCCCGAAGCCAATGGAATAGAAGAGCAAGAAAGGAATAGTCAGCCATGTGCGGCTAGGATCAAGGAAAAGCGCTGCGAGGGAGGCCATTCCGACTGTCATGGCTGCGCCTGTCGCCAGGAGCAGGTACCGCTTGTTCATCCGGTCAGAAAGGATGCCGAAGCCGAACCTTCCTACCAGGCTGATCCCTGGGAGAAGGGCTGTTAGCGCGGCGGCTTTTGACTTGGTGAGCCCAATGCCAAAGAGAGCGACGAAGAGGTGAGCCTGTACTCCAGAAGTAGCAATGCCCCATATGGTGAAAGTGGCGGTGAGAAACCAAAACGCCGGGAGTCGTAACGCCTCCGCCAAAGTGAGGGACCGGTCTTCCAGTTGGGCTTCACCGATACCGCCGCGGGGTTGAATGTTCAGGCCGTCGGGCGTTGCACCATCAGGCAGCAGCCCCAGGCTCTCGGGCAATTCCCTAACTACCATGAGAACGGGCACGGCCACCATCCACAGGCCCAAGCCAATGAACAGGAGAGTCTCCCTCCAGCCGAAGGAGTCTATGGAGAGGCTCAGGAGAGGGATGATAAGTGTGGCTCCCAGGCCTGGCATCATAAGGAGGATAGTGGTCGCGGTCCCGCGTCGTCGCTGGAACCATCGCACCACCAGGGACTGCGTCACGATCCCAGTCCCCACACTGCTGCCTATGGACGCGACCACAAAAGAGGCGTAGAACCACCACAGGGAGTTTGTCCGACTCAACAACACTAGGCCCAGGCCGGCAGTGGTGAGCCCGAATAGCATCAGCTTGCGCGTCCCCACCTTGTCAACTAGGAGACCCACGATGGGGGCGACACCCACACCTTCAATGCCCTGGAGGGTGAGGGCGAATGAGATTTCGGTGCGGCTCCAACCAAACTCATCCAGGATGGCCGGGAAGAATACGGAGAACCCCCACCAAAAGGTGCCTGCCACGTAAAAAGAGGTTACGCACAGAGCCAGCAGGAGCCACCAGCCATAGAAGACTCTGGGGCGTTGCTTGGGTGGAGTGGTACGCAAGTTCTCCCCGTTCGATTCACTAGAGTTGGAGTTGGGCGAAAGGCCAAGGAAGTCAGTCCCGGTCTCCGCCGAGCGCTGAACGGCCTACTGGCAACCCAAGCTATTATGATGGGTATGGCGGAGGAGTCAACTGGTATTGCAGGTCAGGAACCGCTGCGGCTGTTCCATTGGGTGGTAAGTGGGACTAGGTGGAGCGGGCAGAGTGGTCTGTAACGCAAGCATGGCGAGTGGAAGATCAAAGAAGTCGTAATCTATGAGGCCCCTCCTACGCTCGTGGTGAGCTCAGTTTATCCTGAGCTAGCCGAATGACCGTACCATACGGAGCGGAGGGGGCAAGCATGGTGCATCCTGTGGACTAGCCAGCTTTGCACAAGATGTCATTCTGAATCCCGATTTATCGGGATGAAGAATCTGGGGAGGGGTGTCGCTTCATATCTGGCCAACGCCCCACCCCAGACCCTTCGCCCGCCGTAGGCGGACTCAGGGTGACACTTTTTGCCTTCCAAGCGAGTTGTTGTGCAAGGCCGGGCTAGCCTATGGCTTCCGCATTGCGGAAGGTCTCAATCTCCTGGTTGGTATATCCCAGCTCTTTGAGCACCTCTAGTGTGTGCTCGCCTTTGTAGGGGGCAGGACGACGGAGCCTCTCCTCTTCAGCGCTGCCGGATAGCTTAAATGGCACGTTCACCATTGTAAGAGCGCCGATGCCCGGCTGCTGGTACTCAACTATCATCTGGTTGGCCACCACCTGGGGATCGGCGTATACCTCCGTCACATCTTTCAGGATGCTTACGCCAAGTCCCGCAGCCTTTAGGCGGGATTCCCATTCTAGAGCGGGTTTGGTGAAAAAGTGGGTCGCCACTATTTTCCTCAGATCCTCCGCGTTTTGGGTGCGCTTTTCAGGGGTGTCAAACCGCTCGTCTTTGGCCAGCTCGCTAAGCCCCATAGCGTCGCGAACGCTGTCCCACCTTTCTCCACCAATTGGGGTGAATATATACCTGCCATCATTGCATTCATAAATTTCCACGGCGAATTGGCCCAGCATTGGGCGTCCTTCGCTGACGTTTCCAGCCAGGCGGGTCATTTGTCCCATCTGCATTACCAGGGCGCTGAGGAGTAAATTGGATTCTATTTTCTGGCCAAGGCCTGTGCGTTCCCTTTCCCAGAGGGCCAGCATGATGGCATAAGCGCTCAGCATGGAGGTGGCTGTGTCAAAATGCGATAAGCGGGTTGGACCGGGCATAGCGCCCCCGGGCAAGCGGCGGCCTGTAACATCTCCAACCCTGGGCTGTATATGTATATCCGCACCGGGCAGGTTTCTTTCAGGACCGTCCTCGCCGTACCCAGTTATGGAGACATAAATCAGCCGCGGGTTGATAGCAGCCGCATCCTCATAGGTCAGGGAGCGTCTCTGGCGGGCCGGCACGCGCATGTTCAATACCGCGACGTCTGCCCACTGGAGCAGACGGTGGGCCAGAGCCACGCCCATAGGCTTGGTTATGTCAACCACTATGGAACGTTTGTTGCGGTTATAGGGAATGAAGTCGTAGCTCATTCCCGGGGCGTTGGGGAAGTTGGGAATTGCGCGGCGGTAGAAGTCTCCTTCCGGCGGCTCCAGCTTTATGACATCAGCCCCCTGGTCTGCCAGCAGCATGGACGTTAGTGGGCCGGCAAGTATCTGGGAGAGGTCCAGGACTTTGATGCCTGAGAGAGGCAGAACCATGGTATGCCCTCCAGATGTGAACGAGGATTTAGAATTGAGATAAGTGCAATCAGGGTATCAAAACCAGGCTCTTTTGGACAGTCGCTTTTCTTGGCATCCTACCACGTGTTGACGATGGTTTGGACGTTTTGGATAGGTACTGGAGCCAGGCCCAATACCAGGTCGCGTCCCTGGATAGCAGGCTAGGGAGCGTGCGGCACATATATCACGAGACTGTAACGGAAAGCGGTATGAGTCCCGATGTATCGGGACAAGCCACCTAACCGAAACGCTAAGCAGTGGCGATGTTGGCCTCCTAATCATAAGTGAGCACCATCAGGTGCAGTTTCCACGGGACGTAGAGGTGTTCTATGTTAGACCGCCGGCGCTGGACGAGTACCAACGGTGGTTCCAAGGATGGCTTGGCCGGCAGCAACTGGAGTCCGCCGGGCCTGAGGCGGCGGCGGAGGCGTAGGAGATGAGAAAACGGTTCTAGAATCTGTGGCTCCGTGCTGTATACTTAGGCCATGACATCATCACAACTGCCCCACACCGATAAGTCTCGAGGCTCCATGATACAGTTCTTGAGCCCTGCTTTGGCCGCCGCGATGGTCGTTCTGGGGGCCATGCAATGGGACCCTTTGACCGTGGCCATGGGCGCAGGCCTGTTGGTCTATGTCTGGTTCACCCGGCACACGGGGTACGAGATTTTCCAGGACAGGCTGGTTATCCGCTATGGCACCCCCAGGATCAGGAGTCTGCCGCTGACCGATATTGCAGAAGTGCGGTTGATCAAGGCTCCCTTGGGGGGGCAAGACCTGTTGGTGAGGAGGAAGGGTGGAGGCGTATTGGTCATCAGGCCCAGGGACGCCGAGGGGTTTGCTGCGGCCCTGGGTAAGGCCTGTGGTGTGTCTCCGGTGGGACGGGCGGACAAAGCCGAGGTTCGAGGCCAGGCGGGCCGGCAACCCGAGGCCCAGGCCAACAAGCGGGCCCGCTCACGAAACCGCAGGAGCCGGAGCCGGAAATCCTAGCACGATAGGTAGCCATCGCGAAGGCAACCAATAGAGCAGCGGGTGGCGAGCAGTGGTTAGCCCATCATTGGGTCAGCAGAGCCAAACCAGTTCTAGGAGTGGGACATGACGCCGCCATCCACGAAGATGGTGTGGCCGGTCATGAAATCCGACGAGTCCGAGGCCAAATAGACGGCCAGGGCACCGATCTCTTCGGGCTGGCCCAGCCGGTGGATGGGCAGAAACCGGGCGAGGCGCGTCCTCATCTCAGGGTCGGTCTCCTGTGCCAATGGGTCTCCTTCCATCCAACCCAAGCCTATGCCGTTCACGTTGATCCCGCGCCTTCCCCACTCCAGGGCGGCAGCCTTGGTAAGCTGCACCACGCCACCCTTGGCGGCACAGTAGGCGGCGGCGTTGGGAAGGCCGCGGTCTCCCAAGATGGAGGTGACGTTTATTATCTTGCCTCTGCCCTGGGCCAACATGTGACGGCCCACGTGTTTTGTGGTGAGGAACACCGCTGTGAGATTGCCGGCGACGACCTGGGTCCACTCTTGCGAGGTGGTCTCTAGCAGGGGCTTCGCGAAAGGCAGGTCAACGGTGTTGACCAGAATGTCCAACCTGCCAAGGGCGGCCGCGGCCATGTCCGCCATATGGCGGACGTCTTCATCGCTTGTGACGTCCACTGCAAAGCTCTGACACTGGCGGCCCAGCTTTGTCACAGCGGTGAGGCAGGCGTCCACCTGGCGTTGTTCTGCGGCACTTCTGGTGCATGGGGTCAGGGCCAGGTCTGCTCCTGCCTCGGCCAATGCCAAGGCGACGGCGCGTCCCACTTGGGATGCCGCTCCCACGACCAGGGCCTTCTTACCTTGGAGGTCGAATCCTTTGATTGGCATGGGGTTCTCCTTTTACATCTGTTGCGGGCCGATACTGGTGAGTACGCCCCGCCCATCTGGTTCTACAAGCTCACCATAAGCGGGAGCAAACAAATCCGCTCACCCTGAGCCTGTCGAAGGGAATGAGCGGTACTTAGCGCCGCTCAAATGGTTCGACAGGCCCAGCATGAGTGAAAGGGATGCTGGGTGCAAAGTTACTCACAGGGGCACCGTGGGTACCAGTTGAATGGGGGCTATGCCGTCCACCAGGCCGCCGCCATCTATGCAAACCACGTCGCCGGTCATGTAGCTGGCGGCATCCGATGCCAGGAACACGGCCAGGGGTCCCACCTCTGAGGCGTAACCCATGCGCCCCACAGGGATGAACCTCCCCCCCTCGTGTAGCCGTTGCCGCTCCTCATCGGTAGTGGGGTCATACTCAAGGAAGTATCCGGGGACAATGCAATGGACGCGGATGTTGTCGTTGGCCAGAGCTAAGGCCAGGGACTTGGTGAGAAGGATAACGGCCGCCTTGGCGGCGCCGTACATGAAGTTGCGGGGCTGTCCCCTCATGCCGGAGCCCGAGGCTACGTTGATGATGGTGCCGCTTTTGCGTTCCACCATGCCGCGTACCACGGCGCGGGTGCAGTAGAAGGTCCCTGTGGCGTCGGCGTCTATGCCCTGGTGCCACTCGGCATCGGTGATCTCCCACAGGGCCGTGCCGGCGGTAACGCCGCCGCGTCCTGCGTTGTTTATCAGGACATCCACCTTGCCGAACTCCTGGATTGTTCGTGCCACCAAGTTGTTTACCTGTGAGGAGTCGGTCACATCGGTGGGAATGGCCAATCCGCGGCGGCCCAGGGCCTTGACCTGCTCCGCGGTGGCCTGGATGGGGCCAGGCCGCCGGCCTGCCACCACTATGTCTGCTCCGGCTTCCGCCATAGCCAGCGCCATGGCTCTGCCCAGGCCAGTGCCTCCTCCAGTAACGATAGCTACCTTGCCATCCAGTCTAAGTTTGTCCAAAACCATTTTGGCCTCTCTTTCCGATAAAGGTTGCCCGATATTGCCCAATCGGGACTGCACCTTCCGACTTCCAGGACAGTCCTAGTGTCCTGTCTCTGAAATACGCGTATGAATTGTCATTGCGAGGCCCGACAAGTAGGGCCGTGGCAATCTGGAGGAGGGGGCAGACCCCGCCGCCAGATTGCTTCGTCGTCCCGAGTTGTCGGGACTCCTCGCAATGACATTGTCGGCGAATTTCAGGGACACTTGACTATGGCTAAGCCGAGTGCATAGGTCCTTTTATGACGACTGGAAGACTTCCCTGGCCGCCTGAGCGGCGTTGACTGCGTTGGGCCAGCCGCCGTAGAAGGCCAGGTGGGTGATCATCTCGCCAATCTCTTCCTTGGTAACGCCGTTGTCCAGGGCACGACGGATGTGGCCCCGGAGCTGTTCCGTCCTGTATAGAACGGTCAAGGCGGCCACGGTGATAAGGCTGCGGTCCCGTTTGGAAAGGCCGGGCCGTTCCCACACATCGCCGAAGAGGACGTTGGCGGTGAGCTCTGCCAGGTAGGGACTTATCTCCTGCATGGCGTTGGGGGGTGTGTACATATCGCCTCCTTTATCTATGCCAATATGCTTTGCCTGAGTGAGCCGATAATATCGGTAATCGTGATGTTACGCCAGTGGTGGGTCTAAGCGGTGTGCCTGTCACCCCACCCTAAGAGTGGCCATTGTTGAAGCCGGCTGGCTCTACGGCGAAGAGGATGTGACTCAGCTACCCGGGGAGACAACACAACAGCCCGGGTGGATATCCCCAGGGCCGTATGCTAGCTTGGAATGGCCTTGCACAAAATGTCATTCTGAATCCCGACTCGTCGGGGTAAACTCCGTGAAGAATCTGGGGCGGGGTGTCGCTTCATATCTGGCTGGCGCCCCACCCCAGACCCTTCGCTGTGCTCAGGGTGACACTTGTTGCCTTCCAAGCGAGTTTTTGTGCAAAGCGGCTTGGAACCATGGAGGCGACGAGCGGATTCGAACCGCTGAATAGGGGTTTTGCAGACCCCCGCCTTAGACCACTTGGCTACGTCGCCTTGGCCTTAAGCCTTCGTGCTGGTGCCGAGGAGGAGATTTGAACTCCTACGAGCTTGCGCTCACGGCCCCCTCAAGACCGCGTGTCTGCCGGTTCCACCACCTCGGCGTGGCGCTGCCACGGTCGGGATTTCATGCGAAAAGGACAGGTCCGCGCATCCCCCTACCCTGCCCTAGCCGCTCGAATGGTATTATGCCGCTACGCCCCAAGTTGTGTCAAACGGTATAATGGCGTGTGCGTTCGGTGCTGGCCGGCGGTAACGGGTTATCAGGAGGTCGCATGGAAGCGGTGATATGCTACATGGTCAAGCCGGGAGGGCGACGCCCTGAGAAGGTGCCGACGCGACCTCGCCTGCCTCAAGCGGCGGTACACTTTTCAGCAGCTTGCCAGGGAAGCCACGAAGGCGTGGACAAACATTCATTGCCTGATATTAGAATGCCTTCATGAGGGACAAACATGCAAAGTAGTATGGAGCCTGCCGTCGCAGGGCCTATCACCGACCGACAGCGGCTGACGCTGCTGGCTGCGGCGGTAGCTGGTCATGCCTTCAAGCATATGCTGTCGGCGGCCTTCTTCGTGTACTTGCCGGAGATCAAGGCGAGCCTGGGGTTGAGCAACATCCAGGTGGGCGCCCTCTCCTCGCTCCGCAACATTGCTGGGGGCCTGACCAACCTTCCTGCTGGGTTCGCCGCAGACCGGTTTGCCCAACACCGGCCGGTTATCCTGGGCCTGTCAATTGCGCTCACTGGTCTCTTTGGGTTGCTGCTTGGTCTGGCTACCAACTATGGTTTTGCTATTTTGGCATCGGCCCTGATGATTGTAGCCATTACCCTGTGGCACCCTTCGGCCATCTCCTGGTTATCCCAGCAGTTCGCCGCCAGGCGGGGGTTGGCCATTTCCATGCACGGGGCAGGTGGCAGCTTAGGGGAGGCTGTGGGTCCCTTGGCTGCAGGCGCCCTGCTGGGGGTGTTGAGCTGGCGCACGGTGCTTCAGGGGAGCTTTGTTCCTGCCGTAGCTATGGGGATTGGTATCTGGCTCATTCTCCGCTCTATTCCCGGGAGCGACTCTGCCTTATCCAGCGTACGGGAGTACATAGGGACCGCTGGCCGGCTGTTGCTCAACCGGAGGCTTCTGCTGGTGTTTCTGTTTGTCGGCGGGTTTGCGGGAGGCCAGAGCGTGACTATGACCTTTCTGCCCATCTACCTGCGGGAAGACCTGGGTTTGTCTAGCATGGGATTAGGACTCTATCTATCTCTGGCCCAGGTAGCTGGCGTTGGCACTCAGCCGCTCATGGGCTATCTGTCCGACCGGCTGGGGCGCAAGGCTGTTCTGGTCCCGGGCCTGGCCGTTCTGGGATTTGCCTACCTGGGCCTGAACCTGGCGCCCCCTGGATGGCCCCTGGTGGTGACTGTGGTGGTGATGGGAGCCTTTCTTTTCTCCCTCATGTCAATACTGCTGGCGTCGGCGATGGACCTGGTGGCGCGCGAGGTCCAAGCTATTACGGTCTCGCTGGTGTTTGGATCGGCGGTGGTGGTATCCGGCTTTGCGCCTGCCGTGGCGGGCATTATAGCGGACGCATACGGGGTGAAGGCTGCCTTCTTGTTGGCGGCCGGCTTTGTGCTGACCGCCGCTCTGGTGGCCGCCGTCAGCCGGTGGCAGAAGGAGGCATAGGGACTGTCCTGGCTTGTTAAGTAATCACGGACTTGGCATGCAAGGGGCCCCCGCCCCAGATTGCCACGTCCCGATTCACAAGCTCTCAGGATGAGCGTGGTTTAGCCGCGAGTACCAGCGAGGCGCAGCCGATGATCTAGATAATCTAATAGTGTATGGACTCAAAGAAGAAGATGTGATTCTGGAACAGCTACAGGAGGGGAGAAATGTACACGGATGTGCACCACTTAGTCGTTGCGGTCAATAATCTAAAGGAGGCGGTGGAGGACTACGAAAAGCTGGGCTTCAAGGCTGAGCACGTGGGAAGGGAGACCGCCTTCGGCAACCGCCAGGCCCTACTGTACTTTGGGGATAGCGGTAGCTTCATAGAGTTGGTGGAGCCTATGAGCACAGACATACCGACGGCCCGCACTATTCAGCGGCGAGGCGAGGGCATTCACATGGTGGGGCTGGAGGTGGACGACGTGAAGAAGGCGGTGGCGGAGATGAAAGCCAGGGGAGTGCAACTCATCGAGGGCGCAGGTGGCCCTTCTATCCATCCCAAGAATACCCACGGTATCCTGTGCCAGCTAGTGGAGCGCAAGCGGGACTAGTGTCCTGAGTCAAGAATGCGTTGCATAATGCGAGGCTTGGATTGTCATGCTGAACCCTTCGGCTCTGCTCAGGGTAAACTCCATGAAGCATCTGGTGGCGGGGCTGCCTCCCCACCAGATGCTTCGCTGCCGCTCGGAATGACATTTGTAGCGGTTTTCTGATTCACCACACTGGCAGGGCTAGCCGCCCAGCGTATCCGGCCACTCCGCCAGGACAACCCTGACCTGGAGCGTCTGGCCATTTCGGATGAGGGTCAGGCTCACAGTATCCCCAGGCCGAAGGCTGTTGAAATAGGCTACCAGGTCCTCCACAGCTCTCAGTAAACGGCCGTCCGCGGCGGTAATGATGTCGCCTCCGGTGCCAGGCCCGCCATCCGCTCCACTACCTCCGCCTCTCAGTCCGGCCTGTTCGGCTGGGCTGCCGGCCGCAACAGCCACGATGTAGATTCCTCGCGGAGTGGTAATCCCCAACTGGTCCGACAGGTCAGGGGAGATGGCCACGCCGCTGATGCCTAGCCACGGCCGCTTGACGGTTGTGTTGTTCAAGAGTTGCGCCAAGATGTTCTTGGCGGTGTTCACCGGGATGGCAAAGCCGACGCCCGTAGCGCCGCTGGCAGAGGTCTCTATGGCAGTGTTGATGCCTATTACCTCACCTCGCGAGTTGAGGAGTGGGCCACCGGAGTTGCCAGGGTTTATTGAGGCGTCCGTCTGGACCATGCCTGTGATGGTGCGGCCAGTGATGCCGGCACGGCTTCTATTCACACCGCTGACCACACCAACGGTTATGGAGTTCTCCAGCCCAAAGGGGCTGCCTAGGGCGATAGCCATCTGCCCTGGCTTGGCGGCAGAGGAGTCTCCCAGAGGCAGCGGCGCTATGCCCTTCATGGCCTGCGGGTCCACTTTCAGGAGTGCAATGTCGTCGGCTGGACTTGTGCCGGCAATCTGGGCGTCCAGGGTCCGCCCGTCAGAAAGGATCACTCGGATCTGAGTGGCGCCTTGAACCACATGGTAGTTTGTGAGGATGCGGCCTTCAGCGTCGACCAGAAACCCTGATCCCTGTCCACGTACTACAGGCCCAGACCCAAAGCGGCTGGTGGCCGCTTGGACCACTGTGATTTCCACCACGGAGGGGCTGACCTTTTCGTACAGGGCCGATACTGCTTCTTCGTTATACAGCACCGGCGCCGCCGATGCGGTATTGAAGAAGACGCCAGAGATGACGGCGCCCGCAGTCCCGCTTATGCCGACCAGCATCATCAGGAGAATCAGGCTGACCAACCTGGATTGTAGGCGGGACCCTGACTTTGCGTTTTCCATTGTAGTGCTCCTCTTTAGTATGAATATATCTGCTGCGCTGGGCCTCACTGCTCGGAGGCTTCTTGGGAATTACAACCCCCGCTACTCTCGCTGTCGAGCGCCGACCTTGTCGAACATCCACATCGAGGCGCCAACGTGGCGAGAAATCCGGGGCCGCTAGCAAGCTTTCACGGTCGCCTGCTACTCGTACCGCAGCGCCTCTATGGGATGGAGCCGGGCGGCTCGGAACGCTGGGTAGATGCCAAAGAAGATACCGATGACAGCGGAAACTATCAGCGCAAGCACGGCAATGTCTCCGCTGAAGACAGTATGAAAGGTCTGGCCACCCAGGGTCTTGCCGTTTATGAGGCGGGACAGGGCCAGCCCTGTGAGCACCCCAACGCCGCCTCCGCCCAGGCTCAGGAGCGTCGCCTCGGACATGAACTGGAACAGGATGTCCCGTCGCTTGGCCCCTATAGCCTTGCGGATGCCGATCTCCCGAGTGCGCTCTGTAACAGATACCAACATGATATTCATGATGCCGATGCCTCCCACCAGCAGGGAGATACTGGCGATAGCGCCCAGGAAGACTACAAAGGTATTGGTGGTCGCCTGGAGAGTGTCTATGGTGGCTTGTTGGCTGGTAACCGTGAAGTCGTCAGTGGCGGTGATGCGGTGCCGAAGCCGCAGCACCGTGGCAATCTGCTGCACCGCGCTATCCATGGCGTTGCTACTGCCCACTTGCACGTTGATGGTCTGGACGGTAACGCCGCCCTGAGTGGTGCGCTGAGAGGCGAGGCGGTAATACACAGTGGTGATGGGCATGAGGACCTGGTCGTCGAAGGCGCCCTGGGGGCCACCGCCCATGCTTTTCAGCACTCCTGTGACTGTAAACTGGCGCCCGTTGATCCTTACCGTTTGGCCCACGGGGTCCCTGAACCCAAACAGCGTCTCCGATACCTGGGAGCCAAGAATGACCACCTCAGACCTGTTATCCACCTGGCCCCAAGTAACAAACTGGCCTGATGCCACGGAAATATTCCGCACGAACTCGTATTCAGGGGTCACACCCACCACCTGGGTACGGGTGTTCTTGCTACCTGCCACCACCTGCGCGCCGGCTCGAAGCTCGGGGGCCACGGCTGCAACAGAAGGTGTGTACAATGCGTCAACGAGGGCATAGGCGTCGTCCAGAGTCAGGGTGGAGGCGCTCCCTTGCCCGCCGGAAACACCGCCCTGGGTTGTGGCCCCAGGCCGCACGAACAGGAGGTTGGTGCCCAGGGCCGCGATGTTCGCAGTAATGGCTTTCTGCGCACCCCTGCCGATAGCCATGAGGGAGATGACAGCCGCCACTCCAATAACAATGCCCAGGAGGGTGAGGCCGGACCTGAGCTTGTTGGCCCCGATGGATGACAGAGCGGAGATAAGGGTTGTTAGCGGGCTCACCGGCGCTGTTCCTCCACCTCACGGGCCGAGGCAACGGCCAGGCGAGGAGACTTGACAGGTTCGTCTCTTACTATTTGTCCGTCCCGCATAGAGACCACTCTATTTGTATGCTCGGCAATGTCAGGCTCGTGGGTCACCACAACCACAGTATGTCCTTCTCCCCTGTTCAGTCGCTGGAGGATGGCGATAATCTCGAGGCTAGATTTGCTGTCCAGGTTCCCCGTGGGCTCGTCAGCCAGAAGGATGGAGGGGTTCTTGACCAGCGCCCGGGCGATTCCTACCCTCTGTTGCTCGCCACCGGATAGCTCCGCCGGCCGGTGGTTCGCCCGGTTTGCAAGCCCCACCCTCTCCAGTGCCTCCAGCGCCCGTTTCTTGCGGTCGTGCCCGTTGCCGTATAGGAGAGGAAGCTCCACATTCCCCAGCGCGGTCAGACGGTGCAGCAGGTTGTACGTCTGGAAGACAAAGCCGATTTTGCGGTTGCGTATCTCCGCCAGCCGGTCGTCTCCCAGGCGTCCTACCTCTTCCCCTTCCAGGATGTATCTCCCAGAGGTGGGCACATCCAGACACCCAAGGACGTTCATCATGGTGGACTTGCCGGAGCCGGAAGGGCCCATGATGGCCACCATCTCGCCTTCCTTGATGGACAGGCTGACGCCCCGGAGGGCAGCCACCTCCACATTGCCCATGCGGTATATCTTGCTCACGTTCTCAAGCTCAATCATTGGCCATCTACCTACCCACCCGGCCTGGGTGTTGCCTGGGGCCGCGGCGTTGTCTGGGCTCGGGGCGTTGTCTGGGTTCGCGGCGTGTTGTTGCCACCACCTTGACCTTGACCTCTGTCGTTGCCGCCACCGAATGCTGCCCCACCGCCAAACTGGCCCTGCATCTGGCGGAATACCTGGCCCGCATTGATCTGTCCTGCTGTTGTTGCTGCTGATTGCATTACTACCTGGTCTCCCTGGGCCAAGCCCTGAAGGACCGCCACCCAGTAATCGTCGCTGTTGCCCAGGACTATGGGCTGATCCACAATGACCCCACCCTTGGACACCTTCACCGACGGCTGGGCGACAGTGCCGTACACGGCCTGGAGAGGCACCCGAAGGACGTTATTCTGCTGGCGGATGACTATGCTGGCCGTGGCTGTGAGTCCTGCGCGCAGGTCGAGTCCTTGAGGGACCTGCAACGTGATGCTGATGGGATAGCTAACCACGCCTGACAGAGTTTGAGCAGTCGAAGCGATGGCGGAAACGGTACCCTGGAGCACCCGGCCCGGCAACGCGTCCGTGGTCACGGCAGCCTGGGCACCTACTTTGACGAAGAGGACATCGGTCTGGTCCACAATGCCGTCCAACTCGATGGTACTGGTGTCCACCACATCCATGATAGCTGTGTTGGCGCCTACGGTTTGCCCAGCCACCACACTGCCCAGGGCAACCATACCAGACATGGTCGCCTTGAGGGTTGAGCCAGCCAGTCGCTGGACAGCGGTGTCCAGCGTTGCTTGTGTTGTGGCGACATCAGCCTCCTTGTTGGCGATGTCCAAAGGAATGCTTACCTTTAAATTGGCCAGGTCTGCCTGGGCCTGTGCCAGCGACGCCTGGGACACCGCAAGCTGCTTGGCGCTAGCATCCACTTGCAGCGGGTCCGCGCCAGTAGTCAGGTTTGTCAGGGCAGTCTCTGCTATGGTAATGGCATCGTTGTCGAGAGTGATAGCGGTTTGCGCGTTGACGACAGCTTTTGTCGCTTGGGTCTGGACCGCATCCAGGTTGTCCTTCGCATTCTGATAGGCGGTCCATGCGTCGTCCATATTCTTCTTGACACATGTCCCTTGAGATGGAACGTCCCCACTCGGGCATGTGGCCAGGAGTTGACCGGGATAGAGGTTCAGCCACGTGTAGATTATGGACTCGTCCCACGGTGTAGAAGGATCATCAGAGGCAATCCCTCCCGCGAACCATCCTTTGCTGAAGTCTTGGAAGCGCAGGCTGGGATTGAAGAGAGCGTTCAAGTCAACTTTCCAGGATGCCAAAATCGTGTCAGGCGTCAGGTCTACCTGGCCTTGGCCTATCTGAAATCCAAGCCATTTCGGGAAGACAGCCTGGTAGCTTGCCTTGGCGGTGGCAAGAAGGTCAACTGCTGTTTTTACATTTGTGTCCCGCGTCTTCTGAGCAAGCTTGAGGTTTTGCTGGTCATAAGCCAAGGATGCCTTGGCGGAATCTATCTTGGCCTGTGCTTTGGCCAGGTCGTCGGCGGTAGGCCCAGCCTTGACAGTGTCGAGGTTGTCTTGTGCTGTCTGGAGCGCTAGCTTCGCATTGGCTACCTTTGCCTCGGCCTGGGCCATGACAAGGGTGCCAGGAGCTTTCGCCATGGCGAGGGCGGCTTGAGCGTTTTGGAGGTTGACTCGCGCTTGGGCCACCGCTTTTTGCAAGGATGCCACCGTGGCTGTGTCCAATGTAGCTAGCGTCTGCCCTTCTTTGACCTGCTGGCCATCGGTCACAGGAATCTCCGCCACTATCCCTGCGGTGCCAAAGGTGAGTGTGGCCCTGTTGGTGAAGGCGAGGCTGCCGTTGGTGGAGACCTGGTTCACCACGTTCCCATACACCACTGGTATAAGCTGCTGGTTCTTGCTCAGATCACTACTACCTGAGCTGCCGGACATGGCATATACCCCGTAGGTAGCGCCGGCTACCCCTACCAGGACGGCGGCCAGCACTCCGACTTGCCATAGCTTCAGAGTCTTCAATGCGTTTAGCAGTGTCCCCATGTTTGTTATCCTCTCTCGCAGTGTGATGAAAAACTATTTTGCCCATCCACTTGGCCGCCGTCCTGGAAGGAAGGGGGAAATTGAATGTTTCTGGGGGGCACCCCCAGTTCCCCTGTCAAGAGGGCTTTGCCCCTTGGGTGGCCGCCGGCTGCGCCAGCGGCAACTCGAAAATGAAGCGACTTCCCTTCCCAGGTGTGCTCTCGGCACGGATGGCGCCGCCGTGGGCCTCCACCAGTTTTCTGGCGATGGTGAGCCCCAGGCCAACGCCTCCAGTAGCCCGGCTGCGCGACGCGTCAACTCGGTAGAACCGTTCGAACACATAGGGCAGGTCTTCCGGAGGGATGCCCTCCCCTGTGTCGGCCACTGTGACCCTCGCCGTGGGGCCTATCACCTCTGCCACTACTCTCACCTCGCCACTTTCAGGGGTGTGCTGAATGGCGTTCTCTAAGAGATTACCTATCACCTGGGCAATGCGTGTCCTGTCAATCTCTACTATGGGAAACTCAGGCGGGACGGTCAGAGAAACGGCAATGCCCCGGGCTTCAGCGCGGGGGCGAACTGCCGCCACCGACCTTTGAAGTACGTCTTCCAGGGAGTCTGGCTCGCGGTTCAGGTGGAGTGCCCCAGCCTCTGCCAGGGCCAGCAGCCTGAGGTCTTCCACGAGATGCGATAGATGCAACACCTGCTGGTAAATAGTTTCGATGGTGGCGCTGTCGGGCTGGAGAAGGCCATCCTTAACTGCTTCCAGGTAGCCCTGGATATTGGATAGAGGCGTTCTAAGCTCGTGGGCCACGTCGGCGACAAGGTTACGCCGTTGGTGCTCCGCCTTTTGCAAGCTGTCGGCCATGGTGTTGAATGTGCCCGCCAACTGTCCCACTTCGTCACGGCCGGTGGCAGGCACCCTCCGGGTAAGGTCACCCTGGCCCAGGCCACGCGCCGCGGAGCTCAGGAGGCGTACGGGGGCCAAGATTCGGCGGGATACCAGGGAGACCAGCAGAATGCCGCCTGCCCCTGCCACCAGGCCTGTCAAGAGAAGGGAGCGCTGTACCGCTAAGACGAGCCGGGA
>JAUSCR010000024.1 GCA_030651175.1 Dehalococcoidia bacterium
GCTACCCTTATTATGGTGACCAGTTGAGCTTTATCCTCTATGACATAGACTATCCTGTATTGCCCCACCCGGATACGCCACAAGCCGCTCTCAGCCAACTTCTTTACCCTCGGTGGTCTGGGGATGTTTCCCAGACGGTCAATAGACAGGGCGACTTCCACCTGTACTTCTTTAGGGAGAGATAGCATCTGCCTTTGGGCAGCAGAACGGATCTCTACCTCATAGGCCAAGATGTTCCCTCTTAAAGGTCTCCCAGCCCAGAGTACCTCTCTTGTCCTTCAAGGCTTTCAGCCCTTCCCGAATATCTTCCTCGTCCTCCAGTATCTCCAGGGCGGCATCACGAAGAAGCTTAGCCATGGAAGTCCGCTGCTCAAAGGCAAGGCGGCGAAGCCCCTCATGCTGCTCTTCAGTCAGGAAAATTGTGGTGCGTTTTAGAGCTGTTCCCATAGCTACCACCTCCTTGCCCATAGTAGCATACATGCATCGCTATGTCGATATGTCGCAACAGAGGGTTCTCCGCTATCCCAAACCAGTGTTCTCTGCGCCGTTAGCTTGGGTAGCCGGGCTGGCCCCGAACCTCTACCAGAATTAGCTGCGGCTGATTTACCCCTGTCCCACCGCATCCACCACCGCCTGGCCCATCTGCGCCGTGCTCACGGCACGCTGGCCGGCAGCGGCTATGTCCGGAGTGCGGTAGCCCTTTTCCAGCACCTGCTCCACGGCGCGCTCCACAGCCTGGGCCTCCTTCGGCAGCCCCAGCGAGTAGCGCAGCATCATTGCCACGCTTAGGATGGTGGCCAAGGGGTTGGCCTTGCCCTGCCCGGCTATGTCCGGCGCTGTGCCGTGGATAGGCTCGTACAGGCCAAAGGCGGTGCCGTCGCGGCGCGGCTTGCCCAGGCTGGCCGATGGAGCCATGCCTATGGAGCCGGCCAGCACCGACGCCTCGTCAGTCAGGATGTCGCCGAATGTGTTCTCGGTAACGATGACGTCGAAGGCCGCAGGCCAGCGGATGAGCTGCATGGAGCAGGCGTCCACGTACATCTGGTCGAGCCTCACGTCCGGGTAGTCCGCCGCCATCTCGCCGGCCATCTGCCGCCACAGGACGGAGGTCTCCAAAACGTTGGCCTTGTCAACGGAGGTCAGGTGCTTCCGCCGGCCACGGGCCAGTTCGAATCCCACTTTCAATATCCGCTCTATCTCCCGCTCCGAGTATCGTAGGGTGTCCACCCCCTGCCGTCCCGCGGCGCTTCGCCACTGCCGCTTGGGACGCCCGAAGTAGAGCCCGCCGGTAAGCTCCCGCACCACCATCATGTCCACCCCCTGGAGGACCTCTGGCTTGAGTGATGTGGCGTTGAGCAAGGCCGGGTACACCTTCACCGGGCGCAGGTTGGCGAAGAGGCCCAGCTTCTGGCGCAGGGGAAAGAGGGCCTCCCGCATTATGCGGGCATCATCGCCTGTGATGTCGCCCACAGCGCCGAAGAGAATGGCGTGGCTGCGCCTGGCCCGCTCCAGGGTCTCCGGGCGCATGGCTATGTCGTACTTTTTCAAAGCGACAGCGCCCACCAGGTCTTCTGTAAGGTTGAAGGTGTGGCCGAACCGTTTGCCCACGGCCTGTAGCACCCGCACGCCTTCGGCTACCACCTCCGGCCCGATGCCGTCTCCACCCAGGACAACGATGTCAAATTGCACGATATGCCTCCTATGTACGATGTTTGAACAGTACCAGGGTTAGAGAGAAATCCTTCGACCATCCCCTTGGACTCCCCCTTTTTAGTGACCTGATGGACAGCCGGTGGAGTCTTGTGAAAGTGGTGCACCGGCCCTGCCAATCCTGACAAGCAAGCTTCAGCTTATGGCGTGGGTCCTTTCGTAGGAGGCAATCTTGTCCTGGTGCTCCAGGGTCAGGCCAATCTCGTCCAGGCCACGCAGCAGACAGTGGCGCCGGAAGGCGTCAATCTCAAAGGGCACCGTGAACTCGTGGCTGTCGGTGACCAGGCAACGCTCCAGGTCCACGGTGACCTGGTAGCCCGGCACTGTCTTGGCCTTCTCCATGATGTGGTCCACCGCCGTCTGGGGCAGCACCACGGGCAGCATGCCGTTCTGGTAGCAGTTGTTGCGGAATATGTCGGCGAAGCTGGGCGCAATGATGGTACGGAAGCCGAAGTCCTGAAGCGCCCACGGAGCGTGCTCCCGAGACGACCCGCTGCCGAAGTTGGGGCCTGCTACCAGGATGGTAGCGCCCCTATAACGTGGATTGTTCAGGACGAACTCAGGATTGGGACGGCCATTGGGAAGCTTTCGCCAGGAGTTGAACAGGAACTGGCCGAAGCCCGTGCGCTCGATGCGCTTCAGATAGACGGCGGGGATAATCTGGTCGGTATCCACGTTGGGCCGGTCCAGCGGGGCAACGATGCCTGTGACGCGTACGTATGGTTCCATGACACGCTCCTCAGAAGCTATCGCAGGCTACTGAAAAAGGAGAGTCCAGAGGGGCGAAGCCCCTTTGGCGGGGGACTGGGGGTATCCCCCAGATATACTTCTCACCCCCTTCCTGGCCAGGAAGGGGGCTAGGGGAATGGTCGAATGTGTTCTTCATCATCCTGATAGGGCTATTGTACAGCACAAGAGCAACTCATTCCCCAGGCCAAGCACGGGATGCGCTCCTGTCATACGCTCCGCCCAGGATGAGCGGCACCGACTACCCGTTTCTATATGTCCATGATCTCGAAGCCGGTCATGCCTGTGGCCTGGAGGCCCGCGGCTTCCCGAAACGGCGTTTCCACCACAGCCTTGCGCCCAGGGCCATTCCCGCCATAGCCAGGAGAGTCACGGCCTTCAGCGGCCAGGGAATAGCGGGTGCCAGCAGGAAGCGCGTGACGAACCAGTATGTCATCTGCACCATGCGTAGTGTCAGATACACCGCCGCCAGGACTATGACAACCCACCAGACCATGCGAGCCTCCGAGGAATGGGGCTAGTCTATAAGAGCCTGCTCGGAAATCCTTGGTAGTGTACCAGTTTGAACGCTCAGGCAGTCATAGCGTGCCCCCTGGCGTGAAGTCTCCTTCTAGCCAACGGACGAAGTTCTTAGAATGAAGCAGATAGGTTCGCTTGGCGGATGGTTGGAGCCTTGACGCCTCAACCTGTTCCTGGTAGCGCTCCCAAGCTGCTTTGACCAACCTTAGCGCGTCTGGATTGATTTCTGCCATGCCCCGACCTCCTGCGAGTTTAGTTGACCAATTCCAAATCTGTGGCTCTGGTGACAACAAGATAGGCTATCCCCCGCTCGTGGTGAGCCTGTCGAACCATACGAGCGGGGTTTAACCACCGCTCATCCCCTTCGACAAGCTCAGGGTGAGCGGGTGCTGTCAACAGAGCCGCCCCGTTATAAGCAGCCCTTCCTTTTCCCTATTATCGCTCATTCCCGGGGATGGATAACCCCCGCCTTTTTCAACCAGTGAAAGTCCCCCGGATGAGAAAGGCAAAAAGGAACAGCGAAACGACGCCGAAGACCAGGTTGGGATGGCGTTTCCCCTCCTGCCTGGTGTACATGTACGCCCAAGGTAACACCAGCGGGGAGAGCGCACCGTAGGCGAAGATGTGGAGCGACGAGGCAGGATTCAACCCCCATGCCAGCAGAGCAAGCCCCAACAGGACCTGGAGCAGAAGAAGGGAGCCGCCGGTTATCAGAATAGCTTTGTAGCGTGGCGGCACGTTGGTAGGTTGCCTGCGGTGGGAGGCCAAGCCATAGACGGCGGCCAGAAGCATCCAGGCGATGCTAATGTAGGCATCCCAACGATGAGCCATCAGCAGAATGTTGATCATCTACTGCCCAAGGGCGCGCTCCAGGCCGTGGCGCCACGAATCGTCCAGGTCGACCAGTGAAAGGTCCAGCAGGCCCGGTATGGTGAAGCGCTGGCCCCCTGCGGTGCCCAGAATGGTATAGGGGACGCTCTCCTCGCGGCACACCCTCTCCAGCGCGGCCATGCTACTGCCCGCCAGGGAGACCACAATGCGCGAAGCCGCCTCCCCGAACAGCGCGGCGTCCCAGCGGCCCTGGCAGTTGAAGCTGCCACGGAAGCCGTGGCCTCCCTGTATGGCGCTCTCGGCCAGGGTTACGGCCAGGCCGCCCTCGGAGCAATCGTGGGCGGAGCGAAGTAGGCCCTCCTGGATGAGGCGCAGGCTGCACCGCTGCACCCTGGCCTCCAGGGACAGGTCTATCGAAGGCTGACCTGCCACAAGGCCGTGCACCACCTCCAGGTACTCGCTGCCTGCCAGGGAACCAGCCTCGCCTTGGACAGCCGAAGTGCCCAGCAACACAACTATGTCGCCATCCTGCTGAAAGGCGGACTGGCAACGGCGCGATACATCTTCCATTAGCCCTAACGCACCCACCACAGGCGTGGGGTATACGGGTGTTCCGCGAGTCTCGTTGTAGAGGCTGACGTTGCCGCTGACCACGGGCACTTGCAGGGCCTTGCAAGCCTCCACCATGCCCAGGACGCACTGCCTCAACTGGTAGGCCACCTCTGGCCGTTCCGGGTCGCCAAAGTTCAGGCAGTCGGTCAGGGCGATAGGGCGCGCGCCGGCGCACACAACGTTGCGGCACGCCTCGGCCACGGCCAGCGCTCCACCAACAAAGGGGTCCAGGTAGCACATACGCCCGTTGGCGTCGGTATGCAGGGCCAGCGCCCGGGACGTGCCCCGGATGCGCAGGATGGCGGCATCGGCGTCCCCAGGGCCTAGCACAGTGTTGGTCTGCACCTGGTGGTCGTACTGGCGGTACACCCACTCCTTGCTGGCGATGTTGGGAGATGCCAGCAGCAGCAGGAGCACCTCTGTGGGAGCTTGGGTTGGGAGGGGCAGAGCGTCCAGGTCGTAGGACTGCAGCGCCGCCAGGAAGCGGGGCTTCTCTCCTTGCACAGCGTACAGAGGCGGTTGAGTGAGCATCTGCACTGGGGCAGCGGCCACTGGCGTGTCGCCGTCGAAGATACGGGCCACGCCATCGTCTGTAACCTCTCCCACCACCGTGCATAGCGTGTCCCACTTGTCGAAAATGGCCTTGACCTTGCCCAGGTTCTTGGGGGTGACGATCAGCAACATGCGTTCCTGGGACTCGGAGAGCATCACCTCGTAGGGTGTCATCCCAGCCTCACGACGTGGCACGCGGGCAACATCCAGACGGAAGCCGGTGCCACCCCGTGCGGCGGACTCCACTATGGAGCTGGTAAGTCCGGCAGCGCCCAGGTCCTGCAGGCCATCCAGTAGGCCAGCCCCGACCACCTCCAGGCACGCCTCGATGAGCACCTTTTCCAGAAATGGGTTCCCCACCTGAACTGCGGGGCGTTGCTCCCGCTCCGACTCGAAGGTGCGGGAGGCCAGGCCCGATGACCCGTGGATGCCGTCGCGGCCAGTTTCCGCGCCCACCAGCACCAGCAGGTCGCCGGGCGTCCGCGCCGCGGCGCGCATCATTCCCTGAGTGGATACGATGCCCAGGCAGAGGGCGTTGATTAGTGGATTGTTGGCGTAGGTGGAGGAGAAGAATATCTCGCCACCCACGTCCGGCACGCCGATGCAGTTCCCGTAGCCCGCGATGCCGCCTACCACGCCATTGAATAGATAGCGGCTGCGTGCGTCGGAAAGTGGGCCGAATCGCAGGGAGTTGAGCAGCGCTATGGGCCGCGCTCCCATGGCCAGGATGTCCCGGACGATGCCGCCTACACCCGTGGCCGCCCCCTGGTACGGCTCCACTGCGGAAGGATGGTTATGCGACTCTATCTTGAAGACGGCTGCCAGGCCATTGCCAATGTCTATGGCACCAGCGTTCTCCTGCCCCGGCGCCACCAGCAGGCGTGGGCTTTCCGATGGGAACAGGCGGAGCAGCTGTTTGGAGTGTTTGTAGCCGCAGTGCTCGCTCCACAGCGCCCCAAACATGCCCAGCTCCACCGGGCTTGGCTCGCGGTCCAGTTGCTGGACTATGGCCTGGTACTCGACCCGGGTAAGGGCTATCTCATCCAGGGCTTCTTTTGTGACTGGCATGGCGCTCCTTGCAGCTATTGTAATGGATAGGCTGGAAGGAGGCTAGGCATAACCGGGATTCGTTTTATTTTTTGGAGGAACGAATCCCCTTTCCTAGGGACCGTAGCTAGAAGGCCAACGGGTGTTGGCGCCAACCGACGGGAAGAGGTTGCATCGCTGGATATGCTCGAACACATCGAGAATAGAGGATAGGGACGAGCATAGGCAAGGCTCCAATGGCACAGGAGCCGGTCGCGGTAACTATGCCATGTCTGTAGAAGTTTGTCTAAAAAGAGGAGCAAGACCAGCAACCGTATTGGCAACCACTTCACCGATATGCTTGAGCGTTGGAACAATAGGGTCACCCTTGAAAATCTCGCCCTCTCCGAACGATATCTCAAAAACGAACTGGGGGGTTATATTCTCTTTGTACCCTTTGTCATCGAACATGGCACTGCGGAAGAGTATTGTGCCATCTTTCAACGGGAACTGATTGTTGGCGGGGACGATACCGATAGGCAACGGCGGGAAATCCCTAGCCAAATTGCTGCCAGGGAACCTTGCCGCGAAATCGGCAGCGAAATCGATTACGACGCTTTGAGTGGCGGCTCCCACAGGAATAAGAATGTGGTGCTTGTCCAAAATGTCCAGACGGTGAAGATGCCAAAAGGCATCATTCCCTCCCAGGTATGGCTTGGCGGCTATGATACCGTCCATCGCCGCCTTAGAGGCTCCCTTCACCTTTCCAGCAATTATGGATTCAAACTTTTGCCTGCTGTCGGCGATGGGGAAACTCGTATACTCGGTAACCTTGCCTTTGTTCAGCAAGACCAACTCACAAGCGAGAAGGTCAAGGGCAGAGCGCAAGTTGTGGACAATATCTCCGATGACGGCACTCCATTCAATAGGGGGCTGCTCGGAGACCTTACAGCGCCAGATATAGCTTCCTGTATTCAAATCTTCCTCTTTGACCATGCTGTAGGGTTTGCGCTTCAGGAACCCTTGAATGGCTTGGTCAAGGTCACGGAGGTGATGCTCAGCCCGCTCGACCTTTACCCAGAAACCAGCAGTCGGGTCTCCGTATCGCACTTTAGGGGTCACGTGGTATCACCATCCTATGAGCGCCAAACAGAAATAGCCGACTCAGAAAACCCCACAGGGCCACAGAATTTCCGTCCCACCTTCACGCTCACCTACCCAAGCCTGGTCATCTCCACCAGCTCCTCCACCGCCTGGCACTCCTTGCAACCACTGTTGCCTTCCGGCGGCGTCTCTGGCTCCAGAATTTGACTGGCCAGCAGCAGTAGCTCCTCTATAAAGCTGTCGGGCTTTACGTCCACGGCCTTTAGCTTGGGGGTGAACCCCAGCAGAAACTCCTCCTGGGTACGCACCGCCAGGCTGGGGTCGGCCTCCACGTCGGTGTCCGGCTCGAAGTAGATGAGGCTGAGGCCCGACACCGGCGAGAAGGCGTGGCGGCCCCCGATGTAGGCGTAGGCGTTGAGCTGGGCCACGTATCTTGGAAACATGCTCTCGGCGTTGGTGGTCAGGCGCGCCGTCTTGTAGTCCACGATGTGGTATGTGGCCCCCTTCAATCGCAACACCTCGTCCGGTTCACCCCGCAGCGTTACGCCTGTCTTGGGGTCCGTCGCCGCGAAGCTCCTGTAGGTGGGCACGGTCTCCATGCCCTCCACCTCTCCAACAGCGGGAAACCAGGCAGGTAACTCACCCGCCGAATCAAAGTGGTGGCGCGCCATCCGCTTCACGTACCTGTCTATGGAACTGAAGATACCAGGGAACGACTGATATGGAAGACGCCTCGACTTCTGCCTTACCCAGAAGCAGCGGGGGCAATAGCCAGGCTGGGCGATCTCTGACAGGTTCGTGGCTGAAATAGTGAGTGCCATTGCTTTGCTCCGCCAGCGGTGAAAGACGATACGCCCATTATACCTGCTTGGCGGCTATAGCAGGCTGCTGGAAAAGAGGAGTCCAGAGGGGCTTTGCCCCTCTGGTGGGGGTTTGGGGGTATCCCCCAAATCTATTTTCCCTCCCCCTTCCTGGTCAGAGCCTGTCCTGAGTAGGCCGAAGGAAAGGGGGTAGGGGGATGGTCGAAAATGTCTCGCCACCATTTGCCGATGCTCCCTGGGCTTGATATGATGTAGGCGTGGGCAGAATCCGGCATAATGCAGGCTTGGCGCCATCGTAAAGAGCATCCAGCTTCATCCCTGGAACGTATCGGCAATAGAGGCCCAAGGCATCCAGGCCAGCCTCGCCGCCCAGGTGTACCGCTCCAACGGCATCCCTGAGCGGCCTCGCTACGTGGCCGGCATGGACACCTCTGCGCCCGATGCCGAGGGCATTGTCCGTGCTGCGGTTGTGGTGATGAGCCTGCCGGAGCTGACAGTTG
>JAUSCR010000028.1 GCA_030651175.1 Dehalococcoidia bacterium
ACCCGCTCCCATATCACCTCAGCAATTCTTTCCTGGGGTAACGTGCCTTTCACCCTCAGCCACCGCTGGGGCGCGGCCCTGGCCTGCTCCAAATAGCCGTGGCGCACCTTCCTGTGGAACGCCAGAGGCTCCTCCTCGAACCGCTGGCGTTCCTCTTCGCTCTTGCGGCGCAATCCATCCTCCGGCTTCATATCCAGCAGGACTACCAGGTCTGGCTCCAGGCCACCTGTGCTGAGCCTGTTTACCCGGTCAATGGTCTCCAGTGGTATCCCTCTGCCATATCCCTGGTAGGATATGGTGGATGGTGTATACCTGTCACAGACAACCACCCGCCCTTCCGCCAGAGCAGGGCGCAGGACTCCGTGGACTAGCTCGGCGCGGGCAGCGGAGAAAAGCAGCAGCTCCGCCAGGGGGTTGATGGTCGCCTTACCCCGCTGTGCCATGAGAAGGCGACGGACCTGTTCTCCCAATGGCGTCCCGCCGGGCTCGTGGAGCAGCAGAGAGGGATAGCCTTGCTCAAGAAGACGGCGGTACAGGAGCCGGGCCTGGGTGGACTTGCCGCACCCTTCCCCACCTTCCAGCACAACAAATACGCCCACGGCTACCCTTCCAAAGGCTCACGGAGAACCGTGACGCGCCTGTTGGGTTCCTGGCCGATGCTCTGGGAGCTGAGGTTGTACCTATGGGCAAGCTCGTGCTGCAGGCGGCGGACGTAAGAGTCCTGCGGGCCCAGCTCCACGTGCTGCTCTCCCTCCCACACCCGTTCCACTGCGTTCTGCACCTCTTGGAGCGCGGAATCAAGGGAGCCCCCTGTCCCGTTGTGGCGGCCCAGACGGCGGACGAACTCCTCCACCTGGGGCCGGGCGTTTCTGCGGAGCACGTGAACAGGTGTCCCTCGCGCCTCCGCATCCCGTACAATCTGAGGGTTGCGGCGGTACTGCGCCTTTGTGGTGACCAGCACGTCCGCCTCTCTGACGTTGACCGTCAGCTCCACTGGAATCCGGGTGCTCCGGCTCGCCTGCTCAATGCTCCCTCGGTTGACGCCGTAGGCGTATAGTTTTATGGCCCCCTGGGAAAGCGGCATCTCCTCTTCCATAGCAGGCGCGAGGGAAGGAGAAGGCGCAGATACGGGAGTGGCTGCTGGCCTGTTCTTGCGCGCCCGACCCTCAGCATCGGTCCAGCGAACCTCTGGAGTCGGCGGCGTGCCTCGGAGCAATGTGTCCACCACCGAGGCCACGTCGGCGTGCACGGCCACCCTCTCCCAGTCCTGGATCTCAACGACGATGTCGAAGGTAGGCGGACGTTTCCGCTCCAGGACCGTCTTCTGAGTCCTGCGGCGGCGGGCCTCATCGTCGCCAAGTATAACTGTCTGCACGCCTCCCACCAGGTCCGACAGCGTGGGGTTCAGCACCAGGTTCTCCAGTGTGTTGCCGTGGGCCGTGGCGATGAGCTGTACCCCTCGCTCGGCGATGGTCCTGGCCGCCTCAGCCTCCAGCTCAGTACCCATCTCGTCTATGATTATCACCTCGGGCATGTGGTTCTCCACAGCCTCGATCATAACGGCGTGCTGAAGGTTGGGGGTGGGCACCTGCATGCGCCGGGCGCGGCCAATGCCTGGATGGGGTATGTCGCCGTCACCGGCAATCTCGTTGGATGTGTCCACCACCACCACGCGTTTGTGGGCATCTTCAGCCAGCACGCGCGCCACCTCTCGCAACATGGTGGTCTTGCCCACGCCAGGGCGGCCCAGCAGCAGCACGCTCTTCCCCGTGAAGATGAGGTCTTCAATGGGTCGGATGGTGCCGTAGACAGCGCGGCCCACGCGGCAGGTGATGCCTATGACCTTCCCACGGCGGTTGCGGATGGCTGAGAACCTGTGCAGCGTCCTCTCGATGCCGGCCCGGTTGTCGCCACCGAAGGCGCCAATGTGGTCCACCACGTACTGGAGGTCTTCCTCCGTGACCTCCTGTGAGTTCAGGGAAACCTCACTGCCAGCGAACCTGGCCTCCGGCAGCCTGCCCATGTCCAGCACCACCTCCCATAACTCTCTGAGCTCCTCCCGCGCCCACAGCGCCTCCTGGATATGCGGCGGCAGAGCCTTGATCAGGGCCTCCAGGTCGTCCACTATTATGTTACGCGCTGTCTGAGATGAAGCCATAGTTTGATACTTATCCAGTTGTGGGTGCCGTGGTCAGCGCCGGCTCTTTCACCCGGGCTGCCAGGAACTTGACCATGAGCCTGTATGACCCAGTGGCCTCAAACCCCACGCGTTCCAGGACAAGGCGGAGGCTGCCGTCGCTCTCGGGGACCTCCCACCAGAGGACGCGCGCGCGGCTCTCTTTTTGGGCCATCGCCACGAGAGAGCGAAGGTCACCTTCCCAGCCGGGTTGAATGCTCAAGCGTACTGTTGTCCACCTCTGATGAATATCGAGCCTCATCCACCCCTTCACGCCGTCTCTTTCCTCCAGCACCATCTCCCTGGTGCCCCTTCGCCGGGGCTCCTGGGCGTCCTTCCACTGCTCCAGCGTCACGCCTATGCCTGAGCGGACATCCGCCGGTGTGGTGGCGTTGTACAGGCGGAACAGGGGTAGGTCATCGCCAGGCTCACGTTGCCGGAGGCCGGAAACGGGTTCCATGCCCAGGAGCGGGCTTTGGCCAGGCAGGGTGAACAGAAGCACCTGGGCGCATGGAACAAAGCCGGAAGGACGGACCATCTCCACCAGTTGCCCATCGTCCAGAAGCTGGAGGAAGAGGCGCTCCGCGCCCCGGCGGCCTGCGTGAACCGCAGCCTTCTCCAGAAGCTCGCAGCAGGGGCCTTCGGCGTGTCTAGGAGTCACCAGGTGGTCTACGACCCACGCCGTAGGGCCGGAGCGTGGCCTGGCAGAGGCCAGTCCAGTTGCCTTCAACCCATTTCCCGCTACCCAGGCAGCGCCTCGTGGCCTGGTCCTAAGATAGTCCCAGAGAAAGCCGGCAGGTGAGAAGAGGCGGTGTCCGCCCCAAGCGGCTCCCCAGGGGTTGATGGCCCAGTCTGGCCCCCCTAGCGCCGCAATGCGGACGGCGTCGGCGATAGTTACAGGACGGATCATCAACTAGTGAACACCCACCATTTTCAAGAAGTATTGGTGGAAGCGGGTGTCTTCAGTGAGCTCAGGGTGGAACGATGTCGCCAGCATTCCATCCTGTTGGGCCGCCACTACCTCTCCCCCCTGGGGAAGGTTGGCCAGCACTGCCACGTTCCTGCCCACGTTCAGGACCTTTGGGGCGCGGATGAACACGGCGTGGAACGCCTTTTGGGGTTGAAGGACCGGCACGCTCAGGTCTGCCTCAAAGCTGTCCACTTGGCGGCCGTAGCCGTTCCGCTGTACTTCCATGTCCATGAGGCCCAGCGGCTCTGGACGGTCCTCCGCCAGCTTGGTTGCCAGCAGGATCATCCCGGCGCAGGTGCCCCAAACCCCCATGCCGGAGCGTACTCGCTCCTTCAATGGCTCCCTCAGGCCGTAGATATCCATGAGTCGCGCCATGGTGGTGCTTTCTCCTCCAGGGATAATCAGCCCGTCCAGCCCATCCAACTCTCCTGGGAGCCGCACCTCACGCGGCTTGATACCCAGCTTCTTCAGCGCGGCCACATGCTCGGCAAAGTCACCTTGCAGGGCCAGGACTCCTATGGTAGCCAACCTTACCAGCCCCGGACTGACAGTAGTTGCTCCTGCTTGAGTGTGCGAATGTCCAGCCCGGGCATGGCCTCGCCCAACCCTTTGGAGGCCTCGGCTATGATTTCAGGGTTGTTGTAGTGGGTCACGGCCTTCACAACTGCCTTGGCCACCAGCTCCGGCCTGCTGGCCTTGAATATGCCTGACCCCACGAAGACGCCATCGGCACCTAGCTGCATCATAAGCGCAGCGTCGGCGGGGGTGGCCACGCCGCCTGCGGCGAAGTTCACCACAGGCAGCTTGCCCAATGTCTTGACCTCTCGAACAAGGTCCAGCGATGCGCCAAGAATCTTGGCCTCAGCCTGAAGCTCGTCCTCCGTCATGGTCTGAATCTTGCGGATCTCACCCATTACGGCGCGCATGTGCCTGACGGCCTCCACTATGTTCCCCGTGCCTGCTTCGCCCTTTGTGCGCATCATGGCCGCGCCCTCGGCGATCCGCCGCAGCGCCTCGCCCAGGTCCCGGCACCCACAAACGAATGGCACCTTGAACGTGTGCTTCCAGATGTGGTTGCTTTCGTCCGCGGGGGTCAGCACTTCCGACTCGTCTATATAGTCCACGCCCAGCGACTCCAGCACCTGGGCCTCTACGAAGTGGCCGATGCGGCACTTGGCCATGACAGGAATGGTGACAGTCTTCATGATGGCCTCGATTATCACAGGGTCGGCCATGCGGGCCACGCCTCCAGCGGCGCGGATGTCCGAGGGGACCCGTTCCAGGGCCATGACGGCGCAGGCCCCTGCGTCTTCAGCGATTTTTGCCTGCTCTGCCGTCACCACGTCCATGATGACGCCGCCCTTGAGCATTTGAGCCAGGCCACTCTTCACCTGCCACGTGCCCTTTTCCATAGATGGGTCTCCCTTGCCTATTTCTTGCTGGTGATTGTGATGCCATTATAATGCGGCGGCGCAGCGTTTACCAATGGAAGGGAGGGAAAGGTAGGTCGCGTACCCACAACGGTTCGGCCCCTACCTTCCTCCCGCCTTATTCCTAGCACCCTTACGCACCAGCGGCACCACATCCTCCAGGAAGGCGTGGAGCTGAGCTAGAGCTGCGAAACTGACACCGGAGCAAAGACGGGATGTAGCGAAGAAGGCAGCAGAGGCACGATGGCATAGGGCAGTCTCATAGTCGAATCTGCCCCTTTCCTAAGAGATAGTATCCATTACCTGTCGTTATATAGGACAACTCTGCAAAGCGCCCCACTATTCCACAGAGTTCGCTTTCGTTTCCGTCATGCTCTACATAGCTAGCCAATGCATCCGCTGCTTGGGTTAACGCATCAAAATAGGCGTTATCTAACTTAACATTTCTCTCGCCACCAGATACGATGAGTTGCAACCGTGCATTAATCTGCTGCTGGACTTGCTGGATGACTAAGTGGATCAACGCTAAATCCTTATCCCAATGCTGGTTTAGGATGCGCCCAGCCTCTCCATAAAAGGCAGACAGGAGAAAAACCTTCCCAAATGGGTCCTTGGTGTCACGCATGCGGTCAGCCACAAACCGGAACTCATTCGCGACACGGGCGTGCAATTCCTTAGGTAGCTGCATTGGCCATGACTCCCAAGGGCAGATTTGTTGTTAACTCGGTGCTTGCAGGCGTCACGCTAGTCTTTTGGATTTGCAGGTCAGTAACCGCCTCTTCTCGGCCATAGTCTCCATATAGTTGGCGCACGAAATAGCGCTCTGAATCTAGGATAACTAGTGGTTTCACGTCGAGTGCAATGGCAAGCCGTGCGATAGACAACAAGGTAAGATTCGGCGGTGCGTTGAGCATGCGGGACACTTGTTGCCGGGGAACCTGCATGGCATTAGCCAGCCATGACTGATTCACTTTGAGTTCATCGAGCTTGCTTATCACCTGTTCTATAGTGGCAGTAGCCAAGCCCTCGGCTACAAAGTTGGGGTCTTGTGAATATTCCCTAACCCACTGTTCAAGTAGTGTCTCAGCTGCCATTTCTACTATCCTCCACCTTGTTTCTCTTGTTGTATCCAAGCATCTCGGAGGTGTTCAGCTCGGTCACACTGTGATTTTTCAGGAGCACCCTTATTGTACCCAATCGCCACCACCACCCGATCGTGTGGCCGATCAAAATACAGTAGCCTAGCCCCCTGGTCTGTTTTCCAGACAAACAGGTTGTGTCTCGTGGCAACCGGATGGCCATGCTTGGAGATTCGGGTAAAGCCGATTTCCGCATGGCTGCTATACCGTCTCACCATTGCTTGGTGAGAAACGCGGTCGCGCCTTTGAAGGTTTTCCAGGTACAAGCGCGAAGGGCAAGTTCCATCATCTAGAACAAGCAACAGAATGGTCTTCTTGGCTCCATGGTATTCTGAATCTAGCCGCACGTCAACCCCCACGATGACGTAAATTGGTATGTGCACGAAATCAGTAATTTAACACTGCAGCACTGCATTGCGCTTGTAGTATAGGTGTCAGCCTGCCTGATGACAACCCAAGCAGCCATAGCCCCGCACCCTACCTTCCTCCCGCCCGCTTCTTCGCACCCTTACGCACCAACGGCACCACGTCCTCCACGAAGGCGTGGAGCTGCGACAGCGGGTTCAGGGAGGCGAAACGCACAATGACCTCTTGGGCGCCGGCGGCGTGGTATTCAATAATACGTTCCGCCACTGCCTCCGGCGGTCCGAAGGGGCCCCACCTCTCTGCCCAGAAGTTCAGCCCGTAGTAGCGCCGGATGAAATCGTCGGCCTCTCGAAAGGCGGCGTCCTTATCGTGGTTCACGTTCACAGTCATGTAGAAGGCCGTTTGGAGGGCGTCTGCGTCCCGTCCGGCCTCGGCGGCGTAGCCGCGCACCAGCTCCAGGGTCTCGCCGTATTGTGAAGGCGTGTCGCTGATGCCCATGACTCCGTCGGCGTAGAGCCCGGCGCGACGGTACTGGGCGGGCGAGCCTGTGGCCTTGTGGCAGGCCAGGAGCATTGGCACACCCCCAGGCTGCGCGGGCCGGGGCAGCATTGCCGCCTTCTCCACCTGGAAGTACCGTCCCGCGAATGTGACCTCGTCTTCCCGCCATAAGCGATGGCACACCTGCACCAGCTCAGTCATGCGCGCGCCACGCTCTTTGGGAGGCACGCCCACGGCCAGCCACTCTTGCTTTTGCTCAGGGGTAAATGCGCCGCCAACCCCCATTCCCAGGACAAGGCGGCCGCCGGAGAGCACGTCCACCGTTGCCGCCATCTGGGTTAGCTGCACCGGCTGACGCAAGGGGGCCAGCAGGACGGCGGTGCCTAACCGTACGTGGCTGGTTCTCATGGCTACGGCCGCCAGGGTAGCCAGAGGCTCCAGCCGGGGCTTGGCCAGCAGGCTGTCGCCCACCCATACGGAGTCCAGGCCCGCCTGCTCCGCCTGTTCCGCCATGGCGAACAGCGGCGACAGGTTGGGATGAGCGCCGTCCTTCAAGATGACGCCCCGCGTTGGCAGCAGGATGCCCAGCTTTGGTTCAGGTGACTTCGTCACGTGTGAGAGACCTACCTTCTTGGAGGATTCGGCTCCACCTTGGGCAGGGTGGTGAACCCCGACACGTCGGGGCGACCATCCCCCTGTCCCCCTTCCTGTCCAGGAAGGGGGTAGAAATTATATCTGGGGGGCACCCCCAGACCCCCGCCAACGAGGCTTCGCCCCTCTGGACTCCCCTTTCCAGTAACCTGTTAACTCTGGGGTTTGAGAACGCAGCTTCTCCCGCCAGGAGGTCAGGGCAGATTCAAGCTCCGGGCGAGCCGCCCGGTATGCCAACAGGTCATGGGGCGTGTCCAGGTCAAAGGCCAGGCCAGCGGCGTGGCAGATTTCCACCGGCACCTTCGCCTTCTGCGCCTCCTGCATATGCCGCTGGAAGCTGCCCGGGCCGAAGAAAGGGCCTAACGCAAGGCCACGGGGCACCAGCAGAGCGTTGGTGCCACCATCCGCGGCAGCCCTGGACACCACAGCCTTCTGGAAACCATTCGCCAGGCGCACCAGGTCATTTACGTCCCCGGGCGTCAAAAGCCCCAGGTCGCCAGGCAGCACAAGTATGGCTGGCGCCCCCGCCTCAAAGGCAACACGGATGGCGGGTCGCAGGGCCTCGTTTAGCCCGCCGCCCGCGTCTGGCTGCCAGAGGGCAGATTCAAGGGTTGCGACGTGCTTCACCCAAGCGTCGCCGCCTATCACCCAGGTCTCCGCGCTGGCGACGCGCGACGCCACGGAGAGGACGTGCTGGAGGAGATGAAGCGATAGTGCGGCGCGGCCATCGGCATCCAGCACGCCAGCCAGACGTGTCTTGCCCTCGTAGGCTGGCTTCATGGGGACCAGAATCCTCAATGGATGCTGGCTCGTCATGCTGCCAGCCTTCTTTGCACTATCTGGAGCACCTCTTGCGCGAGGCGTTTCTTATCCGCGTCCGTTTTCATTATTGTGTCCAGCACCACGGCGTCCACGCCCGTGGCCCGCACATCGGCAACACGATTGGCGTCTTGCCTGTCTACCACCAGCACATCGCAAATGCCTGCCAGCCGCCGCGCCACTCCCACACAGCTAACCTCCTCACCCAACTCCAGGAGCATCTTGGCCGCAGGCCCCCGCAGTGCCTGCTCTCCCACGATGGGGCTGACAGCAATCCTGGGGCCGCGAAAGGCCTTGAGCATCTCCCGGACGCCTGGGAGCGCCAGTATGGGGCCAATGCTCACCACTGGATTGGAAGGGCAGTAGACCACGGCTTCGGCGCTGTTCAGTGCTTGCTGAAAGGTCGGAGACGCATGGGCTTGCGAGGCCCCTTCGAACCGCACGCTCCGAATGGATGGCTCGCACCGGTACTTCACAAAGTAGTCCTGGAAGGCGAGCGTTCCCTGGTCTGTTTCTACCAGGGTGCGCACCGGGTCATTGGACATAGGGGCCAATGTGGGTTTCACCGCCAGCTTGCCGCACAGATAGTGCGTGACCTCCGAGAGGGTCCGCCCTTCGCGCAGAAGCCTGGTGCGCTCTATGTGGGTGGCCAGGTCCCGGTCGCCCAGGCCGAACCAGGAGTCGGCCCCGTACCTTTTCAGCATCTCCAGGACGCCGAAAGTGTCGCCTGCAACGCCCCATCCAGTCGCTGGGTTGGCCAGCCCTGCCAGTGTGTACATAAGTGTATCCAGGTCCGGCGACACATTAAGCCCGTGGAAGACATCGTCATCGCCGGTATTGGCAATTACGACGAGCTGCTGCGGAGGAAGGACATGCGACAAGCCCAGGGCCAGCTTGGCTCCACCTACGCCCCCAGCGAGTGCCAGAACAGGGCCGTTCATCAAGGTCTAGCCCTTACCCCGCTCGTATGGTTCGACAGGCTCACCACGAGCTGGGTAATATGCCCGCTCATCCTGAGCATAGTTTACCCTGAGCGAAGCCGAAGGGAAGGAAATGAGCGTGACAAGACGTCAAGGTCTAGCCTTCTTGAAACCGGGACTAATCCCCGGCCTCGGCCTTCTCTGCGGCGTACCTGGGATGCTCGTACCGGAACTGCTCCATTTTGATCAGGCGGCGGTATGAGCCGAACCGCTCCTCGGCATTATCTCCTACCAGGTCCAGTGGGTCTACAGTTTCATCGCCATCCTCAAAAACATGCTTGAGCTTGTAGGAAGTGTGCCGCTCCGCCGGGATTCTGCCGGCATCTCGGATGAGCTGCCGTATCTCTTTGGGCCTGAGCAACTGCCCAAACTGAGCGCCTGCGGATGTGGAGATGCTTTCGTTGATCAGCGTGCCACCCATATCGTTGACGCCTGCTCCCAGCAGCACCTGGGCGAAGCGCGCGCCTTCCTTGGGCCATGACACCTGTAGGTTTGGAATCCAGTTGTTGAGCATAAGCCTGGATATGGCGTGAACCTTTATCACCTCAGTGCCCGTGGGCCCAGGGCGAATGCCCGGAATCAGCCCCTTGGTGAACATGGGGGCCTCTGTATGCACAAAGCTCAGCGGCACGAACTCAGTGAACCCCCCAGTCCTTTTCTGGATGTCTCGTATCAAGGCCAGGTGGCGGGCTATCTGCTCTGGCGTCTCCACATGGCCATACATGATGGTGGACGTAGTCGGTATCCCCAGCTCGTGGGCGGTGGTGATGACCTCTATCCACTGGTTGACTGTGATGCGGCCCGGGGCGATGATGTCTCGCAGTTCCTGGTCCAGGATCTCCGCCGATGTCCCAGGCAAGCTGCCTACTCCCGCATCCTTCAGGCCTTTCAGGTAGTCTCGGATGCTCCACCTGGAGCGAATGGAGCCGTACAGCACCTCTTCAGGAGAGAAGCCGTGGATATGGATGCCTGGCACGGCCTCTTTGATGGCCATACAAAGCCGGATGTAAAGGTCGCCCTCCATCTTGGGAGGCAGGCCCGCCTGGACGCACACCTCCGTGGCTCCCAGGTCCCATGCCTCCTTGGCGCGCCGCACAACCTCTTCCATCGGCAGAAAGTACCCCTCTTCCTCCCGGTGGTCCCTGCTGAAGGCGCAGAACCCGCAACCCTTGATGCAGACGTTGGTGAAGTTGATGTTCCTGTTGACGACGTATGTGACCATGTCACCCACCCGGCGCCTTCTCAGCTCATCTGCCGTCATGACCAGAGCGCTGAGCTCAAGCCCGGAGGTGTTGAAAAGGGCAACGGCGTCCTCTACGGAGATGTCGTTGCCTTCCAAGGCATCGTCCAGGGCGCGGCCAACAGCGGGGTCAATGCCGCCCATCAACCTTTCCAGAGATGACTCCGAATGTCCGTCAGGAGGTGTATCCAACATAGCGTCCAATCCCTCCTTTCACATAGCCGTCCTCGTCCGTCATGGACTTGACGCGTCCCTGCAGCCCGTTGGGCAAATAGCCGTCTTTGCCCGCCAAGTAGTCAGGATAGACCGGCAGGCGCGGCCTTAGTGCAAAGCCCAACTCCCGTGTCCTCTTGTCCAACGTGGCAATCTGAGGCCAGGGCGCCTCTGGGTTGACATAATCAATGGTTATGGGCGATATTCCTCCCCAGTCGTTGATGCCCGCCAGCAGGAACATCGGGTACTCCCTGGCGCTCAGGTTGGGCGGCACCTGCACGTTGGCCTCCGGCCCCAGAATAAGGCGGGCCACCGCCACTGTCCATAGGAGGTCATCGGCCCCAGGTTCAGCGTGATGACTCATGGCAGTGTTGGGCTTGGCCCGAAAGTTCTGGATTATCACCTCCTGGATGTGCCCGTACCGCTGATGCCGCTCCCGAATGGCCAGCAGAGAGTCCACCCGCTCTTCCAGTGTCTCGCCGATGCCGATGAGGATACCAGTAGTGAATGGTATCTTCAACTTTCCTGCTGTCTCAATGGTCTTGAGGCGCGCCCTGGGGAACTTGCTGGGCGCTAGCTCGTGGGGGCCTCCCTGCTCGCAGAGGCGCTGGCTTATGTTCTCCAGCATCACACCCATGGAGACGTTGACATCCCTCAACCCTTCCATCTCTCTGCGGCTCATTGTGCCTGGATTGCCGTGGGGCAACAGGGAAGTCTCATCCAGCACAAGCCTGGAAACGTAAAGAAGGTAGTCCAGTGTGGTCTTGTATCCATGCCTCCGTAGCCACTCCTTGGCCTCCGGGTATCGCTGCTCCGGCCTCTCGCCCAGAGTAAACAGGGCCTCGGTGCAGCCCATCTTCTCTCCGGCGCGAGCCACTTCCAGCACCTCTTCTGATGTCATGTACAGATGTGGGGCCTGGGCCGGGTCCTGGCGGAAGGTGCAGTAGGCGCAGAAGTCGCGGCACAGCATCGTGAGCGGGATAAACACCTTGGGGGAGAAGCTGACATCATGGCCCTTGCCCCTATCACGCAGGATGGAAGCAGCCTTGCAGAGGGAGTCCAGCTCGTCAGGAGCGCTCCCCACCAGCCTTCTCGCATCCTCTGCTGACAGGGCCGTTCCTTCCAGGGCTGGCCCCACGGCCCGTTTCAGGTCGTCGGAGAGGTGCCGCATGGGGTCATCCACGTTCAGGAGCGCGGTAATCCTATCCGTCCCGTATGTGGCGGTGACTTCATTGCTAGATAGGATTGAGGCCATTTCTCAGACACCTCACGGGCGAAGGTCTTTTCGCCACACCCTGGGCGGCCACGGGCAGGAAATCCAGCACGGCGATTGTCCGCGGCGACGCAGAAGGAAACTGAAACAATAGTCTAATTCAGGTTGCCATCCCAGCGCAAATCCACCAGCGTGCCAGCTATTCGGGAATCCGCTTCTGGGGGAGTGCAGAGGGGGCAACGCCCCTTCTGCTGGGGGTCTGGGGGTGTCCCCCAGATCTACTTTTCACCCCCTTCCTGGCCAGGAAGGGGGCCAGGGGGATGGTCGCCCCGACGTGTCGGGGTTCATCACCCTGCTACTCCGGTGGGTACACCTCCGTCAGGAAGTCGAAGACCTCCTGGTTGAACCGTTCGGGTTGCTCGAAGTAGACGGAATGGCCGGCATTGGGCACTCGCACCAATCGCGCTTGAGGGATCAGAGAAGCGGCAATTTCAATACCTCTGTGCAAGGCAAGCGCATCCTCCTCGCCCAGGATGTACAGAATCGGCGCGCCCGCCGCCACGAGCCGTTCATGGGTGGACCCCCGATAGACTGGGGGCGCTGCAAGGAAGTCGCGAGGGTGGGACGGGTTCAACTGCATGATCTGGCGGTACAGGAAGGCCATTTCCGGGTGCTCGGTCACAAAACCGGGCGACAGCGCCCGAAGGCTGCCTTCCGCCAGTGGCTGTGTACTTTCCTGTCTCTGGCCGCGTGCTATGTAGGTCTCTTCGTTCACGGCTCCACCGTTGGAGCCGGATAGCACCAGGCCCTTCACCCTGCCTGGGTTGCGCATGGTGAAGCCCACGCCCGTCCGGACTCCCATGGAGTGGCCGACTATGGCTACCTGGTCTATGCCCAGGTGGTCCAGCAGGCCTTTGAGGTCATCGGCGAAGGCGCGGCGGCCCTCAGACTCACGGTTATCCTGGGAGAGGCCGAAGCTGCGGTGGTCGAAAGTAATGCACTTATAGTGGCGGGAGAAGAACGGTATCTGCTGCCACCAGGAAAGGTGGTTGCCGCCGGACCCGTGGGCAAAGACCAGTGGAGGCCCTTTGCCTTGTACCTCGTAGTACAGATGGATGCCGTTTATGGGCGCAAATGGCATGGTTTCCTATCCGCCTACGCATCTTGGAGGGTATCAGCCCAAAACAACGCGCTCGAATGGATACATCCGTGTCTCATGAGGGCTAGCCCAAGAGCTGAGTTCTGGGGGACATACTCCGCAGCCATCCGCCAGCAATTGGGGGAAAGATGGCCACCCTTTCCTTGTCCTGTAGGACGTAGTCTCCCTGCTGATACAGCCCGTTGACGAAGGTCTGCTTCATTTCGGCTGCGGGTATGCCAAGTATCTCCAGGACGTTGTCAACGGTGGTCCCCTGGGGCACACTCAACAAAAAGTCACCCCGCTCACCCTTCCTGGGGTGAAACCTCCGAAGGGTTGCGAACAGGGCTACCTCTACATCTATCAGCTTGACTGTCTCCAGCCTCGCACCTTACTAGCCAGGAAGGGGGTTGAAAATATATCTGGGGGACACCCCCAGACCCCCACCCCTTCGGCTGCGCTCAGGGCAGGCTCCGGGGCTTTGCCCCTCTGGACTCCCCTTAATTCAGCAGCTTGCTAGTGTTACATACGTGTGGCTGCGTGCTAGCCGAACACCTTGTCCAGTTCCGCGTCCGGCACGTTGAACACCTGATTGTGAGGAGGAAGAGGCTCGTAGGACATGAACTCGGGAAGCCGGTCGTCGGCCTTGGTGAACCCAGCCAGCTTATTGAACCGGCGCTCCGTCCTGAGGATTTTCATCCCGAACTTTCCCAAGTCCTCCGTCGTCAACTTGGTGCCCAGCACGCCGTTTATGCTCTCTCTTATCCCCTCCAGCCCGCTGGGGATGTCCAGGACAGCGAAAGAGACAAAGAGGCAGTACCCAAATGAGTCTATGAACGCCGTGGCCGCCTGCATGTTGCGGGATAGGTCCACCTTCCCCTCCACCGAGAACGGGTCCACTTTGCCCCCTACTCCCAGTATCTCTTGGGCCACGGAATATCCCGCTGTGTGGTCTGCGCCCATGGGGCTGGTGGCGTAGGTGACGCCCATCCCTTTCATTACCCGCGGCTCATATGCCGGCATGGCCTGTCCCTTGGTCACAGGTACGCGGACTACTCCAAATGCGCGGCCCGTGAAGGCCGCCCCGTTGCCAAGGATGCGTCCCAGCGGGGTGCCGCGCCCCACCTCATGAAGAAGCCGGATGGCCGCCGCACCGTTGCCGAAGGGCGCCACCCCAGCCTCCATGGCGACACCCACCGCGACTCCTGCCTCTATTGTGTCCACACCATATTCGTTGCACAGGCGGATCATCTCGGCAATGTTGTCAAGGTTGTCTATCTCACAGTTGGCGCCCAGGGCCCAGACCGACTCGTACTCCATCACGGAAACCCGCTCGCTGCCATCGGCATTGGGAAAGATATTGGAGCACTGGATGGCGCAGCCCGGCCCGCAGGCATGTCCAGACTTGCCAGCTCCGCCTCGTTTGGCTATTGTTTCCATCAGGGTCTCGCCACCGATCTTGTTGGCTCCCGCAAACGAACCCCTGCTGAAGTTGCGAGTTGGCAGGCCACCTGCCTCACTCAACACGTTTACAAGAGCATCCGTTCCGTACGTATTCAAAGTCCCGCCTGGCTTGGTGATGCTATGGGTGTGCAATGCCTCCAACAGCTTCCTCTCGCCTTGCCGGAAGAGTCTCCTGTTCTGCATCTCGACGCCGGGAGCGTTGGTCGGGTCCACTACAATAGCCTTGAGCCCCTTGCTTCCCATGACCGCACCCAGGCCGCCACGTCCAGCATAGCGGCTGGCCCGTCCCTCAGCATCGTTGAAGCAAATCCCGGCCATTGTCATCTGGTATTCTCCGGCAGGCCCCACGGTAACGATACCGACCCGTTCCCCATACTGCTCAAAAAGGGCCTTGTTGACCTCCGAGGTGACTTTGCCTTTCAGGAGGTCGGCCTGTACCAGTTCCCCCCCATTTGCGGTCACCCTAAGTAACCATGGCCCTCCTCCCTGGGGCTGGTTCTCTACAATAATGGCCTTTATCTGTAGCCTGCCCAGCATCTGTGCGACTGGCGTGCCCGCGTTGGCCTCCTTTATCCCTCCGGTTAAAGGCGACTTGGCTCCCACGGAGATGCGCCCGGAACTGGCTGCCGCGGTCCCGGTAACGATGCCAGGCGCAAAGACCAGCTTGTTATTGGGGCCCAGAGGATGACAACTGGGCGGGACCTCGTCCATGACAATCTGAGAAGTGAGTCCACGCCCCCCCAGCGTCCGATACTTGGCTGGGACTGCCTCTTCCGTCACCTTCTGCTCCGCCATATTCACCCGCAGTATCTTTGCCATTGTATCCCTCCTCTTCTTTAGCTTGTGTCCACCGCCCATTCGCCACCACACCCACGCTGGCACCCAGCGTATACCCATATTCCAAGATGTCAAGCCGCCACCGACCTGTCCCCTGCTGGGTTTCACCACCTCAAAGCAAACGGAATCATTCGCCTTGCAGCTGTTTCAAAACTCATCTCAAGGGGAGTCGAGAATGGAGTGTGCCTCCAATGTAAGTCTCTTCTCACTCTCGCTTGGCAAGGGAGAGGGAGACGCAGAGGTGAGGGTTTTGAAATGAGCTCCTTGTCGCCCCTGGCCACGCCGTCTATAATCTGTACTCTGGCAAGGCTCTGCGCACCAGTTTGTCCGGGGAGGCCGATTCTGTGAAACGCAACGAGAGTGTATTCCCCGGCAAACCACCAACAGGTTGCGGAAAAAGGGGAGTCCAGAGGGGCGAAGCCCCGGAGCCTGCCCTGAGCGAAGCCGAAGGGGTGGGGGTCTGGGGGTATCCCCCAGATATAATTTCCACCCCCTTCCTGGCCAGGAAGGGGGTCAGGGGGATGGTCGATGGAGTTTCTCATCACCCTGCTAGGGCATCGGTGTGAGTAACGCCGTCATAGCTGTGGATGGCCCTGGGGCTTCGGGCAAGACCACCGTGGGGCGCTTGCTGGCCCACAAGCTAAGATATAAGTTCCTGGATACCGGAGCCATGTACAGGGCTATAACCTGGGCTGCCCTGGAAGCAGGGGTAAGCCCCAAGGATAGCCGGCGACTGGTCAGCCTGGCCCAAGAACAGAGGATGGAGGTGGCATTCCAGCAGGATGGCCAGGGGCTTGTCCTGGTGGATGGTCGGGATGTGGCCGCGCACCTCCGAGAGGAGTCCGTGGAACAGAGCGTGTCCCTGGTATCGCAGGTTCCCGGTGTGCGCGACATCCTGGTGGAGCTTCAGCGGCGCGTCGCTGAGGAGGGTCGCATGGTGATGGCTGGTCGCGATATTGGCACCGTAGTGCTGCCCCACGCACCCATCAAGGTGTTCTTGACGGCTTCCGTTGCCGAGCGCGCCCGCCGTAGACACGCGGAGCTTCAGGCCTCGGGACACGGCGTGCCTTACCAGGATGTCCTGGAGTACCTGGCGAAGCGCGACAAGCTGGACTCCGAGCGCAAGGTCGCTCCGCTGCGCCCCGCCCTCGATGCCCATGTCCTGGCCACGGACGGCCTCAGCGCTGAGATGGTGGTGGAGCGCATTTTAGAGATGGTGAGGCTGCAATCATGGGCGTGACCTATTTCCTAAGCGCTAACCTGGCCCGGGTGTGCTTCTCCACCTTCGGACGCTGGAAGGTGGAGGGACGGGAGTCTGTCCCTCCCCGGGGCCGGCTTATCGTAGTGGCGAATCACCAGTCCAACGCCGATCCTCCTGTGGTGTCCGCCGCAATCCGCCGACGGGTTTGGTTCGTGGGCAAGCAAGAGCTGTTCCGCAACCCAATCAGCGCAGCAGTCCTGCGCGCCTGGGGGATTCACCCAGTGGCGAGAAACGGCAGGGACGCCGAGGGTTTGCGTTGGATTTTGGAGATGCTGGAGCAGGAGCAGGCAGTAGCCATATTCCCTGAAGGGACCAGAAGCCCCAGGGGAATGCGGGCGGCCAACCGGGGGGTGGCATTCATTGCCATGAAGTCTCAGGCTACCATACTGCCGGTGGCCATCACAGGCACGGAAAAGGTTCATGCTATGTGGCGCGTACCATTTCCCTTCTGCTCCATTCATGTGCGGATAGGCGAGCCATTCAGCTTGCCCTTGATAGAAGGCAAGCTGGACGATGCTATCATGGACTCGTTGACGCAGATGATAATGATGCGGGTTGCCGCCCTGCTGCCAGAGGAGTACCGTGGTGTTTATGGCCACGTGGCTACCACTCACCAAGTCTAGCCCACTCCATGACAGTCAGGGCAGGCGAGTTCTAGTAGGTTTCTGGGAATGAGGAGTCCAGGGGAGCGAAGCTCCCTTGGCGGGGGAACTGGGGGTGTCCCCCAGGTTCCAAACTCCCCCTCTCCGATGCGGAGAGGGGGACACAGGGGGTGAGGTCGGGACTTTTGGGTCATGGCTCTCAGTAAGAGGGCAGAGGAATAGTCGAAGCAATATGTGTGGAATTGTAGGCTATGTGGGTCACCAGATGGCTGCCCCCATCCTTCTGGATGGGCTGGCACGCCTGGAGTACCGGGGGTATGACAGCGCCGGCATTGCTGTCTTGGACAACGATGGCCATCTGGCTGTCTGCAAGACACCAGGCAAACTGACGACGCTGGTCGAGTCGTTGAACAGCCAGCTCCCTCCTGGCACCTCAGGCATCGGCCACACCCGATGGGCCACCCACGGCAGGCCCAACACACTCAACGCGCACCCTCACCTGGACTGTGGCAGACAGGTGGCGGTCGTCCACAATGGCATAGTGGAGAACTACCTGGAGCTGAAAGCGGAGTTGCAACAGAACGGGCACGCCTTCATCTCCGAGACGGACAGCGAGGTCATACCCCATCTGATTGAGTCCTTGCTGGCAAAAGAAGTCCCCTTTGAAGATGCTGTAAGGGAAGTGGCGCAACTCCTTAGAGGGGCGCAGGCGGTGGTAGCTATGCGTGCGCAAGAACCGGGGCATCTTATCGCCTTCCGCTCCGGTAACGCCGGCGGTATCACAGTTGGCTACGGTCAAGGGGAGATGTTCCTGGCCAGCGACCTTCCAGCCCTCCTACCCAATACGACCCGGGTGGCCTTCCTGGCCCCTGGCGAGATAGTGTCGGTACGCCGCGAAGGCGCCCAGTACCTTTCTTTGACGGGGCAGGAAATCGTCAAGACGCCAAGGCGCGCACCCTATGACGCCGTTGCCATTGCCAAGGGCGGCTACCGCCACTTCATGCTCAAGGAGCTTATGGAGCAGCCTGATGTGATACGAAGGACTCTGGTAGGACGCTTATCATTCAATCCTCCAGAGGTGCGGTTGGAAGGGTTCCCATTCACCAACGCAGAAATCCAGGACATACACCGCGTGATGCTTACAGGCATGGGGACCAGCCTCCACGCCTGCCAGGTGGGCCGTCTCTTCATGGAGGCTTTGGCGGGGCTACCCGCCGAGGCCGATAATGCCTCGGAGCTACGCTACCGGGACCCCATTATTGACCACCATACCCTGCTGGTTTCCGTGGGCCAGTCCGGGGAGACGGCGGATACCCTGGGTGCCATGGAGACGGCGGCGCGGTTGCAGGCCAGGCAAATCACCATCTGCAATGTGGAAGGCAGCCAGGCCACCCGCATGGCTCACGGGACTGTGGGCATAGGCGTCGGGCCTGAGATTGGCGTTGCCAGCACCAAGTGCCTGACGGGTTCTCTGGTGGCCCTGTACCTCCTAGCCGCCTACCTGGGCAATGTCCGGGGAATCCTGGACAGCCGGCGACTGGAGACTCTCCTTCAGGACCTGACGGCCATGCCCAGGCTCATGGGCCAGGTGCTGGACCAGGACCAACACCTGGAAAACCTGGCGAGGAAGTACTTCGAGTATGAACACTTCCTGTACCTGGCCCGTGGAGTCAACGTGCCCGTGGCCATGGAGGGAGCACTCAAGCTCAAAGAGGTCAGCTACATCCATGCCGAGGGGTACGCTGCGGGAGAAATGAAGCACGGCCCCATCGCCCTCATTGACAAGAACATGCCCGTGGTCGCCATCGTCCCTCGCGATCACCTCTACGACAAGATGCGCGGAAACATCGGAGAGGTGGAGGCGCGCGGAGGTACGGTCATTGCTATG
>JAUSCR010000051.1 GCA_030651175.1 Dehalococcoidia bacterium
ACGCCTCTCCGCCGACGGCCTAAAGGAACCTCTACATTATCTGGGCGTCCTGGCCTACTCCATGAAGCAAGAAGATATAGAAGGCTTTATCCGGCGGCTGAACTTGCCCGCCACCTGGGCCAAGGTCGTGCGGGACGTGGCCCTGGCCAGAGAATCGGCTGCTTCGTTGGCCACGGAGTCGTCGGCGGCGGTCGTGTGCAGGCGGCTGCGCGAGATGAGTTTGGAGGCGGTAGAGGTGGCTGGCGCGCTTGCCGACAGCGAAGGCGCACGGCGCAACTTTCAGCGATACGTCCAGGAGTGGCGGCACGTAAAACCCAGGCTCAACGGCCGCGACCTGGCGCGATTGGGCGTGCCACTAGGCCCCCAAGTAGGAAAGCTGCTGGAAGAACTGCGCGATGCCCGCCTGGAAGGACGTGTGCACACCAAAGCGGATGAAGAGGCCCTGGTAAGAGAATGCCTGGCGTCCTGAGTTGCTAATCCGCTGAAAATGGTGGCGCGGTGAGCAGGCTCTTGCTCTGCCACCCACAGATACCTCATCCCCCTTGATCCCCCTTCTCCTGCGGGAGAAGGGGGAAGAGAAACAGAGACCAGGGGACACCCCTGCTACCCTGGCAGGGGGGCTGTGCCCCCTGCACCCCCAAGGGGAGATTCTTCAACGAACCTCAGATTCGGGACACTAGCTACCCTTGCTCAGTAATCTCAGGTGATGGAACAGGTACTGCTGGGCATAGCCGGCGCGCTGCCCCCACCGCTCCTGCGCCCACTCCAGCAGCTCCCGGTACTGAGCCTTCTCGCGGTGGCCGTACCACTCTTCCAATGCGCGGCGCACCCACCTATCAATGGGAAACCCTTCCAGCTTGTCCAGGGAAAACACCAGCACGCAGTCGGCAACCTTGTCGCCTACGCCCGGCAGCTCCATCAGCACAGCTTTAGCCTCGCTGTACGGGGCCAGGCGCAATGCCATGAGGTCAACCCTTCCCTCAGCCACCCGTGTTGCGGTATTGGCCAGGTAGCCGGCGCGGAAGCCCAGGCCCAGGCCAAGCAATGCCTTCTCGCCCGCTTCTGCCACCCGTTCAGCCCCAGGGAAACGCCACAAACGGCGGCCCTCCAAACTCACAGGTTCGCCGTAGGCCTCCGCCACCGAATTCACGTTACGGCTGATGCGCGGTATGTTGGACGCCGAGGAGCATATGAAGCTGGCCAGGCACTCCCACGGGTCCTGGCGCAACAGCCTCAGCCCGCGGTGGCGGGCCACAGCCTCCGATAGAGGCTTGTCCGCCGCCATGTCCCGGCAGATGGCTTCCAGGTCGTCATCCAGGCGCAGAAGGGCATGAAGCTCAGCCAGAGCCTCGGCGGTAGATGGGGCGGAAGTACGAAAGAGCAGGCCGCCTTCCACCTGGTACAGGGCATAGGAGTGCCGGCCAATCACACCCCAGTACCAGCCCTGGTCGCGCCGCCAGCGGAACGCCTGCCCGCTTTCCAGGGTGGCCTGCAAGTCCAACGGCTGGCCGATGGGCATGAACGCTGCCCCGTCAACATGGACTGTCGCTACAGTGTCTTCCACGGCAGTGTGATGGATCATCGCTTCGACCATCCCCCTGGCCCCCTTCCTTGCAGGAAGGGGGTAAAAAAGAGATCTGGGGGATACCCCCAGACCCCCACCAAAGAGGCTTTGCCTCTCTGGACTCTCCTTTTGCAGCAGCCTACTATCCCCGCTTCCTTGCAGGAAGGGGGATGGAAAAGAGATCTGGGGGATACCCCCAGACCCCCAGCGGGAACCGAGGTTCCCTGCACCCTCCTGACTTTTGAGGCAACGCTTGCAGGAAGGGAGAATAAAAGGGCTTGGGAGACACCCCCCAGTTCCCCCGCTAATCCCGATGTATCGGGACTGGACTCCCCTTTTTCAGATGCCCGCTAGTAGGGGTGCAAGGCTCCGACGGAAGTCCCGTACGGAGTCGGGACCTTGCGCCCATACGGGGGACTCTACACCTTCTCCAACCAGCCTGCTACCTCGGCGCCCAGTTGACGCAAGGGCACCTCGCGCTGAGTGCAAGTCGGAAGGGAGCGCAGGAACACGCTGCCGTAATTCTTGGACTGGACGCGCCGGTCCAACACCACCACCACTCCTCGATCACTCCTGGTCCTGATTAGCCGCCCGAACCCCTGGCGGAACCGGAGCACCGCCTGGGGTACAGCGAACTGGCTGAAAGAGTCCGCTCCGAACTCCTCGGAGCGCGCGGAGAAGAGGGGGTCCGTGGGTACGCTGAAAGGCAGCCTTGCCAGTACCACGACCCGCAGCAGGTCTCCGGGAAGGTCCACCCCCTCCCACAGGCTGTTGGTGCCCAGCAAGACGGTGTGGGTGTTGGCCGTGGCCGCCTCCACCAGCCTTCGGGGAGTGCCGTCCACCCCCTGGGCCAGAACCTGAATCCCCTCGGCCTCCAGGACCGGCTTGATTGCCCGGCGGGCCGCTTGAAGATCAGCGTGGGACGTGAACAGTCCCAGGACGCCCCCTTTGGAAGCCCGCGCCACGCGTATCAAGGCGTCCTGCAACGCCTGCGCGTAACCGGGCTGCCCAGGTTCAGGCATGTCTGAGCATAGCAGCAAAAGGGCTGCGCTCTTGTAATCAAATGGCGAGCCCAAGAGCAGCTCTTGGGTATCGGCCAGCCCGACCCGGCCGGCCAGGTATTGAAGCGACCCTGCCACGCTGAGGGTGGCGCTGGTGAGCACGACGCTTCGCTTCTGGGAGAAGAGCAGCTTTTGCAGCAAGGAACCCACGGTCAGGGGCGCGGCGTTCAGGACGGGCACGGCCTCCTGGCCACTCAAGTTCACCCAGTAGACATACTCCTCCTGGGGCTGCACCACAAAGCTCTGAACGCGCGTGCGCAGCTCCTCGGCCCTCTCCTGCCAGCTTTTCAGCTCCTGCACCAACTCTTTCAGTGGCGCTAACTCCAGGGATCCTAGGGCCAGTAGCAACCTGTCTACCGTGTGCCCCAGACCCACCAATGTCTCGTTGAATCCCTCCCAGTGGACCTCTATGTCCGACCAGCCAGGCTGCGTACGAGAGCTCCTGGTGATGCGGAGCTGGTTGCCTCGCTGGTTGGCAGTCTGGTGGCGCAATACAAAGGTGGATAAGCCAACTCCGAGGCGGTCCCACACCTCTCGCAGCCTGGATATTGTGGCTTCCAGGTCGGCGCAAACAGTTCCCACCTGCTCCTGGCGCGACGCCTCCAGTGAGGGGATACGTACGATGCTCCGTGTATCCTGTACCTGCCGCCCAAGCTGGGAAGCCATCTCCTCCATGGCCCGCCAGGGTAGTTCGAAGCCGAACTGGAGGCTGGCCTCCTCTTCCAGATGATGGGCCTCGTCTATGATGAGGTGGTCGTAGGACGGAATCACACCTCCTCCGGCGGCCAGGTCCGCTAGGAGCAGGGCGTGGTTCACAACCACAACGTGGGCACCCTCGGCGCGGGCCCGGGCGGTGCGCAGGAAGCATACACCGCCCCTTCCGTCACACTCTCCCGCTCCCAAAGCCGACAGCCTATCCCACAAATAGCCCTCCCGGGCAGGTAGGTTAAGCTCCGCCCTGTCGCCCGTGGTGGTGTCCTGAAGCCAGACCAGGGCCTTGGATGCCATCCTGGCGTCCTCCGCCGATAGGTTGGGGCTTTGCGCCAGGCGCGCCCACCGGAGGAAGCACAGATAGTTGCCCTTGCCCTTCAGACGTGTAAACTGGAACTCGTTCAAGGGCTGACCCGGCTCTGCCTGCAACGCCTCCAGGAGCGCCGGAATGTCCTTGGCCACAAGCTGCTCCTGGAGGTTGATTGTGCTGGTGGATACCACCACCCGCTGCCCGTTGCGCACGGCGAATAGCATGGCAGGCAGCAGGTATGCCACCGACTTGCCCACCCCAGTGCCTGCCTCCACCATCAGGTGATGCCCCTGGTTCAACGCCTCCGTCACAGCCCGGGCCATCTCCACCTGTTGAGGCCGGTGCTCATAGCTTGGCAGGGCCTTAGAAAGGGTGCCGCCATCGCCCAGGATGGCTGCCACCACGTCTGGGTCAACCTCTTCCAATGTCCGCCGCCGCTGGAGTGGCCTGGGCCTTTCCAGCCGCTCCGCCAGGCCCGCCACTGGCACGCCCATCAGGCCCAGCGCGGGGGATACACGCTGGCCTCCACGCTCCCTGGCTGCGGCTTCTTCCAGCCGCATGAGCAGTCCGCGCAGGGGCCAGGTGGACCGGGCGGCGATGGCGCCCACGGCGGCAAGCAGGCCAGGGTCCTGCTTGATGGCCAGGCCGAGCAGCGCCTGGAACAGGTGGTGGCATATGCGAGCGTCCTCCAGGGCGCGATGGGGCCTGCCATGAGAGATGCCCAGAGCGCCGGCCAGTGCTGTGAGGGCGTAGCCTTCCGCGCTTGGCAGAAACACCGAGGCCATATCCTGGGTGTCGTAGCGTGGATTGGAGAGGCCGAGGCCAGCTTTGGCCAGGAAGCCCAGGTCGAAGGCCACATTGTGGCCGACCAGGGGCAGCGGCCCCAGGAACGAGAGGAACTGGCCCGCCACATCGGACAGAGGCGGCGCAGTGTCCACCTGACGCTGGGTGATGCTAGTGAGCTGGATTACAAAGGAGGAAAGCTCACGTTGCGGGTTGACCAGGGTCTGGAAGGTCGCCAGCACCTCGTCGCCGCGGAACTTCACAGCCCCGATTTCGATGATCTCCTCCCGCTCAGGGTCGAGGCCTGTGGTCTCCAGGTCAAGAGACACGTACACCTCGTCCAGGGGAGAGGGCGCAGGGGGCAAAAGGGTCACTGATGTACCATCAACTCTCTAGCGCGCACCGTTGCGGAAGGGCTGTAAGTTGCCGACGTTAAGTCCAGTGGCAGGATAGAACCGGCCTGCGCGCAGGGCACTCAAGAACTGTTCGGGGGAAGAGAGAGGCTCTGGAAACACAGTGACGCACCTTCCCAGCCCGTTGGCCGAGTGAGCGTCGCTGCCGCCCACCATGGGCTTGCCCAGGCGGTGGGCCACCTCCCAGGCAAAGGCATTCTCCTCGTCGGTGTTGCCGCCGTTGGCCACCTCTACGGCGTCCACAAGCTGGAAGACAGGATGTTTCAGGGCCTCTTCCACAGTGGCGGGATAGCGGGCCACCTCTCTGTACAGTAGATTAGGGCTGAAGGGTATCTTGTGGAACATGTTGCGAAATGGATGGGCCAGCACCACATAGGCGCCGGAGGCGTCGGCTACTCGCCGCAGCTCCTGTAGATTGGCTATGCCACCCACGTATTTGTCCAGGCCGAAGACTGTGATGTGACCCACCTCGGTCTCCACCTCCAGCGCCGGGACCAGAAGCAGGCCGTCCTGCTGGCTGGCGAAGCGCTGGAACTCGAACCGGTCCCAGGGGCCGCCGTGCTCGGTGAGGCACGCCCCTTGAAGGCCGATGCGCCGCGCCTCGGCGACCAGCTCCTGGGGCGACAGGCTGCTGTCGCCGCTGCCGCGGGACGTGTGGACGTGCAGGTCAATGATCATAGTTTAGTAGTATAGGAACCGACTCATTGTAGCGGTGGCGAGAAAGCGGGTCAATGCAAGCAACGTGTGGGAAGGCTTAAGACCTCGGCCTAGCGGTTGGCAGGGCGTGAACGCTTGTATATAATGGGCAGGCCATGATTTTTGCGTTTGTTGATGAGAGCGGACACCCTCATCCAAAAGATTCGTCAACACGCCCTGTACTGGCTGCCGCTTGCTTCGATGCACGCGATCTGCGCGCTTTGAATACGGAGTTGTTTCACCTTAAGAGACAATTGCTAGGCAAGGAACAGTTCGAAGTTGAAGCTAAGGCCAATCAGCTGCTCACACGCTCAACTTTCAGGAATCGGCCAGAAAAGCGGGAATTCGTTGAGGCGTTCTTTGATATGTGCCGCAACTTCCCGTTCAAGCTATTTGCTGTAGTCATGGAGCGGCCACTTACACCTCCGCCCATTGACAGAGACATCTTACCGATGCCTTTCAGGTACATTCTCTATCGTGTAAACCGTTACGTAGAACTGGAGGAGCCCGACGATCTTGGAGTCGTGCTTTTTGACGGCGATGGAACACAGTTCAATCGCCTGTCGGAACGGGCTAGCAATTGGCTATTTAAATCCCAAGGCGGTCAAAGCCTTAGTCATCTGGCAGAAAGTCCATTTTTTGTTAATTCCGAGTTTACCCCTGGCATCCAGATAGCTGATATGGCAGCCGGGGTTATTCGTATTTACCAAGAGAACACGTTACATAGGCACATACCATCCGGTGACCCATTCTTGTCCGCAATAAGTAGGTACTACAAAATCTTAGAACAAAAAACTGTAGACTTACCCAGGCCAGTTGGCACTGGTATTTGGTACGGAATCTACTTTATGTCGGAGCGCATGCATCATGTCTTGGAGTCTGACATAGGGGTGGAAGAAGTGGATCATGCGAGACCTGCGGCGGATTCAAACACAGAGAGCCAAATGTGACACCATCAAGGCATCACTTCTGGCTCTGCTATTAGGCTACCATACGCCAAGCGGTATGTCAAGCGGTATGCCACCCCGTAGCAGATACGAAAGCAGCAGTTTCAGCTACGGCTTCCACCAGCGCCGCTGTCATCCTCTCCTGGCCCCAACAGCCTGGCCACGTGCGCCTCATAGCCGCCGGCCTTCAACTGGCCCAGGATGGCATCCCCTTCTTCGCGGCGCTCCACCAAAGTGAATAACGCCGGGCCCGTGCCAGTGAGCCGGGCGAAAGGCGCACCTGCCTTCAACAGCGCCCTGCGTCCCTTCGTCAAGCCTGGGAAAGCCCTGGAAGCAACGCGCTCGAAGGCGTTCCGTGCCGCAGCCACGTCGGCTATGGTGGCGATGCCCCTGCGCAACCGGCTGGCCAATGCACGGGTCGCCGAGCCATCCGTGAAGTCGGCATCAGTCAGCATCCCGTAGAGGCGCGCCGTCTTGTCTGGTAGGCTGACGTTGGGACGAAGGACAACAGCCCACCAGGGTGGCGCATGGGGCACCGAAGTCACCACCTCACCCCTGCCTGTCCCAATAGCACACCCGCCCTTGATGAAAAACGGGACGTCGGAGCCTAGCTTTGCCGCCAGCTTCCGCTGGGCCGCCGCGGACAGCTTGAGACCCCACATCTTGTTCAGGACCATTAGCGTCGCGGCTGCGTCGGTGCTGCCTCCGCCAAGGCCGGCGGCTTCGGGGACACGTTTCTCAAGGGTGATGGACACGCCCTTGGAGGAGGCCGTGGTCTCTCGCAGTAGCAGGAGAGCCGCCTGCCAAACGAGGTTTTGCTCGTTGGACAGGCCCGGAGCATCGCAGTGCAACACCAGGGAGTCCGAGGGATCGAAAGTCAGGCGGTCGGCCAGGCCAATGGTATGGAGCACCGTCACGACTTCGTGGTAGCCGTCGGGACGGCGGCCCAGCACCTCCAGGCTCAGGTTAATCTTGGCGTGGGCTAGTGCTAACATTAACACCATTCGCTTTGACCGTACGGTACACGTATCCCCACTCCTCCAGGCTCAGCGTCGCGGGACGACGCGCAGGGTCAATGCTTGCCTTCTCCAGCAGCGCCAGGGCCTCCTCCACACGGATCACCAGCCCCTGGGCCAGAGTGTTGCGCAATTGCTTGCGGGGCGCGCAGAACCCGGCCCGCACCACTTTGAAGAACGCTGCTATGTCGTCCAGCACCAGGGCCGGCTTGGGGTACACGTCTATTTGAACAATGGCGGATGTCACCTTGGGTGGCGGATAGAAAGACGTTGGAGGTACATTTTTCACTATGCGCGGTTTTCCATAGAGCTGGATCCCCACCGACATCAGGGACATGTCGCCTGGCTGGGCTACCATGTTCCTGGCCACCTCGCGCTGCACCATGACCACAGCCCGCGTGGGAGGATGCGCCGACTCCAGGAAGCGACGCAGGATAGGGCTGGCGGCATAGTACGGAAGGTTGGCCACCAGCTTGTACGGCTCGCCGCCCGTTAGCTCCGTTATGTCAACCTGGCGGGCGTCGGCGCAGACCATTTTTAGCTTGGCTGCCCCCAGCTCCCTCTCCAGAGCCACGGCCAACTCCTGGTCCAACTCCACCGCAATCACTCGCTTGGCCCTCTGTACCAGCTCAGAGGTCATCACGCCCAGGCCAGGGCCAACCTCCAGCACCGTATCCTCCGGCCCAATGTCCGCCGCCCGGAGGATGGTGGCCACAGCGCCCTGGCTGACCAGGAAGTGCTGGCCCAGCGCCTTGCGGGGCGATAGGCCCAGCCTGGCAAGTGTGGCCTTCACCGATGGGCCGGGGAAGCGGGTGGTGTCCATGAGTGGCGGCAATGAGGAATCTAGCAGATTGCTGAAAAACCCTTTCGACCATCCCCCTGGCCCCCTTCCTGGCCAGGAAGGGGGTAGAAAGAAAAGGTCTGGGGGTACACCCCCCAGTTCCCCCGCCAAAGGGGCTTTGCCCCTCTGGACTCCCCTTTCCGAATCGGGAAGTGGAATTGGGGAGAGTTCAATAAGAAAAGGGCCGTGCACCCCCCTTCGATTATGACCCCACGGCGTATCTGCCGATGGGACTCGAACCAGACTAACCTGCGGCGCTCGGAAGGGTCCGCGTACCGCTGCTTCCTTCCGGACCTGACGGGGTTAACGGTCTTCCGCCGCGCAGGGCCCAGCTCTCAACGTCCTTCTCGGAGACAGAGGCCAGAGGCTGAACCTAAGAGAGGAGTTCAACCCCGCTATAGCGGATTGCGGGTACAGGGCACCGCTAACTCCCCGTCTAGCACGGCCACCTTTAATCATAGGGCTGGCATGAAGCAAGTGTCAACGACGGCGGCGGCATGGTGCAAACACACGGGAATAGGGGCGAACGGGCATACTAGCAAACGGGCATACTGGCATACGGACATATGGGCAGGCGGGGAAGGAAGGCAGTTGGGGGATTAGCTACTAATGTTATGTCTACTGTTTATATCTGGGCCATGTCTGCACAAGAGATGTTTTTCTGAGGAACGAATCCGATCCTTCAAAGCTCAGCGCACGCTTTCGTACGTGTGGCAAGCACCGCCAAGCGATGACTAACGAAGAGCTATAAGCACTACACTAGCGCCCGCGCAGCTTGGGGTCCCAGACGTCGCGTAGGGCGTCCCCGAAGAGGTTGAACCCCAGCACCAGGGCAGCTATGGCGATGCCTGGACCTGCAATCAGCCAAGGAGCTATCTGGGCGAAACTCTGCGCCGCACCCGACATCATCTGGCCCCAGGATGCACTCGGCGGCGGCACCCCCAGGCCCAGATAGCTCAGGGACGCCTCCGTCAGAATAGCGTTGCCCAGAGATACCGAAGCCAGAATCAAGAAAGGCGCGGTGGAGTTAGGAAGGACGTGGCGCATCATTATGCGCGGGCTGGTTGTACCCGTCCAGCAGATTAGCGGCGCTTTGCCTCCTTACCCTCGGTGTTGCGAACGGCTGCCCACGGTGGGTGCGACCGCCAGCAGGCTTGAGGCTTGGCCGAGGGCTAGAGCTTGTGGGCTTTGCGCCACTTCTGGTACTCGGCCTGAAGCGAGGCCGACAACCTGCCGTGGGTATCGTTGACCGAATAGCCCTTCTTCAGAAGCTCGCGGGAGAAGTCCTCCTCCTGCTCCTTGAGGACGGACTCCTTGATGACCTCCTCGGCGATGGCCTGGGGGCATACCACCACGCCGTCGCCATCGCCGACGATCAGGTCGCCGGGGAAAACGGTTACCTCGCCGCAGGCGATAGGTAATTGTACGTCCGCGGCCCAGTGTTCATGCGGGTGGCTGTACCCGTGGGAACCGCGGGCGAAGACGGGGAAGTCGTCGTTCCGCATGTAAGGGGAATCTCGGAGGGCGCCGTCGGTCACCAGTCCAGCCGCCTTCAAGTATTTCATGCGCGCTACCAAATGGTCGCCGAAGATAGCCGCGTTGGTGTTCCCACGGGCGTCTACCACTAGCACGTCCCCCGGGTGCAGGGACTCGATGGCAAGGTTGCGGGCGTACTTGCCCACCTCCTCCTGTGGGTAATCACCCGGTGAGGGGAGGTCGTCCCTTCTAGGGAGATAGCGAAAGGTGTATGCGCGGCCCGCAAGTATCGCGCCGGGCTTGAAAGGCAGCACATGAGCCATGTATATGTTCCAACGGAACCCTTTCAGCTCAAGCGTGCCGGTTATGGTGGCGGTGCTGGTCTTTTTGGCAAGCTCCAGTATCTCATCGGATATGTGTTTCTTGGGTGGATAGAGGACCTTTTTTTTCTCGACTACCATTTAGTGCCTCCGTCAGTTTAGTTCAGGCAGTTTAGTTCAGGCTTACCTCCACCTGCCGATGCGCACCGCTGTTCTATCACAACGCGTCGCACGAATCAAGCGCCTCCCGCCAACCCCGGGCGGGGGCTTAGGCAGCCGTGGTTTTCATCACCTCCGTTCTACCTGAGAGCATCACCCATGTTTCATAACTTATCATTCCGAGGAGAGCAATGACATTCCAGACGGCTCCTGGTAATATGTACCAGCCGTCAGCCCGACAAACCAGCGCACTCGTTGAACACTTGGAGGGAAATCAGCCATGGCCCAGCAAGCGTTATCGGACATGAAGGTAATAGACCTGACCCACTACATAGCGGGGCCCGCATGCACCAAGCTCCTGGCTGACTATGGCGCCGACGTCATCAAGATTGAGCCCCCGGGAGTAGGGGACGGGGCCAGGAACATGGGCCCATTTTACAAGGATGATCCCCACCCGGAGAAGAGCGGCCTGTTCATGTACCTAAACACCAACAAACGTGGCATAACCCTGAACCTAAAGAGCGCCATGGGGAAGGGGATCTTCAAAGAGATGGTGAAGAGGGCGGACGTGGTGGTGGAGAACTTCAAGCCTGGTGTGATGGAGAGGCTGGGCCTGTCGTACGCGGATATAGAAACGATAAACCCAAAGCTGGTGATGACCTCCATCAGCAACTTTGGTCAGACAGGCCCATACCGGGACTACAAGCTCACCGAGCTAATGGCCTTCGGCATGGGCGGACCCATGCACTCCAAAGGCGACCCCGAAAGAGAGCCGCTGAAGTACGGCCTCACCGTCTCTATCTACCACTCGGGCATTGTTGCGGCCACAGCTACTATGATTGCCTTCTACGGCAGCCGCTACGAGGACATGGGCCGCCATGTTGATGTTTCCATCCTGGAGACTCAGGCTGACACCGTGGACGGGCGGCTGAGCGCTCTGGTGAGTTACCAGTACAGTGGTAGAGTGACTCCTAGGGGGTCCATCCTGGGCGCCCAATATCCCGCGGGGACTTTTCCCTGTGCGGATGGCTACTTTCGCATCGCCTCCGGCGGGCCGCGCTTCTCAAGGGCGGTGGAGATGATGGGGAACCCACCAGAGCTTCTGGATCCCAAGTGGTACACCCCCCAGGCACCTGGCGACCCCGCGCTCAAGGAGGAGTTCGAGGCCTATTTCATGGAGTTCACCCTGCAGCACACAAAGAGAGAGCTATTCAAGATGGGCCAGGAGACCGGCAACCTATCCGCACCCTTCTACAGCATGGACGAGGTCTATGATGACCCACAATACAACGAGCGCGGATTCTTCACGGAGGTAGACCACCCTATGACGGGGAAGGTCAGGTACCCTGGCAGGCCCTTTATTATGGAGAAGACCCCCTGGCAGTTGAGACGACCAGCGCCGCTGCTGGGCCAACACAACTGGGAGGTATACAGCGAGATGGGCTATGCCAAAGAGGATCTAGTGATGCTGCGCGAGACTGGCACAATCTAGGAACGGTGCTGAAGAAGGAGCGAGAGCATGGCAGACTTACACCTACCCCTGAAGGGAATAAGAGTGGTGGATCTGACCGTTGTCCTGGCAGGACCCTACTGCGGTCTGATATTGGCCGACTTCGGCGCCGAGGTGATTCGGGTGGAGTCCATCCAGCACTTCCCACCCCAGACCCGGGGCATCTACGCGCGGCCTACCACGGACATGGCTAGCTCCAGGACGGCGGGATACCCCAACGGAGAGCCTGGCCAGAGGCCCTGGAACCGCTACCCACTGTTCAACGCCATGGGCCGCAATAAGCTGAGCATGACCGTGGACATCACCAGGCCGGATGGCATGGAGGTGTTCAAGCGCCTGGTCAAAGTGAGCGATGTTGTTGTGGAGAACTATGTCCCGGAAGTCATGGACAAGCTAGGCGTCACCTACGAGATGCTGAAACAGGTGAGGCCGGACATCATCTTCTGCAAGATGTCCGCCTATGGCGACACCGGACCATACCGTAACTACCGGGCCATGGCCCAGTCCATAGACGTTATGCTGGGCCACGCCTCCATTCGGGGCTATGCTGACTCAGATGCCACGAGTCAGCCCCAGGCGGTGGCAGCAGACCCGGCGGAGGGTGTCCAGGCAGCCTTCGCCATTGTGGCCGCCTTACACCACCGCAATCGCACTGGTGAAGGGCAACTCCTGGACTTGTGTCTGGCCGAGAGCTTCATGTCATACCTGCCCCAGGCCTTCATGGATTACGCCATGAATGGCAGGGTGCAGGGTACCCTGGGAAATAGAGACTCGGTGGCAGTGCCATGTGGCAACTTCCGGTGTAAAGGCGATGACAAGTGGGTGAGCATAAGCATCTTCACCGATGAAGAGTGGGAGGGGTTATGCCGAGCGGTGGGACAGAAGTGGGTATACGATGACAGGTTTAAGGACTCGTTGAGCAGGCGGAAGCATGAGGACGAGTTGGAGCGGCTGGTGGAGACGTGGACTCAGCATCATGACCACTATGAGTTGATGCACCTGTTGCAGAAAGAAGGAGTGGCGGCAGGGCCGGTCTTGAATGAGGCCGAAGCCTATCAAGACCCGCAGTTGAAAGCCCGGGGTTTTTTTGTGGAAGAGTCCCAAGAAGATGCGGGCACACACATGTATCCTGGATCTCTGTTCAAGATGAGTGGTACTCCTCCACTGGTCCGGCGCGGCCCCGTGCGTTTGGGCGAGGATAACCAGTACGTGTACAAAGAGGTGTTGGGCATAAGCGACGCCGATTACGAGAAGCTAGTCGAGACCGGCCACATCGGAACGGAATATGCCCCCCACGTACGGTAGCGCCCGAACGAAGATAACCCGATGTATCGGGACAATCGCTGGGCGCCTCCTTTGCCCCGATTTGTCGGGGCTACAGAGGCCAGAGGATGCTTTCAATCTTTCCATCTCCCTCTTCCACACTTAACAGCGTAGACTCTTTTCAGCTTGGCACTTGACCAACGTGTAGCTATACTCGGAGCTTGGGAAGGGGTGTGACACGCAAGCCTACTACCAACGTACTCGTCCAAGCAGAGCAACAATACACATAGTAGTGCGGAGGTCTTTCTAGGATATGGCGCGTTCGTTGAAGAAGTCGTACTGGGCGCAGAGATGGCATCTGACTTGGGACGGTGGTGGCGTACGCTCTCCAGCGTGAAACTGTTTTCCAAAGGCAAGCCAAACAGTCCCAAACCCATGCCCAATAGCCAGGCAGCAAGAGAGCTGGGCATCGGCTACGCCACCTTCAAGCGGCTCCTGGACGCCCGGAGCAAAGAGCATGGGTGATCTGGTCCAGTTCCACCCGAATGACGAAAGTGGCCCTGTGGAGGTGTTGACATCTATCACGGGCGTATACACTGTGCCGCCACACAGGTCGAGTACGACGAGGGCCAACTTACCGAAATGGACAGGCTGGATATAGACCACTTCCTCAATACCCTGGCGGAGGTGGCCTTGGCTGTAGCGAGAAGGCAGACACAACCGGAACCATCAATGCAGTCGCCTACATACGGGTATCCGATGCATCCCAGGTGGACGGGCACAGCCTCGAGGCCCAGGAGAGGGCCTTCAAGGAGCATTGTCGTCTCAAGCGGTGGAAACCAGTCCGCGTTTACCGCGAAGAGGGCAAGTCCGCCCATGTTGACTCCATCCAGAAGCGGCCTGTCTTCCGTCAGATGCTAGATGACGCGGGCAAGAAGCCCTTTGACGTCGTGGTTGTCCACACCTTTGACCGCTTCTCCCGCAACCTCAAGGTCATGCTGGAAGCCATGAGCATCCTGGGAAAGGCGGACGTGGGTCTGGTCTCCATCACTGAAAACATCGACTACAGCACTCCCCATGGGAGGTTTGCCACCCAGACCCTGGGGAGCGTCGCGGAGCTGTACTCGGGCCGGCTCGCCACCCACGTTAAGAAGGGCATTTCTGAACGGGCGAGGAAGGGCATGCACCTGGGGGGTGTCCCCTTCGGCTACATGCCATGCAAGCAACCAGACGGTAGCCGGTGTGACCCCGAGCATCCCGGTGGCGTCCATATCATCCCCCAGGAGGCTGAGGCTGTCGCGGGACTCTTCCGTCGTTACGCCACCGGGCAGACCACTCTTGCCGACCTGGCCACGTGGCTGAACCAGCAGGGGTTCCGCACCAGGAAC
>JAUSCR010000052.1 GCA_030651175.1 Dehalococcoidia bacterium
CTGGGGGTATCCCCCAGGTATAAATCTTCCCCCTCTCCGATGAGGAGAGGGGGTCAGGTGGTGAGGTTCAAGCGCATTTGGAACAAAGCCCCCTGGAGGAGAAGCGGGTCGTCGCGATTAAGACCAAACCTGCCTTCCGGCCTTTGCTGGAAATACTGACAGTGAGACCTGAAAGCGGCATCACCCTGGCTGTTCTGCCTGAGCTAGGCTTTGAACAGGGCGATGCCGCTACTCCGTGTTTCTGGTGGAGACGGGGGAGAGTTGAACTCGCCCGCAAACACGCACTATTGAGGTGGAGTTCAGGGCGGGTTGACCTCTCGGTGAATAGCGAGCCTGGGCTGGTGGCAGCGGCGTAGTGATGTGAGGCCAACTACAATCAGATCCGTGTGCCACATGTTGAACCGGTCTTCCCATGACAGTCAATCCATGTACTCCAAGTACTCAACCCTAATCCGAGCGTAGACAAAGCTGAGTGAAGGTGGCAAGCTCTCACCCTGCGGATCTGTTCTCTCTGAGCGCCCATTCCCTCCGGACGTTGGATTTCTCTCCAGCGTACCGGCCTTCTTGCCCCAGTGGTTACCTTTTCGCCCCGTTCACGATTTGAATGGCATATCCACTGACCTTGATCAGCTTCTCTTTACTCGCCTTTGACATCCTTTTCACTCTACTTTCCACCTTCAAGGCCAGGCTCTTGGAGCCCAGATTCTTTTGAAAGACCAGGCTCAAGGGCCCCCTGCCTTTGAGGTATCTTGACCCTCCATTCCTTGCTCCCTGGTGTTGGGCGAACCGGCGATAGACATCGGTGGAAATGCCTGTATAGAGTGTGCCGTCACGGCATCTAATGAGGTACAAGTACCAGTCAGACATTGGCATTCACTTCAAGAGATCTCAGAGGGGAGGTCGTCTCGGTCAATAGGCAGAGTCGGACGACGGGGGCCTCCTCGTCCTTGAGTGCTTCCAGGGCCACCTTGGCCTTGAATGACGGGATGTGCTTCCTGTGGCTGCCTTTCATTCCCTGCTTCCCATTGTGCCTCGCCTTGTGACTCTAGGGGCAGGCTCCAATCCTAGCTACCTGTCCAGTTTTTGGGGCCCATCTCAGGGGCGAGGGGTTTGCTGTTTGGCATCCTCTGTTTTGACAGTTTGCTGTTGTCGCCATCTAGTCGGAGTTGTTCCAGTTCTTCCCAACGTGCGTAGGCATCAGCCAGCAGCTTCTTCACCGTCTCTAGCCTATCGTTCGCGGCAACAATGTCAGCCCTGTCCTTTTTGTAGAGTCCTGGATCTCCCATGGCCTGGAACAACTCCTGCTGTTCCCTTTCGAGCCACTCAATGGTCTGGGGCAGCGCATCCAGTTCCTTTTGCTGCCTGAACCCAAATCTTGGCCTTGCCCTGGGTGCCTGAGCCGGTGGGGTGTCTTGTTTGCTGACAGATGCCTTACTCGGTTTTGCTTCCTGTGGACGCTGCCGCAGCCAGTCATCGTACCCACCTACGTACTCTTTCACGACAGAGCCGCCTTCAAAAACGACGGTGCTCGTCACGATGTTGTTGATGAACGTCCTGTCATGGCTGACTAGGAGAATCGTTCCTGTGTAGTTCATCAAGAGGTCTTCAAGGAGGTCAAGGGTCTCTATATCAAGGTCGTTGGTGGGTTCATCCAGGACAAGGAGATTGGAGGGCCGCGTGAAGAGACGGGCGAGCATGAGGCGGTTGCGCTCCCCACCGGAAAGTACAGAGACAAGAGACCGAGCCTGATCCGGAGTAAAAAGGAAATCTTGCAGATAGCCAACGATGTGACGAGTCTTCCCGTTAACGGTAACTGTATCCGCGCCGTCGCCGACGTTTTCTATGGCGGTCTTGTTCTCGTCTAGTTGCTCAAGGAGCTGGTCAAAGTAGCTGATTTGCAGATTAGCGCCGAGGCGGATTGTTCCAGTCACCGGACTGAGCATGCCAAGAAGAAGGCGCAAGAGGGTAGTCTTGCCGCTGCCGTTGGGGCCCAGAATGCCAATCCTATCGCCCTTCAGAATCGTGGTGGAGAAATTTGAGATTACTTGAGTATCGCCATAGTTAAAGCCAATCTTGTCTGCCTTTGCCACCAACGTTCCGGAACGCTCGGCCTCGTGGGCTTCCATCTTCACCTTCCCGGGCCGTTCCCGTCTGGACCTGCGCATCTCACGCATTCTTTCCAGTTCCCTCACGCGCCCTTCGTTGCGCGTCCGCCTCGCCTTGATGCCTCCCCGAATCCAATGTTCTTCCTGTTGCAGTTTCTTATCGAACAGAGCGTTTTGTGTCTCTTCTGCCTCGCGGTCGGCGCTTCGCCGTACCAAGAATGTCTCATAGTCGCAGGACTGATCAAACAGCCTGCCCCGATCAATTTCCACTATGCGGGTAGCGATTCTCTGCAAGAACATCCGGTCATGGGTAACGAAGATCAAGGCACCCGTAAACCGAACCATCATCTCTTCCAGGTCCTTGATGGAATCAATATCCATATGGTTGGTCGGTTCATCAAGTAGGAGGATATCCGGCTCTCCAACAAGCGCCCTTTTCAAGAGCACTTGACGTTTTAGGCCGGCGGAAAGGGAACTGAAAGAGCGGCCAGCATCCACCCCAAGTTGTGAGAGGCTTTTGCTGACCTGTTCCCTCTTGTCCCACCCTCCATCCATCTCAAGGGTATGGTGAATGCGGTCCAGTTCTTTATGCAGAGGCGGCGTGCCTTCATTTAGCAACCTGGCGCTTGGGGATGGATTCCGTGTGATCAGGTCAACGTATTCTCTGCTTCCGCTGGCGACTACATCAAACACGGTTCCTGGCAACTCATGGGGCACCTCTTGTGAAAGATAGGCGGAGTGGACGCCATTTTGGACTGAAACAGCGCCGGAGTCTGGTTTGACGCTTCCCTCTATCAGCCGCAGTAGCGTTGATTTGCCGGCCCCATTCCTGCCTACCAGGCCAATCTTTTCCCCCCGTTCAATGGTTAGGTTAATCCCGTCAAACAGTGGGACGCCAGTAAAGGAAAGTGATATCCCCTGCATACTTATGAAGGCCATAAAGGGAAATTACCTTGCCGCTGCTATTTTCTTGACCCGACCCACATGACCGCTTCCCAACCGGACTTTTATGCCATGGGGATGAATTGGGGAGTTTGTCAAAACGGCTTCAACGATTCCTTCGGTTAGTTTTCCGGTTGGTTGGTCTTCCTTCATTACTATTGAGACGCGCGAGCCTCGTTTGATGTTGGCGCGTTCTGTGCCTTCCATACTATTCATTCTCCCTTTCTTATCATTACGCTATGGCTTACAACCAAGGGGCACACAGGCAGACTTGGCTATCTGCGCCACTCTCGTCTTCTAAGTGTACCTTATTGCGGCAATTGGTATGCCAGTTGAGCTTGGCCGATTGGCGAGTTGTACTGCTGCTGGCCGTTCTTGTCCAGAGTTCCCTGTCTTTGCGTCCGGTAGGTATAATAGTTGTCCTGGCAGGTCATAATGTTAAGTGCATCCAACATCAGCAAAACCTATGCGGAGCGGACCCTGTTCAGTGGTCTCACCCTCAACGTAGTGGCCGGGGACCGCATTGCGCTGATAGGTTCCAATGGCTCTGGCAAGACCACCTTCCTAGACATCCTGGCAGGGAACACCTCTCCGGACACTGGGAGCATATCCAGGCAGCGCAACGTCACAATAGGCTATCTCAAACAGGAGCTCAACCCGTTTTCTGGCAAAACCCTGCTCCAAGAGGTCTTGGAGGCCTCTTCAGAGGTGACATCTCTCAAGGACAGGATCGCTGTTACTCAGGAGTCTCTGGCTTCGGAGGCCGACCCTGGCAAGACGGCTGAGCTGTGGCAGGAGCTCAGTAATCTTGACACAGCGCTGGAGGCGGCTGGCGGAGACGACAGAGAGCACGAGGCCAAGGCAATCCTCTTTGGGCTGGGCTTCAAGCAGGACGACTTCACCCGGCCCCTCGGCGAGTTCAGCGGCGGTTGGCTTATGCGCGCTGCTCTGGCCAGGTTGCTTTTCAGGAATCCAGACCTATTGCTCCTCGACGAGCCAACCAACCACCTAGATCTTGATGCAAACCTTTGGTTCGAGAAATTCCTGGCCTCGTTCCGGGGCGCGGTAGTCGTCACCTCTCACGACCGTTCTTTCTTGAACAAGGTGGCAACCAGGGTACTGGCCATTGAGCTTGACGAGGTGGTGATCCTCAGGGGCGACTATGACGACTACCTTATCACTCGCGAGCAGTCCCTTCAGGTCAAGCAGGCGGCCGCGGCGAGGCAGGAGCGGGAGGTCCAGAGACAGACGCGCTTTGTGGAGCGCTTTCGCTACAATGCCCGGAAAGCCAGCCAAGTGCAGAGCCGCTTGAAGCAACTTGCGAAGGTTCAGCCCATCCAGTTGCCCAGGGCGACCAAGCGAGTACACTACTCATTCCCGGAGCCGCCACGCAGCGGTGTTGAGGTCATTCGGCTAGCTAGCGTAAGCAAGTTCTACGGCGATCACGCCGTCTATCGCGGTCTGAACCTGGTTCTTACGCGTGGTGATCGGGTCGCCCTGGTTGGGCCCAACGGCGCTGGCAAAACCACCATGCTGAAGATCCTTGCGGGTGTCCTTCCCTTTGAGGATGGTGAGCGCAAGACCGGTCACAACGTGGTAACAGCCTACTACGCGCAGCATATGCTGGAACTCCTCAACCCCGGTAATACGCTCATTGAGGAACTGCAACAGGCGGCGCCCGACGAGTCGGACCAGAACCTGCGGCACACCCTCGGCGGCTTTCTGTTCAGCGGCGACGACGTCCGAAAGCCAATATCCGTGTTGTCGGGTGGAGAGAAGGCGCGGGTGGCCCTGGCAAAGCTGTTGCTCCAGCCAAGCAACCTGCTGCTCATGGACGAGCCAACCAACCACCTTGACATAGCCTCCAGGGAGATACTCGCGGACGCCCTCAGCGACTATCGCGGCACCATCTGCTTCATAACCCACGACCGAACCCTCATACGACAGGTTGCCAACAAGATCATTGAGATAGTGAATGGCCAACCAAACGCCTTCCCCGGGGACTACGACAGCTACCTGTACCGGAAGCAGATCGAAACCGCGCAAGGTGGCGCCACTTCCATTGCCGACGGAGCAGGCAATGACGCCTCGGGGCAAGGGCCTGCCAGCAACCGCCTCCACGGGAGACGTTCCGGACGACCTCTGAGCGCAGGAGAGGAGCTGCGCCGGGCCCTCAGCAGAGAGGCCCGCAGGCTGGTCATACGAATAGACGAGATCGATGCCAAGCTGGTGGACCATGAGGCCCAGATAGCGGAGTTGGAATCGATGTTTTCCAGCCCGGACCAATTTGACGACGTGGCTCAACTTGCGGCCTCTGGAGAGCAATACCGGGAGCTCAAGGAGGAGTCACAAGCGCTCTGGGAGGAGTGGGAGAGGTTGTCGTTGGAGGCGGAGAGGATCGACAGCCGGCTCGTGGGACTCAAGGCAGACCAATAGGGCAACTCTGGCTACGGGTGCGTTTCAGAATGCATAAGGAGTGCGACGAGATGTGGGGTACCGGGGTCTTATCCCACTGCCGAGAGAATGAAAGGCTGCGAGACTTCCCTCAGGCTCTCCAAGGACTCTTCGGAAAGATGTTAGTGGTCAGCGACATTGGGACGTTTCTCTGGCTTGCAACTCGCTGGTGGAGACGGCACTTCTTCGTTCCAGACTCATTCTCTGAAATTCACGTATTGCAATGGCTGTTCAATATCAAGCTCTTTCAAGAACGCGATTGTCGCCTGCAAGTCGTCGCGCTTCTTGGCTGACACTCGGAGTTCCGTCCCATGAATAACTAACTGGACTTTGATTTTGGTTCCTCGGACGGCTTTGCTGATTTTGCGTCCCAGGTCTTCGTCAATTCCTTGTCGGATGACGATGTCTTGCCTAATGCTTCCTCCTGATGCGTTTTGTGCAGATTTGAATTCTAACGCCCGCTGGTCAACATTTCGGCGGGCAAGGTACTTGTGAAGCAACTCCTCCATCTGGCCCATTTTCATGCTGTCGTCAGCGGTCATAGTGAGAGTGTTATCGGTGCGGTAGATATCACACTTTGTTCCTGTTAAGTCGAACCGCTGTTTGATCTCTCGCAGCATTCCGTTGATTCCATTATCTACTTCCATAAGGTCTGTTCTGGAGACCACATCAAACGAGGGCATCGAGCACAACCTCCTGCGAATGGCTAGATGTAGTTTTCTTAGAGACGTCGCGTTGGGCCTTGCCTGCTGATAGCCACCCAGTTCTACATGCAATTCTTACCGGATGGCCTTTAGCAGGTCCTCCTCTGAGCTAACCCACCGCCATCCACGAGTCGTTAACCGATAATGCGGCGCTCCGGCCCGTCGAAATCTTCGGAAGACCTTCCATAGTTTACCATCACGATCCACCACAACAGTTCCAACTGAAAACTGGAACTGAGGTGGACCCCATTAGTAGGACAGGATGGAGGCCACCTCACATGCCCTAGATAGGATGTAAACTTAGACACTCTAAAACGAGCTGCTTCTTAACCTCAATATCTCTCGTCTCAAACTGTCCAATTACGCTGACACCCTACACAGGGCCAGAATAGGACAGTTGGAATTTACCACCGAATCTCAGACCGGCGACAATTCCCAGGACAGGCCTACTCACAAGAATCTCTTTTTGGCCCATTCGCCGGTTCGAATCCCGTATGGCCCACCGGTCAGGACCAAATCCTAATTACTTTTCTGGTGGAATAGCCACGCCGCTCAGGTCGTAGTCCATGGCACCACTGATGCGCACAGGAATCATTTTGCCCGTGGGGATTTCACCTTTGACCATGACAAGTCCGTCAATCTCTGGGGCGTCACGGTAGCTGCGCCCCATCGAGATGCCTTGCCCGTTGCCTTCGATCAAAACATCCAGGGTGCGGCCGACGAACGTCTGGTTGCGCTCGAGCGAGATTTGCTGTTGTTTTTCCATGAGGCGCTTCAGGCGTTCTTCCTTGACCTCACCCGGTATGGGGTCTCCGAGTGGCTCGCTGGTAGTGCCTGGTTCGAAGGAGAACTTGAACGCACCTACTCGGTCGAAGCGCATCTCTTCAACAAAATCGAGCAGCGTCCGGAATTCTTCCTCGGTCTCGCCGGGGTAGCCGACGATGAAAGTGGTGCGCAGGGCCACGTCGGGGATGGCTCCACGCATCTTCCCCAGAGTCTTGCGGACCCAGTCAACGTTTGCTGGGCGGCGCATCCGCCGCAGGGTTAGCGGGTGGGCGTGCTGCAGCGGTATGTCGAGGTAATGTACCACCTGTTTATGGGTAGCTATCACCTCTATCAACTCATCGGTAACATAACCGGGATAAGCATACATAACACGGAGCCAATCGACTTGAGGTACGGCGGCAGTCATTTCTTTGAGCAGGTGAGCCAGACCATTCTTTAAGCCCAGGTCATAGCCGTAGTCGGTAGTATCCTGAGCAATGAGGATGATTTCGTGCACCCCCATCTCCTGCAAAGAGCGCGCTTCGGCCAGGATGGACTCAATCGGGCGGCTGACGGAGGTGCCCTTTATCAACGGAATGGCGCAGAAGGCGCACGGGCGACGGCAGCCATCTGCTATCTTTAGATAGGCGCTGGCGCCCTGAACTGAGACACGCAGCACGCCGTGCTCATCGCTGCCGACAGTTGCCACTTCTGGCAGGTGATAACGCGGTTCGGGGTTCCCGTCGCTGCGCAGACTCTCAACTACATCAACAATATCCATCCAGCGACGCGTACCAAGAATGCCATCAATTCCCGGAACTTGTCGGGCCACTTCGACGCCGTAGCGCTGGGTCAGGCAGCCGGCGGCAACCAGCACCTGGCCGCCTTTCTTCTTAGCAGCCAGCTTGGCGAGCATATTGAGTGACTCCTCTTTAGCCGGGCCAATGAAACCGCAGGTGTTGACAATCAGGATGCGTGCCCGGCGCGGGTCAGTGACAGCCTTATAGCCAAAGCCGGTCAACAGTCTCGCCATCGAATCCGAGTCAACGGTATTCTTGGCACAACCGAGAGAGACTATGTGAAATGTTTTCTTGTTCATACAGAAGGTCCTCACCCTATTGTACTAAAACCAGACGGGAGCCGGTGCGATCCCGAGCATCCCGGTGGCGTCCATATCATCCCCCAGGAGGCTGAGGCTGTCGCGGGACTCTTCCGTCGTTACGCCACCGGGCAGACCACTCTTGCCGACCTGGCCACGTGGCTGAACCAGCAGGGGTTCCGCACCAGGAAC
>JAUSCR010000054.1 GCA_030651175.1 Dehalococcoidia bacterium
GTCACCAGAAACCCCTCCCCCCGCACGACGGACGCGTCGTACCGCAAGTCAGCCGGAAGAGTCCGGCTCCTGACAGCTGAACAACCACCTTGTAGATAGAGATGGCAAGTCAAGGGAGAACAAGTTGAAGGTCAAGAATACCCCAGGTGATGTAAAAGACCCTGCCCTGGCGGAGCAGGGAGAACGGCGAATCGAGTGGGCCGCTCGGGAGATGAATGTTCTGAAGCTGATCCGGGAGCGGTTCTCCAGGGAGCGCCCTCTGAAAGGCGTGCGAATATCCGGCTGTCTCCACATTACCACGGAGACCGCCAACCTGGCCCTGGCCCTGAAGGACGGAGGCGCCACCGTTGCCCTCTGCGCCAGCAATCCGCTGAGCACCCAGGATGACGTGGCCGCGGCCCTGGTTGCCATCCACGGCATTCCCACCTACGCCATCAAAGGCGAAGACAACGAAACCTACTACCGCCACATCCACCAGGCGCTGGAGCATCGCCCCCAGGTCACACTGGACGACGGCGCTGACCTGGTCACAACCTTGCACACACAGCGGCACGAACTCATGGACGGTGTTATAGGCGGCACCGAGGAGACAACCACCGGAGTGATCCGCCTGCACGCCCTGGCCAAAGAGGGAAAGCTGCGCTACCCCATTGTGGCAGTCAACGAAGCGGACACCAAGCACCTGTTCGACAACCGGTACGGCACGGGCCAGAGCACCCTGGATGGCATTACCAGGGCAACCAACATCCTGTGGGCGGGCCGGAAGGTGGTGGTGGCGGGCTACGGCTGGTGCGGTCGCGGCGTGGCAATGCGGGCGCGGGGCATGGGCTCTCACGTCATCGTCACGGAGATAGACCCTATACGGGCGCTGGAAGCTGTGATGGACGGATATGAAGTCATGCCAATGGCTCAGGCCGCCACGGTAGGCCAGGTGTTTGTCACAACCACGGGTGGCCTAGGGGCAGTGGACGAGGCCCACCTGAATGTGATGAAGGACGGCGCTATCCTGGCCAACAGCGGCCACTTCAACGTGGAAATCAACATCCCGGCCCTGGAGGCAATGGCGGTATCCCACCGCACCATGCGAGAGTTCGTGGAGGAGTACGCATTGAAAGACGGACGCCGCCTCTATCTCCTGGGAGAGGGACGGCTCATCAACCTGGCCGCCGCCGAGGGCCACCCGTCCAGCGTCATGGACATGAGCTTCGCCGACCAGGCACTCTCAGCGGAGTATCTTGTCAAGCAAGGCAAGAAGCTAAAGCCGGAAGTCTACCCAGTACCCCGGGACATAGACCGTGAGGTGGGCAGGCTAAAGCTCATCTCCATGGGAGTCCAAATAGATACACTGACCCCGGAGCAGCAACGCTACCTCTCCACCTGGGAAAGCGGAACGTAGCGCCGGGCGCACGAAAGCCAAAGGAGGAATCGTTCGATGGGATTGAGTTTTATGGATTCACCTTCCTACCTTTTCACATCAGAGTCAGTTACTGAAGGCCATCCCGACAAGCTGTGCGACCAGATCTCAGATGCCGTTCTGGACGCCATTCTGGCCAAGGACCCCATGGGGCGCGTGGCCTGCGAGACAATGGCCACCACGGGCCTGGTGGTAGTCATGGGGGAGATAACAACGGACTGCTACGTGGATATTCCGCAGACGGTGCGCGAAACCATCCGAAACATTGGCTATACCAACTCAAGCTACGGAATAGACTCCGCCACCTGCGGCGTAATCGTCTCTGTCAAAGAGCAGTCGCGGGACATAAAAGAGGCGGTGGAGCACTCCCTGGAGACTCGCGAGGGACAAATCTCCGACAATGATATCGAGAGCCTGGGCGCGGGAGACCAGGGAATGATGGTGGGGTACGCCTGCGCGGAGACCCCGGAGCTGATGCCGCTGCCCATATCCCTGGCCCACGCCCTGACCAAGCGCCTGAGCCTGGTACGCAAGGAGGGGACACTTCCCTATCTGCGGCCCGATGGCAAGTCCCAGGTAACGGTGGAGTACTCCTACGGCGTTCCCAAGCGCATTCACACCGTGGTAGTCAGCGCCCAGCATTCCCCTGACGTGAGCTTGAAACAGCTCCAGCAGGAGATCAAGAAGCAGGTCATTGACCCAATCCTTCCGAAGAACCTGGTGGACTCCAACACGCGCTACCTGGTCAATCCTTCCGGGAAATTTGTGAACGGCGGCCCCAATGCTGACACCGGCCTCACGGGACGCAAGATCCTGGTGGACACCTATGGCGGCAGCGCACGCCACGGCGGGGGCGCCTTCTCAGGCAAAGACCCCACCAAGGTGGACCGCTCCGCGGCCTACGCAGCCCGCTATGTAGCCAAGAACATCGTGGCCGCAGGGCTGGCGGACAGAGCCGAAATCCAGGTGTCCTACGCCATCGGCATGGCGCATCCCATCTCAGTAAGCGTGGAGACATTCCAGACGGGCAAGGTCAAGGATGAGGTCATCATCGCCCTGGTCAACAAACACTTTGACCTCAGGCCCGCTGCTATCATCCGGGACATGAACCTCCGACGCCCCATCTACAAGAACACCGCCTCATACGGCCATTTTGGCCGCGAGGAGCTGAATTTGCCGTGGGAGCGCACGGACAAGGCAGCCATCCTCCGCGCCGAAGCAGGGCTGAAGTAGGCCAGACTCCATTCTCCGGGGACCCGGGATAAGGACTGTCCCAGAAGCAGGAAGGTGCAGGAAACCTGGGTTTCCTGGCGGGGTTCTAGGGGTGTCCCCTAGGTATTTTCCATTCCCCCTCTCCCTCGCAGGGAGAGGGGGACACAGGGGGTAAGGGTTTCGTGACCATCCGCTTTGGCACCGACGGATGGCGTGCCCTCACAGGGTGGGACTTCACCGCTGAGAACGTGCGCGCCTGCGCCCGCGGTGTGGCCACATACCTCCAAAAGACCGGCATGGCACAGCGCGGGCTGGTTGTAGGCTATGACACCCGCTTCGCCTCCGAGGATTTTGCTGCGGAGGTGGCGGCAGTTACCACTGCCAGCGGCGTGCCCACCCTTCTGTGCAGCCGGGCCGCGCCCACGCCTGTGGTCAGCTACAACATCGTCCACCACCACGCCGGTGGTGCGGCTATCATCACAGCCAGCCACAACCCGCCAAGATGGAACGGGTTCAAGTACAAACCAGATTACGCAGGCAGCGCATCGCCAGAGGTGGTGGAAGCCCTGGAATCGGAGATTGCTCAGACCGAGGGACATGAGGTCCCCATGCTGGCCCTGGCCGAGGCCAGAAAGCGGGGCCTCCTCCGCGACATAGAGCCAGAGCCGCCATACCTGGAGCACATCAGCCGCCTGGTGGACATGAAGGCAATCCGAGACAGCGGCCTGCGAATCGCCACGGACGCCATGTATGGGGCCGGGGCCGGCTACCTGCCCCGCCTGTTGGAAGGTGGCTCCCTGCGCCTGGAGGAGCTTCACGCCCAGCGCAACCCGGCCTTCCCTGGAATGCAGCAGCCGGAGCCGGTGGCCCACAACCTCACGGAGCTACGCCAGCGCGTCGTTTCCCAAGGCTATGACGCCGGCATAGCCTTGGACGGCGACGCCGACCGCGTAGGGCTGGTGGATGAGCATGGGCGGTTCATCTCCACTCTCCAAACCTTTGCGCTGCTGGCCCTGTACTTGTTGGAGGTACGGAAAGAGCGCGGCCCTCTGGTGAAGTCCATCACCATGACCAGCATGATCTACCGCCTGGGGGAGCTGTACCACGTGCCTGTGTACGAGACTCCCGTGGGGTTCAAGTTCCTGGGGCCTGTGATGAGGCGCGAGAACGCACTGGCGGCGGGCGAGGAAAGCGGCGGCTACGCCTTCCGGGGCCACATCCCGGAGCGCGACGGCATCCTCAGCGGCCTGTTCCTCCTGGACATGATTGTGAAGACGGGCAAGCGCCCATCGGAGCTGGTGGACCTCCTGTTCAGCAAGGTAGGCCCTCATTACTTCGAACGTGAAGACGTCGTCTTTGCCGCCGATGAGCGCCCGCGCATCGAGGGCCGGGTGGCCTCCCGCAGACCGGAAACCCTGGGCGGGAAACGCGTGGCCTCCTGCGATGAGGTGGATGGCCTTCGGTTCGCCCTGGAAGGCGGTGCATGGGCGCTCATTCGCTTCTCCGGCACGGAACCACTGCTGCGCATCTACGCCGAAGCGGAAAGCCCGCAGTTGGTGGCACGCCTCCTGGAAGAAGCGCGGGCCTTGGCAGGGGTATAGCAGCATGACTACCCCTCTTGACCAGACTGAGACCTACCCGCGCCTTGACCCGACACGCCTACGTGACCGCATAGCGGGTCTTCCCGACCAGTGCTGGCGGGCCTGGCAGGAGGGTCTGGCCTTCCCCCTTCCTGCGGCCTGCGCCCAAGCCCAGTCTGTGGTTCTCATGGGAATGGGCGGCTCTGCTATTGGCGGCGACCTAATAGCCGGCCTGGCAGCCCTGGAAAACAGCCCGTCTGTCACAGTCCTGCGCGACTATCGCGTACCTTCATGGATTGGGCCAACCACCCTGGCCATCGCCTCCAGCTACTCAGGCAATACGGAAGAGACCATTGCCATGTACAGGCACGCCAGAGAACAGGGCGCAGCCCTGGTAGCCATCACCAGCGGAGGAGTCCTGTCGCAGATGGCACAACACGATGGCGTGCCTCTTTTCCTGGTGCCGTACAGGGGAGAGCCGCGCACGGCCTTGGGGTACAGCTTCGTTGTACCCCTGGCCTTCCTGAGCAAGCTGGGCATCCTGGCAGACAAAAGGAAGGAGATGGAGGAAGCAGTGGAGGCAGTTCGGGGCATGGCTGGCAACCTGGCGACCGAGGCGCCGCTGGCCCAGAACCAGGCCAAGGGCTTGGCTACGTCTCTCCAGGGCAGGCTGCCCGTAGTCTACGGCGCCGGGTTCCTCAGCAGCGCCGCCAGGCGGTGGAAGACACAGCTCAACGAGAACAGCAAGGTGTGGGCCTTCTGGGAGGAGCTGTCAGAGCTGCACCACAACACCGTTGAAGGATACGGCCTGCCTCCGCGCGTAAGAGAGCAGGCGTTCGTTGTGCTGCTGCACTCCCGCTTTCTTCATCCGCGCATCGCCCTCCGCTACCAGATCACCCAGGAGCTGCTGGCCCAAAACGGCATTCCGTACCGCCAGATTGAGGGTCTGGGCAACTCGCCGCTGGCGCACCTGCTGAGCACAGCCCTGCTGGGAGACTACACCAGCTACTACCTGGCGATGCTGAACCAGGTAGACCCAGCAGCTATGACAGTTATTGACTATCTGAAGGGGCGCTTGGCGGGCGGGTAGGAGTCTGGCCACTGGCACTGGGGCCTGCACCTTGACCTCGTCCAGAATCCCGCGCCATTCGCGATAGCCACCGCATCAAGAACCAGCCGCCTATTCCTGCAGGCACCCAGACAGGGGACCATATAACCAGCGCAATAGCGAAGTCAGCCAGGCTCTGGCCAAATCCGGCCAGGCCACGTATCGAGTTCTTGGCCGTCTCAAGCGGGCTCCACCCAGGCTGCACCAGCGGCTCGGGGCTGGTGGCCGGGCGCATCTCTACGATGATAAGAGATGTGGCAGAGGTGCGCTCCAGGTACTGCATCCGCCCTTTGATCTGCTCTATCTGGCCCTGGATGCTGGTCAGCTCTTTCTGCACCTTCAGGGTGTCCTCAACGGTTGTGGCACGCTTCATCAGGCTCAGGTACTGCTCTTCGGTGGCTTCAAGATTCTTGAGGGTGGACTCTAAATCCACGTACTCCTCTGTCGCGTCCTGGGCGGTGGAGCGCTCCGTTTCAACACGCACTGCCAGACCCCGGAGCTGAGCCAAGGCGGCGTCCGTCTGCTCCGTCGGGACGCGAATGGAGATGTACCCGTACCTGCTGTCTTCCTCGCCCGTAAGCTGTGTCGAGAGGACGAAGCCACCACGGTCGCTGGCGATTGTGGCGACTGTCTCCACTGTTCCTGCTACGTCCTTCACCAGCATGGTGAGATTGACCGTACGTACTATCAGGCGGTCAACCGAGGTTCCAGTTGAAGCGCCTCCCCCGGTGGATCCAGGGGCACCTTTGGCATCCTGTGCATCACGAACTTGTTGGTTTGAAGTAGGCACGGGTCCCTCGGAGCCGCCGCAGGCAGCGACGACCATCAGGAAAAGGGCTAGGGCCATCAGGAGCAATGTGCGTACCGCCATACTTGGGTCTCCTATGAGCAGGGCTTTGTGGTTCCATACTCTAGACGTTGAGTGAGGCAAAAAATTCCTGCCCGTCTAAGCATGCACATTCCCATGTCATTCTGAGCTGAAACCCTGAGTGCAACGAAGGGGAAGCGAAGAATCTAAAGCCATAGCTTTCAATGCCACCGGTCATTATCAGCAACGATCCCCAGGACTACGCCAATGATGCCGCCACGCCTTAGATTCTTCGGTCGTCCCGATGTTATCGGGACGACCGAAGAATGACAGGTTGAGAGGTGGTTGATTACAATATACTCGCTTTGAGGGTAGGGTTTCCAAACAAAAAGCGCCCCGAGCTTGTCGGGGCGCCTTTGATTTGCAAGTTTGCTCCACCTACCGCTTGCTGTACTGCTTGGCCTTGCGGGCACGCACCAGCCCATACTTCTTGCTCTCTTTGACCCTGGAGTCGCGGGTCAGCAGGCCGTGCTGTCGCAGGGGTTTCCTTAGCTGTTCATCCAGGACCACCAGCGCCCGGGCAATGCCGTGGCGAACGGCGCCCGCACGGCTGGTGTTGCCTCCGCCCGTCACCTTGGCCTCGATGCTGTACTTGCCAAATGTCTCGGTCACCTTGAGAGGCTGGAGTACATCCTCCCGCCACGGAGCCCAGGGAAATGCCACTTCGACCGGCTTCCCGTTGACCATGACTTCGCCGGGGTGGGTATACAGCCGTACCTGGGCGATGGCGCTCTTCCGTCTGCCTACCCCGTGATAGTAGTGCTGCTGTGTCATTTACTCCTCCGGCCCACCACTCTGGGGTTGGGCAACCTTAGCCTGTAGTTTCAGCGTTGCGGCCACCTGGGCCTGGTGTGGGTGGTCTGGCCCGCCGTACACCTTGAGCCGCCCGAGCATGTGCCTGGCCAGAGCGTTCTTGGGAAGCATTCCCCTGACGGCGTGCTGTATGACCCGATCCGGATGCTTGGCAAGCTCATCCCGGAGGCCGCTGACTTTGAGGCCGCCATGATAGCCCGAATAGTGATAATACTTCTTCAGCTCCAGCTTCCGGCCCGTGATACCCACCTGAGCTGCGTTGACCACCACCACAAAGTCGCCGGTAAGAATGTGGGGCGTGTAAATGGGCCTGTGCTTTCCCTGGAGGAGGATTGCCACTTCAGTAGATATGCGGCCCAACGGCTTGCCCGCGGCATCTATCACGTGCCACAAAGGCTCCATCTCCGCTGTCTTGGCGCTATATGTTTTCAATCCTTTAGTAGGCATAGGGTGGAAAGTCCTCATACTTTACTTGCATAAGACAAAGCCCCTGGGGAGGCGCTGTAGTCAACTTCTCCATTGACCGAAGGGCACTGTGCCCATTCAGGATACCCCAGACCCCCTCAGGAGAGAGACGCCCACTCCCCACAGCCACAAGCAACCCCGCTATCCGGCGCATCTGATGCGGCAGAAAGGCATTAGCCTCAACCTCAAACCGCACCATCTCCACTTCCCTCCATAGCTGGGTCGCGTATATGTTCCGCACGGTGCTCTTGCCGGCAGCCAAGGCTCCGCTCAGGGGAGCAAAATCGTGCCGTCCAATCAGCAGCCGCAGCGATACCGCCATAGCCTCCTCATCCAGTGGGACCGCCACGCGGTAGGCGTGCCGCTCCATCAATGGCGATGGAACGGCGCGGTTCAGGAAGGTGTACTGGTACACGCGGCTCAGGGCGTGGCGCCGCGGATCAAAGCTTGGCGGCACGTTGTACGCTGCCTGCACGGCAATGTCTGCGGGCAAGAAGTGGTTCAAGCCACTCACCAGCGCCGCGCAAGGCAGGGCCGAGCCGGTGGAGAAAGCCGCCACCTGGCCTTGGGCGTGGACGCCCTGATCCGTCCGGCCAGCGCCATGTACCCTTGCTTCCGCAAGGGTCAGCCGAGCAATGGCCCGCTCCAACTCTCCCTGAATGGTAAGTGCGTTGGCCTGGACCTGGAAGCCGGCATACCGCTCGCCGTCATACTCCAGCACCAGAGCAACCTTTCTAAGCATCTGCAAGCTCATACAGCCTCAATCCTAACAGGGTGATGACAAACTTCCTCGACCATCCCCCTGGCCCCCTTCCTGGCCAGGAAGGGGGTGAAAGTTATATCTGGGGGATACCCCCAGGCTCCCACCAAAGGGGCTCAGCCCCTCTGGACTCCCCTTTTCCGGCAGCCTACTAGACCAGCTCGATAAGAGCCATGGGCGCCCCATCCCCAGGACGTTGGGCTAGCTTCAGCACCCGTGTGTAGCCGCCGGGCCTTTCGGCGTACCGTGGGGCCAGCTCACTGAACACCTTGGCCACCACGTCCTTGTCAGGCAGGTAAGCCAGGGCCAGTCGCCGGTGGTGCAGCGTGCCCTTCTTGCCATAGGTAATAACCCGGTCCACCATGCCACGCATCTCCTTGGCCTTGGCTACCGTGGTCTGAATGCGCTCGTGGAGCAACAGGTCCCGCACCAGTCCCCGGTACAGGGCCAAACGCTGGTCAGTGGGCCGGTTCAGGTGTCTTCCCGCAACGCGATGTCTCATTGGGACTCCTCCGTGCCGGCATCCTCCTGGGACTCGTCCGCGGAAGGGTCAGCCTCAGCAAGCGGCTCCAGGCTCTTGGGCAGGAACCCCATGGCCTCCATCTTGCCATACAGCTCCGCCAGAGATTTCTCTCCAAAGTTGCGTATCTTCAGCAGCTCAGACTTGTCCTTCTCCAGCACCTCGCCAACGCGGTTGATATGGGCGCGCTTGAGGCAGTTGAGTGTCCTGGCTGAAAGTTCCAGCTTCTCCACGGGTGTGTTGTAAACGTCCGCCGGTATGGACAAAGCCGCCGATGCCTGATCGCCTTGCGCCTCCGCTGCCTTGCCCATGTTGGCGAAGAGGAAGAAACGGTCCACTAGGATCTGGCCAGCGCGCGACAACGCCTCAGTGGGGGATATGGTCTCGTCGGTCCATATCTCCAGGGCCAGCCGCTCGTAGTCGGTCACCTGGCCTACTCGGGTGGGCACCACGGAGTAGTTCACCCGACGCACCGGGCTATAAATAGCATCCACAGGCAGAACCCCCAAGGGGAGGCCATCGTTGCCTCTGGCTGGGACGTATCCCTTGCCCTGCTCCACGTTGAGCTCCACGGAGATCTGGGCCTCCGGCGAATCCATGGTGGCTATGGGCAGCTCTGGGTTAACGATTTCAAAATCCGCGGAGGTCATAATATCCCCCGCCGTGACAACGCCCTCTCCGGTTACTTCCAGCCGCAGCTTGCCCGGGCGGTCTGCAAGGGAACGAAGCCTTATACCTTTGAAGTTAATAAGAAGCTCCGTGACGTCTTCTTTGATGTGGGGAATGTTGGAGTACTCGTGGGATATTCCCTCGATCTTTACCCAGGTCACCGCGGTGCCTGGAATGGAGCTAAGCAACACACGGCGCAGGGCATTACCCAGGGTCATGCCATATCCGCGCTCCAAGGGAGCAATGCTGAACTTTCCGTACCCTGTGCTTTGCTCCTCTGTCTTTATCTCTATGCGTGGAGTTTCCACGGTGGTAAGAGTCATTGCCGCCGCACCTCCTGGCAGTTCAAGTTGTGCCAGCATCTACTTGGAATAGAACTCAATGATCATTCGGGGCTCGACCAAGCCCTCCACGGCCTCTACTGTAGGCAAATCCACCACTCGGCCCGTTAGCGTGCTAGCCTCCAGGCTAAGCCAGCCGGGAACGGCCTTTCGCGGGATTCCCGCCGCCAGGGCCTTACAGAACTCCTTGTCCTGGCTGCTCGGCTTCCAGCCAATGGCATCTCCTGGCTTGACCATGTAGGAAGGTATATCCACCTTCTTGCCGCCAACGGTGACGTGTCCATGACGCACCAGTTGCCTGGCCTGATCGCGAGACTCGGCAAAATCCAGGCGAAACACCACGTTGTCCAACCGGCGCTCCAGGAGCTGTACAAGTACCTGGCCGGTGGCCAGTGGGTTCTTCCTGGCCCTATCAAAGTAGCCACGGAACTGGCGCTCCAGTACGCCATACGCCGCTTTTGCCTTCTGCTTCTCTCGAAGCTGAAGGCCCCGGTCGCTGACGCGGCGGCGGCGCTGCGCAATCTGCCCTGGTGGAGAGTGCCGTCGTTCCACGGCGCACTTTTGCCCAAAACACCTCTCACCCTTGAGAAATAGCTTCTGCCCTGCCCGGCGGCAAAGCCTGCAATCAGGCCCTGTATACCTTGCCATAGTTTCTCCTACACCCTTCTCCGTTTTGGCGGCCTGCATCCGTTGTGGGGAATAGGCGTAACATCCCGGATGCTGGTCACCATGATACCCGATGCCTGTAGAGACCGGATGGCAGCTTCGCGGCCTGCCCCCGGGCCTTTGATGAATACCTCCACATGGCGCATGCCGTTCTCCACGGCGCGCCGGGCCGCCATCTCGCCGGCACGCTGGGCGGCGAATGCTGTGCTCTTGCGGGCCCCCTTGAAGCCCGCGGTCCCAGCGCTGCCCCAGGCGATAACGTTGCCTTCAGTGTCGGTTAAAGTTATCAACGTATTGTTGAATGTAGACCGGATATAAGCCCGCCCGCGGGGAATGGACTTCCTCTCTCTCCTCCGGGGCCTGGACTTTGCTTTTGCCATCCTGCGCTCCTTGCTGCTACTTGGCTACTTCTTCGCCGAGGCGGTCCTGCGGCGACCGGCTACTGTCTTCCTGCTGCCTCGCTTGGTGCGAGCGTTGGTCTTGGTGCGCTGTCCACGCACAGGCAATCCGCGCCGGTGCCTGATGCCCCGGTAGCTGCCAATCTCCATCAAGCGCCGGACGTTCATGTTCACCTCCCGGCGCAGGTCTCCCTCCACCTTGTACCCCTTGTCCACAATCTCACGGATCCGGTTAAGCTCCTCATCACCCAGTTCGTTGATCCTGGGGTTACCCGTCAGATTGGCGTCGTGGACAATCTTTAGCGCCAATGTTGGCCCAATGCCGTAGATGCGCCTCAGGGCTATTTCGACCCGCTTGTTGTCAGGGACATCCACACCAGCTATACGCGCCATAGCACCACTCCTCCTTGGCAGGAAATACTAACCCTGGCGTTGCAGGTGCTTGGGCGTGGAGCATATTACGCGCACCACACCGTAGCGCCGCACAATCCTGCACTTGTCGCACCGTTTCTTGACCGAAGCTCTTACTTTCATGACACCCTCACTATCAGCGGAACCGGAAAGTCACCCGGCCCCGCGTCAAATCGTACGGAGACAGATCCACCAGCACCCGGTCCCCAGGTAACACACGGATGAAGTGCTGCCGCATCTTCCCTGAGATGTGTGCCAGGACCTTGTGGCCGTTGGCCAACTCCACCCGGAACATGGCGTTGGGCAGCGACTCTACAACCACTCCCTCTACCTCTATGGACTCTTTTTTTGCCATTTACCTTGCCAGTTCGCCGCAACCCAGGAGCCTAGCAGGGTGCGGAAAACTCCTCCGACCATCCCCCTGACCCCCTTCCTGGCCAGGAAGGGGAAAAAAGTTACATCTGGGGGATACCCCCAGACCCCCACCCCTTCGGCTTCGCTCAGGGCAGGCTCCAGGGCTTTGCCCCTTTGGACTCCCCTTTTTCAGCAGCCTTCTAGCTCCCGTTCAGAGAGGTAAGCACTTGAGGCCCCTCCTCGGTTATAGCTATCGTATGTTCAAAATGCGCCGACAGTGTTCCATCGGCTGTGACCACCGTCCATTCGTCTTCCAGCACTCTGGTCTGCCATCCTCCCACGTTCAGCATCGGCTCAATGGCAATGACCATCCCGGGACGCAACAGCGGGCCTTTGCCAGGCTCGCCGAAGTTGGGTATGGATGGCTCTTCATGGAGGGCCCGGCCTACACCGTGGCCCACATATTCCCGCACCACGCCGTACCCACGACCTTCCGCAAACCGCTGCACCGCCACCGAAATATCGCCCACTCGGTTTCCCACCACGGCCTGTCTAATGCCCATCTCCAGACTCTGCCGCGTGGTCTCGATAAGCCGCTCCCCCTCCGGAGATACCTTGCCCATCGGGGCTGTTACCGCCGCATCGGCGTAAAAGCCATCCACCACAGCTCCCACGTCTATGCTGACAATATCCCCTTCCCTGATAATACGCTCACCAGGTATCCCATGCACGATCTCCTGGTTCAACGATACGCAGATGGTGGCTGGGAAGCCCCGATACCCTTTGAATGCGGGGGCTGCTCCCAAGCGGCGTATTTCGCGGCTGGCAATGGCGTCCAGCTTCTTGGTCTTCATGCCAGGCTCCAGGGAGCTTACCAGCACCTGTATGGTGGCGGCCACCACTCGTCCAGCTTCCCTCATGGCAATAAGCTCCGTGGGCGACTTTATGGTGATGCCGCCGCGATACTCCGCCCCAGGAGTCAAGGTCAACGTCTGCTTTCTTTCCATAACCTTACTATTCTACCCCAGGTAGTCGCGATTGCCCAGGTACCCTAGGAAATTGCCCGCTTAGTCTTGGCAGGAGACGCATATTTGGATAAGGCCCTCGATACCTCACGGGCCACACCCTCAACGCCCTGCTCCCCTTCTATCTCGGTGAGCTTGCCCTGGCTGGCATAGTAGCCTACCAGACTCGCTATCTCAGGCCGCTGCACCTGAAGACGGCGCCGCACCACCTCCGGCTGGTCATCGGGCCGCTGGTACAGTTCGCCGCCGCAGGAAGGACACTTTCTTACGCCCTGAGCATCCAGGAGTTCCTTCTGATATGGTGTGCCGCACCGGCGGCAAGACACCCGGTCGCTAAGGCGTCGAACCAGTTCCTCCTCCCGCACCTTCACGTAGAGCGCGGCGTCAATGCCGCCCTCTTTCAAAGCCCTGTCCAGAGCGCCGGCTTGCCGGAGCGTGCGCGGGAAGCCGTCCAGCACAAACCCCTTCTTGGCGTCCTCTTGACCTATGCGCTCCAGGATCATCTTTATGGTGACATCATCTGGCACCAGTTCGCCCCGCTCCATGTAGCCTTTGGCCAGAAGGCCAAGGGGAGTGCCTTCGGCCTGATGGAACCGGAAGAGGTCGCCGGAGGAGACGAAGGCTACGCCCATGTGCTCCGCCGCCACCTTTGCCTGCGTTCCCTTGCCCGCTCCCGCCAGTCCAAGGAATATGATTCGCACGATGTCACCTACCGCAAGAAACCTTCATAGCTGCGCATCATAAGTTGCGCCTCCAGTTGCCTCAACGTGTCCAGGGCCACTCCTACCATAATGAGCAGGCTGGCGCTGCTAAGCTGAATGGCGCGAACGTCAGTGACCTGGGTTGCAAGGTAGGGTAGCACGGCCACCATGCCCAGGAAGATGGCCCCCCCCCAAGTGATACGGATAATAACCCGGTTCAGGTAATCCGCCGTGGGGTGCCCGGGGCGGATGCCCGGTATGAAGCCGCCGTTCTTTTGGAGATTGTCTGCCAGGTTTTGCTGGGAGAATATGACCAGCGTGTAAAAGAATGTGAATACCACCACCAGGACGAACGAAAAAGCCCAATATGTGAGTCCCTGGGGGTCAAAGGTGGTCACAAAAAAGCGTCCAATCCTACCCGCCACTGTCTGGCTGGTGGGATTGGTCAAGTAGCTGGCTATAGTCGCTGGTAGAATCATGATGGAGAAGGCGAAGATCAACGGTATCATGCCGGCCGAGTTCACCCGCAGGGGCAAGAAGGTGGTGCCGGACTGCCGGTACATGCGACCACCCCGAAAGACGCTGCGGCCATACTGCACTGGCACCCGCCGCTGGGCTTCAGTGAACAGCACTATCAGGTACACTATGAGGCTTCCAACGACCAGCAGCAGCAGCAGTCCGGCCAGGTTGTTCCTTTCCAGGAAACCCTGGCCCACCAGTGTAGGGAACTGGGCCACAATACCAGCAAAGATAATGATTGAGACGCCGTTTCCAATGCCCCGCTCCGTTATTAGCTCTCCCAACCAGACCAGGAAAGTGGTCCCGGCAGCCAGAGAGAGAACGACGGCCATGGTCTGCAAGCCAAAGCCTCCAGTAAACCCGGTCCCACTTAATCCACCCAGTTGCTGCATCAGTGACAATTGGCCATAGGCTTGTGCAAGGGCTATGGGCACCATCAGGTAGTGGGTAAACTGGTTCATTCGCTGGCGTCCCGATTCGCCCTCCTTGGCCAACGCCTGAAGGCGGGGCACCACGGGGGTCATCAGTTGCACAACGATTGAGGCTGTGATGTATGGGTACACCCCAAGGGCTACAATGCTCAGGTTTCGCAGCCCTCCGCCGCTGAACAGGTCCAAGAACCCCAGGAGCTGGTTCTGCTGGAACACGTTGCTCAGCGCCCCCCGGTCAATACCAATGACAGGGATGTGTGCCAGGAAACGGAACACCACCAGCATACCCAAGGTAAAGAGTATCCGAGCTCGCAGGTCGGGAATAACGAAGGCGTCAATCATCGCCTGGAGCAGCGCTGGGCGTTCGGGACCCTGTGTACGCGTCGTGGATGCCCGCATACCTACAGCTCCTCCACTCTTCCGCCAGCAGCCTCAATGGCGCTTCGCGCTGTCGCGGAGAACCTGTGCGCCGATACAGTCAGCGGTATCGTAAGACTTCCACCTGCCAGGACCTTCACCTTTTGCTCGCGTTTCCTCACGATTCCAGCCTCATGGAGAAGCGCCGGCGTGACATTGGTGCCCGCGGGAAAAGCGTTCAGCCGCTCCAGATTCACCGCCGCGTACTCCTCCCGGAATATATTGGTGAATCCCCGCAGCATGGGAAGGGATTTCATAATGGGCAACTGGCCTCCTGCGAAGCCGCGGTGGGTCTTGCCGCCGCTGCGGGCCTTCTGCCCCTTTCTACCGCGGCCAGAATAGCTGCCACGGCCACTGCCGTCGCCCCGGCCAACGCGCCTGCGCCGGCGGTGGGAACCCTCGCTAGGCTTAAAATCATGCTCTTTCATGCTTGGCGTTGAGCGCCTTCTGAGGCGCCATCCTCCTGCACCTGCTCTACCTTCACCAGATGCTGCACCTTGAGGATCATGCCACGGATGGATGGTGTGTCCATTCGCTCCACCGTGTGGTGCAGCCGCCGGAGCCCCAACGCCTGTATTACCCTCCGCTGAGGGTATGGCAGTCCTATGGTGCTTCTGGTCCAGGTGATACGTAACTTTGTCATGCTATTGCTATGGGTTGCCAAGATAGATTCCGTCCGTAGTAGCTAACCTTTCCCTCCCGTAGCTGCCACCGCCACTTCCACCACTTCTCTCAACTCCTGCTCTGCTGGACCACCCTGGGGTACCGTTCTATCTGCCGGGAGGGCGCGTAGCTGCCGCAGCGCCTCCAGGGTAGCCCTGCACACGTTGATGGGATTTTGGCTTCCCAGGGACTTGGTGACAACATCTTTTATGCCCGCAGGCTCAAGAACGGCGCGCATAGAGGCTCCTGCAATGATACCTGTGCCTGGTGTTGCCGGCTTGATTAGCACCTCCGCCGCTCCATACTTGGCCTTGACCATATGGGGAATAGTGGTGCCCGCCAGCGGCACGGTAATCAGGTTCTTTTGCGCGGCAGAAGTGGCTTTGCGCACAGCATCGGGAATGGCCCCAGATTTACCCAGTCCAATTCCCACACGCCCATGCCCATCCCCCACAGTGACCAATGCGCTAAAGCTCATGTGTCGCCCTCCCTTCACCACCTTGGCCACACGGCGGAGGTTTACCACCTTCTCTGAAAACCCCGACTGGGAGCGTTCGGACTCTCTTCGCTCGTTGGGATACCTGTTTGTCATCAGAACTCCAGACCTCCCTTGCGCGCGGCCTCTGCCAGGGCCTTCACGCGCCCATGGTACTTGTAGCCGCCGCGGTCAAACACCACACGTGTTACTCCTGCATCCCTGGCCTGCTGGGCAATGGCAGTCCCCACCTTTTGGGCCAGCTCCGTCTTGGCCCCTCCGATGGACTTGTCGGCCACCGCAAGGCTCAGGGTGGAGACAGCCGCCAGGGTAGAACCCGTGGTGTCGTCTATCACCTGGGCATAGATATGACGGAGGCTACGAAACACGTTGAGCCGGGGCCTCTGCGGCACACCGATGACCTTCATCCGCACCCTCATGTGCCGGCTCTTACGATGCTCCCTGCGAATTGCCGTATGCGGCATCTTAGCGGGCCCTCCCGGCGGTCTTGCCCGGCTTGAGCCTGACCTGCTCACCCAGGTATCGGACTCCCTTGCCGGTATATACATTGGGCGGGCGGGCGTGGCGAATTTGGGCGGCCATCTCTCCCACACGCTGCTTATCAATGCCACGAACGTGGATGCGGTTGACGCCCTCCACCGTCAGGGTTATGCCTTCCAAGGGCTGAAACTCCACGGGGTGGGACATTCCCAACTGTAGCACCAGCCCCTTGCCAGATTCCTGAGCCCTGTATCCAACCCCTTCCAGCGCCAGGGTTTTCTGGAACCCCTGGGTGACCCCCGCGACCATGTTGGCAATCAGGGAGCGGGTCAGACCATGCAACGCACGGTGTTCCCTTTGGTCCGACTCCCGGGACACCACCACCCGGCTCTCTTCCACACCAACAGAGATGCCTGCGTTCAACTGGTGGCTCAATACACCGCGCGGCCCCTGAACCGTCACCAGTCCGGAGTCAACGGTTACATTTACCCCTGGGGGTATCGCAATTGGTGCTCTGCCTACTCTGGACATGCTAGTGCTACCTCTACCAGGTGTAACATATCAACTCACCGCCAATGCCTTTGCGCCACGCCTCCTGCCCGGTCATCATCCCCTGAGGCGTGGAGATGATGGAGATGCCCCTTCCTCCGTAGAAACGCGGGAGTTCCTTTTTGGTGACATAGACTCGCAGGCCAGGCTTGCTAACCCGCCTCAGACCATTGATGGCTGGCTGGTTATTGTCGTCGTACCTAAGATGAATGCGCAGCACCTCCCGCACTCCATCCTTGACCACCTGGTACTCGCTCACGTAGCTCTCGTCTTTAAGGACCTGAGCGACTGCCTTCTTGATTTTGGATGACGGCACCACCACCCAGTCGCGGCGAACCGCCAGGGCGTTGCGAAGGCGTGTCAACATATCGGCTATAGGGTCTGATTGGCTCACGGCATCACCTACAAGCTAGCTTTTCGTACTCCAGGGAGCTGCCCCTGGAGCGCCAAGGTACGGAAACATATACGGCAAAGCCCAAAGAAGCGTATGTAGGCCCGAGGCCTGCCACACTGGTAGCACCTGTTATGGTACTGCACCCTGTACTTGGGCGACCTCAGCCATTTTTGAACCTTCGCCTTTGTAGCCATACTATCCTCTATTCTGGGTGCTCTCGACTTTAGCGAAAGGCATACCCAGCAACTCAAGAAGCCGGAAGGCCTCCTCTTTGGACCTGGCGGATGTGACAAAGGAAACCTGAAGACCCCGGATTTTGTCTATTCGGCTGTACTCAATCTCGGGGAAGATAACCTGCTCCCGGATGCCCAGGGAGTAGTTGCCCCCTCCATCGAAGCTACCCCGCGGCACACCAGTAAAGTCTCTGATCCTGGGCAGGGCCGAGTTCACCAGCCGGTCCAGGAAATCGTACATGCGGCGCGACCTCAGAGTGACCATAGCCCCAATGCTCTGCCCCTCCCTGAGCTTGAACGCCGCTATGGAGCGCCTGGCCTTGGTGATCACTGGGTGCTGCCCGCCGATGGTTCCCAGCATCTGGGTAACGTTTTCCGCAGCGTTGGCATTAGTCAGTGCTTCCCCCATTCCCACGTTAAGCACTATCTTCTTGAGCCTTGGCACTTGCATGGGACTCCCATAGCCAAACTCCTTCACCAGCGTGGGCACCACCTCATCCCTATACCGCTGCAACAGTCTGGGCACACGGGAAACCGTGGCCTGAGCGCTGGCCTCTACCTCCGCAGGAGCAACCTGGGTGGCAGCATCCCGCTGCTGCCGCCGAGGCCCTGCATTCCCCTTGGAACCGGAAGCGGGCTTTGGTGTGCTCTGGCCTCTTGGTTTCGATTGCCGAGCTGTATTTACAGGTCTATCATTTCGTTGCATCTTCTGCACGCCCTAACCTTCCGTCCATCTTCAAGGAACCGGTGTCCAACCCGCGCCGCCTTGTTGCACCGCGGGCATACCAACATTACTTTAGCCAGAGGGATGGGAGCCTCCTTCTGGATGATACCCGCCTGCCGCATATTGGCGGTGGGCTTCTGATGACGCTTGACTAAGTTCAATCCTTCCACCAGGACACGGTCATTGGGGACTAGCACCTGCTGTACCTTGCCCCTCTTCCCTGCGTCTCTTCCTGATATGACTTCCACTGTGTCGTTTTGCCGGACGCGCATCTCAAAGCACCTCCGGCGCCAGCGAAATTATTCGCATGTAGTTCTTATCCCTAAGCTCGCGGCCTACCGGCCCAAAGATCCGGGTCCCTCGCGGGACCGCCTGGTCCGTCAGCAGCACCGCCGCGTTGTCATCAAACCGAATGTACGAACCATCGGGCCGCCGGTAGGGCTGCTTCGTACGTACCACAACGGCGCGCACCACTTCGCCCTTCTTGACAGCCGCCCCAGGTATGGCCTCCTTGACTGCGGCCACTATTACGTCCCCCACGCGGGCGTACCGTTTCCCTGAGCCGCCGGGTATGTTGATGCACATGATTACACGGGCACCCGAATTGTCCGCTACAGTGAGCCTGGTGTACGTTCGAATCAACTTCCAGTTACCTCTTTTTCGGTTTCCGGCTCAGGCTCAACCATCGCCGCTGCCTCGGACACCAGAGGCGTTGCCTTTTCAGTGGTCGCCAGGATCACGCTCTCCAGGGCAGCTCCAATCTCGATTGGTTTCACTTCAGGCACTTCACCCCGGGCCAGGACCTCCACCACTCTCCATCGCTTTGTTTTGGAGATAGGCCTGGTCTCCACAATCCGCACCTGGTCCCCTACCCGGCAGTTGTTACCCTCGTCATGGGCATGAAATCGGGTAATGCGCCTGACGCTCTTCCGGTACAGCGGATGGCGCTGGCGCCACTCCATCGCCACAATCACAGTCTTGTCGCCCTTGTCACTGACCACCAGGCCGATGCGTGTCTTCCTGCGTTGCTGTCTCATGTCTGCTGCTCCACCAGTTTCCGCTCCTGCATTACAGTTTTGAACTGAGCGATCTTTCTCTTCACCTTCTTGGCCTGAGAGGTATCGTTCAGCTGCCTGGTGGCCAGCCGGAAGCGAATGCTTAGAGCCTCGCGATACGCCTCCGCCAGCGCCTTCTCCATGTCTTCTGGGGAGAGGGCCCTGACCTCATGAATGCGCATCTTGCTCCTTGTCCGGTGTGGTCGCCTCTTGGCGGGCTTCCCTGCTTAGCGTACGCACTGGAATAGGCAGCTTCATGCCCGCCAGGTACAGTGCCCTCTTGGCCGTCTCTTCCGACACGCCACCTACCTCAAACAGGATGCGCCCTGGGCGCACCACAGCAACCCAGCGGTCCGTGGGCGCCTTGCCGCCGCCCATGCGCGTCTCCAACGGCTTTTTCGAGACTGGCTTGTCCGGGAAAACCCTCACCCACACCTGACCTCCGCGCCTGAAGTGCCGGGTGATAGCCCTCCGGGCCGCCTCTATCTGACGAGCTGTGATCCACGCCGGCGCCATGGCCTTCAGGCCAAAGTCACCAAACACAACACTGTTGCCGGAATTGGCATTCCCCTCCATCCGGCCCCGCTGCATTTTGCGGAACTTAACTCTCTTGGGCTGCAGCATTCTCTATCTCCAAGCCAGAGTCCAAATCGCCGCTTTGCAGAGTCACCTCTATGGTGCCCAACTCCTCCGCCTCCTCTTTGGGCTGAGGAAGTATGTCGCCTCGGTATAGCCACACCTTGGTACCCACCTTGCCCATCATGGTATTCGCCTCGGCCATACCATAGTCTATGTCTGAACGGAGAGTGTGCAGAGGCACTCGGCCTTCCATCAACTTCTCCCGCCGGGCTATCTCCGCACCACCCAGGCGACCGGCACAGAGTATTTTGATGCCCTGCGCACCGGACTGCATGGCCCGGGTCACCGCCTGGCGCATAGCGCGCCGGAACGCCACCCGCCTCTCCAGTTGGTCGGCCACGCTGCGGGCTATCAGGTAGGCGTTCATCTCCGGCTGGCGTATCTCCTGCACGTTCACCCGGGCCTTTTTGCCGGTCTGGGTTTCCAGGAACTGGCGCAGTTCCTCTATTCTCTGGCCACCGCGACCTATGACAATGCCGGGGCGAGCGGTGTGCAGTGTTATTATTAGGTCACTGCTCCCCCGCTCTATGTTTACCTGAGCGATCCCCGCATCCGAGTAGCGGGACGTTATGGCCCGGCGTATATGAAGGTCTTCCTGAAGCAGGTCCCTGTATACGCTGCCCTTGGGGGCAAACCAGGTCGCCTCCCAGCCACGGATGACGCCCAGGCGGAAACCAATGGGATGGGTTTTGTGACCCAATTACGCCTCCTCGTCCACTAGCACAGTAATGTGGCTGGACCGCTTCAATATGCGGCCCGCCCGGCCCCGGGCCTTGGCCCGTAGCCGCTTCAGCGTTGGGCCTTCGTTGGCGTAAATGCCCACAATTCGCAACGCCGTCGGCTCCAACAATAAATTGTTCTCGGCGTTGGCTGCGGCAGCCTTCACTACCTTGGCCACATGCTGCGCGCTGGGGCTGGGATAGTACTTCAGTATGTTCAGGGCATCCTCCACCTTTTTACCACGCACCATGTCCACCACCAACCTCAGCTTCTTTGGTGATACACTTATGCCTTTGGCAGTTGCTTGTACCGTCATGAGTTCATCCTGAAAACCATCTTCTACCCCCGCCTGAAGGCGGGGGCATTGATGCCGCAGCCTTCAGGCAGCGGTGCTTGATAGGATTGTTGGATAGGGTCATGGCCGCTTCACCGTTGTTGTCCTCTCCGACTTGGAGGAGTGGCCCCGGAAGGTACGGGTAGCCGCGAACTCTCCCAGCCGATGCCCCACCATGTTCTCTGTAATGAATATCGGAACGTGCCGCCGGCCATCATGGACAGCTATGGTCAAGCCAACCATGCTAGGCATGATCACTGATGGCCTGGACCAAGTGCGTATGACCGTTCGGACACCTCGCCGCTGGGCAATCTCTATCTTCTTCAGCAGCTTCGGATGGACGTATGGTCCTTTTTTCACTGAACGGGACATATCAGTTCGGCTACCTCTCCCGCCTTCCGCGGACTATCATGTTGGTGGTCCTCTTGTTCCTGCGGGTCTTGTACCCAAGGGTTGGCTTACCCCAAGGGGTCTTGGGCCCTGGCATCCCTATGGGCGAGCGCCCTTCTCCACCACCGTGTGGGTGGTCCCTGGGACTCATGGCGGAGCCTCTTACCTCTGGTCGGTGGCCCAGCCACCTGTTTCTTCCCGCCTTGCCCAGCTTGATGTTCTTATGGTCCACGTTGCCCAGTTGGCCTATGGTGGCCATGCACCGGCTCAGGAAACGCCTCACCTCCCCCGAAGGCAGGCGGAGCAGCGTGTAGTCCGCCTCTTTAGCCAGCACCTGCGCCGAGCCGCCAGCGCTGCGTGCCACCTGTCCGCCCCGCCCCGGCTGCATCTCAATGTTATGGACCATTGTGCCAGTGGGGATGTGGGACAGGGGCAAAGCATTTCCCGCCCTGATCTCCGCATCTGGGCCCGCCTCTATCCGGTCTCCCATTTTAACACCCAGCGGGTGTAGGATATATCGCTTCTCTCCATCAGCATAGTGCACCAGGGCGATGCGAGCCGCGCGGTTGGGATCGTATTCAACGGATGCGATCCTGCCGGGCACGCCTATCTTGTCGCGTTTGAAGTCTATTATCCTGTACGCCCGCTTGGCGCCACCGCCCCTGTGCCGGACGCTGACCCTGCCCGCCGAGTTACGCCCTGCCATCCGCTTCCTGGGCGCTAGAAGGGACTTCTCAGGGCGCGACGTGGTGAGCTCCTCAAAAGTGGGGAGCACAGCGGCCCGCAGTCCCGGCGTTACTGGTTTAAAGCTCTTGAGCGGCACTTCCTACGCCCCCTCGAATATCTGAATCCTGTCGCCTGGCTTCAGTGTTACTATGGCCTTTTTAATATCCCGGGTGGTCACACGCCTTGGCCCATACCGTTTCATCTTGCCACGGTTCATGACTATGTTGACCTTGATAACCTTTACATTGAATGCCTGCTCCACCGCCTGTCGCACCATGACCTTGTTGGCGGAGGGCAATACCTCAAACACGTATTTGTCCTTCTCCTGGAGCAGGGTGCTCTGCTCCGTGACCACCGGTCGTACCAGAACTTGCAGCATCTGCACCGCTATGCCTCCTCACCGGTCTTGGCGTCGTCAGCTACCGCCGACTCCGCCGGGCCGGCCCACAGCGCTTCTATCACACGCACCGCGTCCACTGTCATGACCAGGCGGTCGCAGTCCAGAATGTCCAGTACGCTAAGATTGGGCGCAGGTAGGGTCTTCACTTTTTGCAAGCCTCGGGCGGACATTACCACCGCTTCGTCCTTTTGAGGCGTCACCAGCAGGACCTTGGACGTAGCGCCCAGGGCTGCCAGGATGCGTTGCATCTCCTTCGTCTTGGGCTGTGGAAACTCCAGGGCCTGCAACACTGTAAGCCGGTCTTCTCGAACCTTCTCCGACAGGAGACACCTGATGGCCAGCCGGCGCATCTTCTTGGGCAGCCGTTGCCTGTAGCTCCTGGGCGACGGGCCGAATACTATTCCTCCGTGGCGCCACTGGGGTGCTCGGATAGACCCCTGGCGGGACCGGCCTGAGTGTTTCTGGGGGCGTGGCTTAATGCCACCGCCGGATACCATTCCTCTGGTCTTGGTGCTGGATGTGCCCTGCCGGGCATTGGCCCTCTGGCTCACCATGGCCTGATGCACCACCGAGGTGTTCATGGGCACGCCGAACAGAAGGTCGCTGACGTCCAACGTCCCCATTTGGGTGCCCTCTGTATTTACAATAGATAGCTGCATGGGTTTAGCTTTGCACTCGCCGCAATGTCTTCTTGGCCTGCCGGATTAAGACCAGGCTTTCCTTGGCCCCTGGGAGGCCTCCTCGAAGCAGAAGCAGATTTCTTTCGGCGTCCACCTGGACGACCTCCAGGTTGCGGACTGTTACCCTATGGTTGCCCATGTGCCCCGCCATGCGCAGCCCTTTTATGACGCGTCCGGGCGTTGTGCCTGAGCCTATGGACCCCGGCGCCCGCTGGCGGTCCGACTGGCCGTGGGTCTTGGGCCCGCCTTTGAAGTGGTGCCGCTTCACTCCCCCAGCAAAGCCCCGGCCCTTGGATACGCCAATAATGTCCACCAGGTCACCAGGATGAAACAGGTTTACATCCACTTTGTCGCCCACCTGGACAGCCCCTATATCGCTGGCAGGCATCTCTCGCAGATACCGGAACTTGCCTGTACGGCGCAGGTGCCCTTCCATCGGCTTGGTAAGCCTGCGCGCCTCGCTAAACCCCAACTGCACCGCCTCATAGCCGTCCTTGGCCTTGGTTTTCACCTGGGTCACAACGCAAGGCCCGGCCTCCACAGCGGTGACCATCTCCACCAGGCCGTCCGCCAGGAAGAGTTGGGTCATGCCTATCTTCTTTCCCAAAAGTCCTATGGTCATACAGCTACAGCACCCTACATCTTTATGGAAATATCCACGCCCGCCGGCATGTTCAGCCGCGTAAGGGCGTCAATTGTCTTGGAAGTTGGACTCAGGATGTCAATGAGCCGCTTATGGGTGCGGATCTCAAAGTGCTCGCGGGAGTTCTTATCAACGTGGGGCGAGCGAATGACGCAGAAGCGTTTGATTGACGTAGGCAGTGGGATAGGCCCCGCTACCTGCGCCCCAGCCCGCTCTGCCGTTTCCACTATATGTTCCGCCGACTGGTCGAGCACCCGGTGATCGAACGCCTTCAGGATTATCCGAATGCGCTGGCGGTGTGTTTGAGTTTGTGTTGTTACCATAGTTACCTCAATGATGCCGTAGGTTGCGGCTCGCGGGGGCTTTTACTGTTTGTGCATAACCTCACTGGCTATATGCTCCGGCACCTCGGCGTAGTTGTCGAACACCATGGTGTAGTTGGCCCGTCCCTGAGTCAGGGAGCGGATTTGGGTAGCATAGCCAAACATCTCGGACAGGGGAACGTGGGCTGTCACCACCTGGGTATCCCCAACTCCCTCCATGTTGCGAATATGGGCCCGGCGGCTGCTCAAGTCCCCCAGAATTTCCCCCAGGAAATCGCCCGGCATTACCACTTCAATGGCCATAATAGGCTCCAGGAGGACTGGTTTGGCACGCCGCAGAGCCTCCTTCATGCCCATGGACGCGGCAATGCGGAACGCCATATCCGAAGAGTCCACCTCGTGGTAGCTGCCGTCCACCAGGGTCACTTTCACGTCTATGACCGGGTAGCCAGCCACCACGCCGGCCTCCATAGCGCCCTTGGCCCCTTGTTCCACGCCGGGGATGTATTCTCTGGGTATTTTACCGCCCACTATCTTGTTCTCAAAAACGAAGCCTGTCCCGCGTTCCAGTGGCTCCACCTCCAGCCAAACGTGCCCGTACTGGCCATGCCCCCCAGTCTGGCGGACGAGCCGTCCCTCTGCGCGGGCTGGGGCGGTGATGGCCTCCCTGTAGGCCACGCGGGGCCTGCCCACGTTGGCCTGCACGTTGAACTCCCGCCTCATCCGCTCCACCACCACCTCCAGATGGAGCTCTCCCATGCCAGAGATAAGGGTCTGCCCAGTTTCCTGGTCGTACCGGACCCGGAACGTTGGGTCCTCTTCACCCAGCTTGATCAGTGCGTCGGCAAGCTTCTCTTGGTCTGCCTTGCTCTTGGGTTCCACCGCCACGGAAAGAACAGGTTCAGGGAAGCGGATGGCCTCTAGGATAACCGGTTCCGATTCGCTGCACAGGGTATCGCCTGTAAAGGTGTTCTTCAGACCAACTGCGGCCACAATATCCCCTGCGTGTATTTCCTCCACATCCTCCCTGCGGTTGGCCATCATCATCATCAGCCGGCCCATGCGTTCTCGCTGCCCCTTGGTGGCGTTGTACACCATATCTCCACCCCGGGCCGTGCCGGAATAGACCCGCATATACACCAGCCGCCCCGTGTATGAGTCTATCATTACCTTGAAAGCCAGGGCGGAAAAAGGCTCTTCGTTAGTGGCCTTCCTGACCTCTTCGCCGCCCGTCTTGGGATGGAGTCCATGCACGGGCGGCACATCCGCGGGAGAGGGAAGGAAGTAGGTGACAGCATCCAATAAAGGCTGGATTCCCTGGTTCTTAAGGGCGGTGCCGCAGAGAACCGGGACTAGAGAGTTGCTGATAGTGGCGCGCCGCAGAGCGGCCCGAAGCTCCTCCGTGGAGATGGCCTCTCCCTCCAGGTACTTGATTAGAAGGGCTTCATCTGTCTCGGCGATCCTCTCCACCATAGCATCCCTGTACTGGAGGAACCCCTCCCGGTACTTCTCGGGAACAGGGGAAACGCCCGGCGGTTGGGAGATGTCACCGGAGAAGGTCAGGGCGTTTCCCTCCATGAGGTCTATGACGCCCTCAAAAGTGGAGTTGCTGCCCATGGGTATCTGAATGGGCACCGGCTTGGCCTTCAGCCTGTGACGGATCATGTCTACGGTGCGCACAAAGTTGGCGCCCACGCGGTCCATTTTATTCACGAAGCAGATGCGCGGGACATGATATCTGTCCGCCTGTCGCCAGACTGTCTCCGACTGCGGCTGCACGCCGGCCACGGCGTCAAAGATGACAACGCCACCATCCAGCACCCGCAGGCTCCGTTCCACCTCGGCGGTGAAGTCTACGTGGCCTGGGGTGTCAATGATGTTGATACGATAATCGTTCCATTGGCAGGTGGCAGCGGCGGCTGTAATGGTTATGCCGCGCTCCTTTTCCTGGTCCATCCAGTCCATGGTGGCAGTGCCCGCGTCCACGTTACCCATCTTGTAAGTGCGGCCCGCGGCAAACAGCACCCGTTCCGTGACGGTAGTTTTACCCGCATCAATATGCGCGATAAACCCTATATTCCTTATTCTTTCCACAGAGAATTCCACGACTTACCCCACATTGACTTTCGCTTGGATGGGAATGCGTTGAAGGAGACGCTACCACCGGAAATGGACGAAGGCCCGGTTGGCCTCGGCCATACGGTGCAACTCCTCACGCCGTCTCACCGCCGCACCCTGCCCTTTTGAGGCTTCAAGTAACTCACGGGACAGTCGCTCCGACATGGCTGCGCCCGTCTGAGCCCGCGCCGCAGCCAGGAGCCAGCGCATGGCCAGAGCTGTTCGGCGTTCGCTGCGCACCTCTACAGGCACCTGGTAAGTAGCTCCGCCTACCCGGCGTGGCTTAACCTCCAGCATAGGGGCGACATTGCGCATTGCCTGCTCAAATACCTCAATGGCGTTGCGGTGCGTCTCCTCTTCCACCTTTTCCAGAGCCTGGTACACTATCCTCTGCGCAACGCTCTTTTTGCCCGCCCACATCACCCTATTGATGAAACGGGCAAGCTCCTCGCTCCCGTACTTCGGGTCGGGCGCAATAATCCTGCGTTCCGCTTGTCGCCTTCTGGGCATTGTTCCCTATCCTTCGGTCTTAGCTTTTCTTGGCGCCGTACTTGCTTCGGCCCTGCTTGCGTCCGGTGACTCCCGTGGAGTCCAGGGTGCCACGGACGATATGGTATCTCACACCCGGCAGGTCCTTGACACGCCCCCCCCGCACCAGCACCACGGAGTGTTCCTGGAGCGTGTGGCCCTCGCCAGGGATGTAAGCGGTCACTTCAATGCCGTTGCTTAGACGCACTCGGGCTACCTTGCGCAGCGCCGAGTTTGGTTTCTTGGGTGTCATGGTCTTCACCTGCACACATACACCGCGCCGCTGGGGAGAGCCGGCGCTGCGCACCATGCGATTGCGCAAGGTGTTGTGAACAAACCGCAAAGCCGGGGTCTTGGTGCGCTTGCGCAGAGGCACCCGACTCTTCCGCAACAACTGATTTACTGTGGGCACTAATCACCCTTCCAGACAAAATAAAACTTGCTTGCACCCCCGTCCTGTTGGGCAGGTTGCAGCAATCGCTAAGTATAATAAAGCCGCCATCCTATGTCAATACACTTACTTGTCTGGTTCTGCTCGATAGGGGGTGGTGCATCATAGGACTAGCCTCGTAGTCTCGCGCCTTTCCGTAGGGATATACCCTTCCGCAACTACATCGTTCCATTCCTTATACGGGAACGCCACTCCAGCAGCCTGAGCGGGTGTCCGACCCCCTAATCCCATGCGGGCGGAAGAAGTTGTAATGCCCCAACCACCCGTCCATGATCAGCTTGGCGGATTCCGATTCTTCAGCCCCCGCATTACTTTGGTACGTTGCTTCAAGGTTCCATGAAACCGCTCTATCTTTGCAAGGACGGTTCCCTCCGCAAAGCCCTCTAGGGCAGCGTTCAGGGCCTCAGTGAGCGTTGCGGGTCTTTCCAACATATGCCTAGCCAATTCGTCTACCTCGACTTCTAGCTTCCTAAGCTCCGCATCCGTAATGTCCTTTTCCATACTGGGCCTCCCATTTTGGATACCCTAGTATGGAACCACCATTTGCGATGCATTGCGCCTCCTACAGGCTTTCGGTAGAATAGAGCATCCGTGATAAGAAATCGGCATCCATCACTTTGGAGAACCATCTATTGATTACCACCGTAGTAGGCAACTATCCCAAAATTGGGCCAGGCACCAAGGCCCCAAGCCTGCGCAACGCCATAGGCCAGTTCGACCAGGGGCACATTACCTTGGAACAGCTCCGGCAGGTGGAGGACGAGGTGACCATTGAGGCCATCCAGGAGCAGGTGGATGCAGGCATAGACCTGGTGACCGACGGGCAAATCCGCTGGGACGACGGACAGACCTATTTGGCTCAGCGCATCAAGGGCTTCACCATCAACGGCCTCATCCGTTACTTCGACTCCAACACCTACTACAGGCACCCCATAGCCCAGAGCAAGCTGGCGTGGGATAGCCCCATAACCGTCAACGACTACAAGTTCGCGGTGGCTCACAGTGGGAAGCCGGTCAAAGCAGTCATCACCGGGCCGTACACCCTGGCCAGGCTATCGCAGCAGGGGTGCTACGCAGACCTGCGCTCCCTGGTGCTGGACCTGGCGCGGGTGCTGAACCAGGAGGCGCTGGCCCTTCAAGCAGCCGGTGCGCCGGTCATCCAGTTCGACGAGCCCGCTATCCTGAAATACAAAGAGGACATGCCTCTCCTCCAGGAGGCTTCTGAAATAGTGACCCGTGGCCTGCGCACCAAGACGGCGATCTGCACCTATTTCAGAGACGTATCCGGCCTGACCCCTGGCCTGTACCGCCTGCCGTTTCAGGTGATTGGCCTGGACTTTGCCTGGGGTCCCCGCAACTTCGACCTGCTGGATGGTTTCCCCAAGGACAAGGAGCTGGCCGTGGGCCTGTTGGACGCCCGCAACACCCGTTTGGAGCCAGTCGAAGAGATTGTGGCGGCGGTGCGCCGGGTGAGTCGCCATGTCCCGATGGAGCGGCTGCAACTAAGCACTAGCTGCGGCCTGGACTTTCTGCCAAGGCAGAACGCCCGCCAGAAGCTGGCACGGCTGGTGGAGGGAGCACGCAAGGCCCAGGCGGTGCTGGGATAAGGAGAGTCCAGAGGGGCGAAGCCCCTTTGGTGGGGGTATCCCCCAGATATCTCTTTCACCCCCTTCCTGGTCAGGAAGGGGGACAGGGGGATGGTCGAAGAAGTTTTCAACGTCTTGCCAAGTACGGTGCATTTGGAGGAGGGGAGAAGTCGCAATGACAAAAGGTCTACTTACCACATCCGTGGGCAGCTTTCCCAAGCCCGACTACCTGACCAGCGCTCGCAACAAGCACTCCCGGGGCGAGATGTCCGACCAGGAGCTGCTGAAGCTGGAGCGCCAGGCCACCCAGGAGTGGATTCGCCTCCAGGAGGAGATGGGCATAGACATCCTGGTGGACGGCGAGATGTACCGTGGCGACATGGTCGAGTACTTTGCGGAGAACATGAAGGGATTCAAGATCAGCGGCCTGGTGCGCTCCTACGGCAACCGCTACTACCGCAAACCTATCGCCGTGGGACCGGTAGGCCGCACCGCCGCCATCACAATCGAGTGGTGGAAGTACACCCAGAGCCTCACCAAGCGGCCTGTCAAGGGAATGCTCACTGGCCCCTACACCATCGCCGACTGGTCCTTCAACGAATACTACCCTTCACGGGAGGCGTTCATCCTGGACCTGGCTCGCGCCGTCCTCGAGGAGGCGGTGGACCTGGAACGCGCCGG